>JAYVEP010000114.1:0-4788 GCA_043749225.1 Acidobacteriaceae bacterium
TTCGCATCAGAGATCTTCCCCCACCGCCCGATACCGTCCCCGAAAATAAAGCAACGGCTCGCCATCGCGAATAACAACCTCTTCCACTTCCGCCAAAAACATCGTATGGTCCCCCGCCTCGTGTTCATGCTGCAACCGGCATTCTAAGAACGCCAGCGCTCCCTGCAGCACAGGCGTGCCATGCGATGTGCGGTCAAAACGTGCGCCCGCTGCTTCAGCGTGCTGATGAGCATCGGTGGACCGTGCATAAAACTCCGAGATCGCCCGCTGCCCCGCCGAAAGCACGTTGATCCCGAACCGCTTCTTCTCTTTCAGCTGCGCCCGCGTCTTAGCCCGATGATCAACACAAACCAGCACCAACAGCGGCTCCAGCGACACCGACGTAAAAGCATTCGCGGTCATGCCGTGAACTTCGCCCCCAGCCTCCGCCACCGTAATCACGGTGACGCCGGTAGCAAAACTCCCCATAGCCTGACGAAACTGTTCTCGCGTCACGTTCGAAGACATATCATCCGCACTTGTACTAGCTAAAGAATTCCTCCGTGAACCTCTGTGTTCTCTGTGGTGAAAGGTTTGGGTCTTACTCCGGCATAGAAGCATTCGTCTCGGCAGTAATCTGATTGCGCAGATCCCAAAGCTCCCTGTAGGCCAGGTGTTGCATACGTTGCTGCAGGACTTCCACAGGAGTCCCCATGGTTCCAAGCACGCCGCCACCAATTACCCGTTGCGCCAGCTTCAAATGATGAAACCGAAACACCTGAATGCGCTCATCAAAATCCAGCATGACCTCCGCCAACTCATGCAAATCGAAAAACTCTTCGTGCCGCCGATAGATGTCATCCGCCTTCAATCCTTTAACACGCAGTTGCTCCTGAAATGCATCCCCAATTCGGGGCGCGGTATGCAGCAGCGCCAAAAAGCCTGGAGAATCGAGCCCACTGCCATGCCCCAGTCCAGCGCGAATCAAATGGTAGTCATACGGAGAGATGTTTTCCAGAATATGCAGCATCGCCACCGGATGCTCCAGCATGCCATGCGCCCGCCGCAACAACCGCGTCGCAGGTGCAAACTCGCCAGCGACAATCTTCACCCGCGCCCGTTCCAATTCCCAAGCAGCGCCTTTCATCAGCAACTCCGATGCCTGATGCACTACCTGAAACGTAAGCTCATCCGGATGCAGCAATTCCGCCGTCGGCTTCTGCAGCGACAGCAATTCATCCGTACGCAGGTAGCGCTCGTAGTCGCTCGCCCCGTTACCGGGCAATATCGGTTTGCGCAAATCTTCCGTCACTTCTGAACCTCCATAGCAACGCGTTTGATTCTATCTCACGCAGTCAGGCAAGACTCACGTAGCCCCAGGCGCCTCGCCCGGGCGCGTTTGTGGCCGTCGCCCTGAATCTCTAACCGAGACGGTAAATATTTCCGGGAACTTTCTCCTCGCCGCGGGTTCCATATATGCTTAGAGAGCTATGACACTGATGGATGCCCCCGTTTACGATCCCGGACCCTCACGCCGCCGCAGAATCAAGATTGGCGTCGGAGTTTTTCTGCTGCTCTTAACCAGTTTCCTCGTGTGGCTCTATCGCTACTGGCCCCAGGAACACATTGTGGACAACTTCTTCACTTCCATCCAAAACAAAGACTATGACACCGCCTACGGCATCTGGATGAACGACCCCACCTGGAAGCAGCATCCGCAGCAGCACCCGAAGTATCCCTTCAACGAGTTCTATACCGACTGGGGGCCGGGAGGCGAGTGGGGCATCGTGAAGACACACAAGATCAGAGCCTCCGGCGAATGTCGCGGCGGAGGCAGCGGAATCGTAGTCGAAGTCATCGTCAACGACCGCGTAATGCCAGCCCGCGTCTGGGTCGAGAAGTCGGATAAAACGCTCAGCTACCCACCGTGCTAAAAGCCCGTGTGGCAGCGGAGCTTGCTCCGCTGGATTTTGACTTCCCTAATCTCGCAGGTAAAGCGGGTGCCCCGTTCTTCTTTCGCGTTTTTTGCGAAAGAGGGCGGGGGTTCTAGTTCGCGATCAGTTCGCACCGGTCAATCCCTGCAACGCCTTCTGCAACGCCGCATCATCCGAGGTCTGCCACGAAGTCTTCCCGCGATCAATCTGCCGCATCAATCCCCAAAGCACTTTCCCCGGACCAACTTCAACAAAAGTCTCCGTGCCCTTGGCAATTAGCCCACGCACGCATTCGTCCCAGCGTACAGCTCCGGTCACCTGACGAACCAGCGCGTCCCGACTCGCATCGGCGGTCTCAACCAGCGCCGCATCCACATTGCACATCACGGGGACGGAGGGGCTTTGCATTTGCAAAGCCTTCAAGTCCGCCGCCAGCCGCTCTTGCGCAGGCTGCATCAGCGAACAATGGAAGGGCGCGCTGACCGGAAGCAGAACAGCCTTCTTTGCGCCGCGCTCCGTAGCCAGCGCTACAGCTCGCTCAACCGCGCCTCTATTTCCCGAAATCACAACCTGCTCCGGCGAATTCCTATTCGCGGGTTCGCAGACCTCGCCTTGTGCAGCGTCCTTGCAAATCTGGAGTACCTTCTCGCTTTCCATTCCAAGAAGCGCCGCCATCGCGCCAGCTCCCACAGGCACGGCTTCCTGCATGTAGCGCCCGCGACTGCGAACCGTGCGAACGGCATCCGCAAAACTCAAAGTCCCTGCCGCCACATGCGCCGAGTACTCTCCCAGACTGTGCCCAGCCACCCACTCGGGTTGTACGCCGTTGTCCGTCAACACGCGCCACATCGCCACGGAAACCGCCAGGATCGCTGGCTGTGTGTTCTCCGTCAGCCGTAGCTGATCCTCCGGCCCTTCAAAACACAACTGCGAAAGCGAAAAGCCAATCGCATCGTCGGCTTCTTCAAACGTTTGTCGAGCGGCAGGATACTTCTCCGCCAACTCTTTACCCATACCAACAGCCTGGGATCCTTGGCCCGGAAACAGAAATGCAATGGAAGATGTCATAAAAATGGGAATCCTTCAGAAGTATCTTTAAGAATTTGTCATTCCGAAGGCTTCAGCCCTGAGGAATCTGCTGTTCGTTCCTTGCTACGACTGCCACGCCCAGCCATTCTGCGGAATGCTCTTGGGAAGGGCACGACTTTAGTCGTGCCCTTAAGCTTCCTACACATGGGCTTTAGCCCCTGAGGCCATGCTCTACGAAGCCCGCCCAGTCTTATCCAGCTCACGATAAAAACCCAAATCCGCCGCACGCAGCATCTTCGTGATGTAAACAATTTGCCCGTGATGCAGCCCAAAATGTTCGACGACCTGATAAACCGCCTCCAACCCGCTAACGCGATAGCCCTGAATATCAAACATAGCAACCAATTCCGCTTCCGTAAACCGCGACAAAACTTCGGATGCCCGTTGCAAAGTCGCATCAAGTTTTTCGATCAGGGCAGCCGCTGGAACAACATCGCGCTGCCCGAATTCCGCAGGCCGATCGCGATTGTCTTCGACCTGGCTAAACGGCGCCACCAGCCACTGCTGCACATTCCCATTCAGATGCAACAGCAAGTTTCCAATACTATTGCTCGCGTCATTGGGACGCCACCAAACTTGCTCGTCTGTCAGCGATTCGACGCACTCGCGCATCCGCGTCCAGTATTGATCCAGCAACTTCGCACGCGAAAGTTCCAGAAACAAGTTTGTCGGGTTGGATCCGGGCGTAGTCATCAATCTATTCCTGCGCAACAACTGCCTCAGCCGCACGCTTCGGAATCGCCTTCAGCCCAGCTTCAATATGCCGATTAATGTCGCCCTTCGCCACTTCCGATGCCACGCGAATCGCATTCTTGATCGCATTCGCATTCGACGATCCATGACTCACAATGCAGACGCCCTTCAATCCCAGCAGTGGCGCTCCACCGGATTCCGAGTAATCCAGCCGCTTCTTGAAATCTGCAAACGCGCTACGTGAGAGCAGATAGCCAACCTGCCGCGTAATCGTGGCTCGTAAGGATTCCTTCAGCACAAACCGCACGAGATTCACAACGCCTTCGGAAATCTTCAACGCTACATTCCCGACAAAACCATCGCAGACGATGACATCGACTTGCCCGCCATACAAATCGCGGCCTTCCACGTTGCCCACAAAATTCAGCGGAAGCTGCTTCAGTAATTGAAACGACGCCCGCGTCAACTCGTTGCCCTTGGTCTCTTCCTCGCCGATGGAAAGCAATCCCACGCGCGGTCGCCGTGCTCCAAACATGCTGCGGAAATAGATTTCGCCCATCACCGCAAACTGCTCAAGATTTTCCGGCGTGCAGTCCACATTCGCGCCCACATCCAGCATGATCGACGCGGTGCCTACGGCATTCGGAAACACCGCCGCCAGCGCCGGGCGATGCACGCCAGGCAATACTCCCAGCACCATCTTGGCCGTCGCCATGGCCGCGCCTGTGTTGCCTGCGGTAACGAAGCCAGCCGCGAATCCTTCGCGTACCAAACGCAATCCCACACGCATGGAGGAGTCGCGCTTGGTGCGCACGGCGAGCGCCGCCTTGTCGTCCATGGTGATCTGTTCGCTGGCGTGTACGATTTCGATGGCTAGGCCACTGTGCGAATGACGGTCCAGTTCAGCCCGAATCACTTCTTCGCGCCCCACCAGCAACACCTTAACCCCGAGTTGACGCGCCGCTTGCAGGGCGCCTTCAATCTCAGGTTTCGGGGCCTTATCCGCGCCCATCGCATCGACGGCTATGACGCTCGGCATGCGTTTTCAGGAATGGCTTACTTGGATTCTTTTACAACCAGCACTTCGCGGCCT
>JAYVEP010000115.1:0-12217 GCA_043749225.1 Acidobacteriaceae bacterium
AGCTTCCTCCATCAATCAGCAACTTTGTTGCTCGCTCATAGAGGAGCCTTGATTGTTCTGTTCGAAAGCTGGTCGCGACGTTCGTCGGCAAGTTGCCCCCTCCTGACGTGCTAACTTCTAACCTTTACAAGCTTTTCCGGTCCATGGGCGGGTGGCCCAGCCTTTGACCTTTTTCCCCCAACCCGGACAAAGGGTGCCCCATCCTTCGTTTTTTGAAGCGTGGGAGCCAACACCCTCGAGCCTAGACTCTGAACGATGCTGCGCAACCTCCACCGCTACTGCGGCGCGAACAATCTGCACTTTATCACGTATTCCTGTTACCGGAGAAGGCCGGAACTGCACACGACAGAGAAGCGCGACCGCTTCCTCACTATTTTGGAACAGACACGCCTGCGTTACCGGTTCGTCGTCGGATATGTCGTGATGCCCGAGCACATTCACCTGCTCCTGAGCGAACCGGAAACTGAAACTCCGTCCAAGGTCATGCAGGTTCTGAAACAGCGCACCTCTCGCGCCCTGCTGCCAAAACGCCGGGCCAGCGATCCGCGCCAAGCCAACCTGTTTGGACAGGCTCCGATGCGCGCGCCGTTCTGGCAAACGCGTTTCTCCTTACGCGATAGCACAACAGCACCTCAATACGCTGCACAGCAAGAGTAATGTCTCCGCAAGCGCAGCAGCACATTAACGGAGCGGGCTTTCCCACTTTGGGAAAGCCCTTCTTTTCGCGTTACTATTGAAGCATTGGGCGTGCGCGATCCGGCCCAATTGTTCAACCAACGGCCCGCCCACGCATGCCCGCATCCCTGAACCACTTCCGGCCGCTAGTTCGTCTGAGCAGTCTCCTTGTTTTTCTGCTCAATTCCTTTGCAAGTTCCCCGGCGCAGGGCGTTCCTTCCAAGGAGAGGTCTCGGACGGACGTCCAGGCCATCGTCAGGCGCGTGGATGGGCACTACAACGCGCTCCATGCCATGCAGGTGGCGTTTGTGGAGACGTTTCGGGGTGCTGGCATGGATCGGACCGAATCTGGCACACTGTGGATTCGGCGACCTGGGCATATGCGCTGGGAATACCGGCAGCCCCGGGCTAAGTTGTTCATTACAGACGGCAAGACGGCATGGTTCTACGCTCCAGGAGACCGTCAGGCGCGTCGGACGGCCTTTAAGAAGCTGGAGGATTTGCGGTCGCCTCTGGCGTACCTTTTGGGACGGGCGAAGCTGGAAAAGGAGTTTGACGGGCTATCGCTGGCCACCGATGTTACGACTAAGTCTCCTGGAAACATAGTCTTACGAGGAATTCCGCGAGGCATGGGAGGGCGGTTGGCGGGGGTTTTGCTTGAGGTGACGTCGCAGGGGCGGATCGACCGCATCGTCGCTGAAGATCAGGACGGTTCGACCACTGAGTTTATCTTTTCGGAGTCTAAGGAGAATGGTGCCGTGGATGCCGCCTCGATCGACGACCAACACTTTCGGTTCACACCTCCGAAGGGCGTAGAAGTCGTGGAGGGCGGATTGGAGGAGTAGGCTGGAAGCAACCGTATGTTGTAGAGAACACTTTGGTTACTGGAGAAACTGGGTTCTGGCGTGGCACCATGGAGGTTGGACCACACGGAGCGAGCCCTTGGCAGATGAAGTGCTCGTACCGATGCTAAACTGTAAATTGGCAGAAGATGCTTCGCAATAGGAAGAAGTTGAAGCTAGAATTTTTACGTAAGGCATAGATAGCAATGGCCGAATTCGTAGTGAAGATGGCTGACGAGCGGGGCCGCACGATGGAGCAGGTGGAGCGCGGATACTCGCTTGCCGAAGTGCAGGAGCGCTTCACGCAGCAGGGCTACCTAGTTTATTCGGTCAAACCGCAGGGGATTCTCACTGGCGGTCAGGTTAATTTTGGCAAAAGGCGCATCAAACTGGAACAGTTCGTAATTTTTAACCAGCAGTTTCTGACCCTGCTGAAGGCGGGACTGCCGGTATTGACTTCGTTGGATTTGCTGATTAAGCGGCAGCCGAATTTGTATTTGCGCTCTTTGCTCGACAACGTTCGTGAGCGCGTGAAAAGTGGTGAGCTGCTTTCGCAGGCGTTCGATGCGCAGGCTGCGTTCCCCAAGGTTTACACGACCACGCTGGAAGCGGGCGAAAAGAGCGGCAACATGGAAGAAGTGTTGGGTCGCTATATTGCGTTTCAGCGTCTGGAAATGAGCTTCCGGAAGAAGCTGACGGCTTCGCTGGTCTATCCCGTGCTGCTGATCGGCATGGTGATTGTGATGCTCATTTTTCTGGTGACCTACGTGGTTCCGGAATTTGCCAAGCTGTTCGATAACATGGGCGCGAAGCTGCCGCTGCCCACGATTATCATGATGGCGATTGGCACGGCGGCACGCGACTACTTTATTTGGATCGCCTTGGGAACCCTGACGTTCGTCGTTCTGATGTGGCGCTGGGCGCGGACGGAAAAAGGCGCGGCTTTTATTGACCGTGTGTTTTTGGGCATGCCGCTCATCGGTCAAATCTTGCTGAAGTATCAAGTGGCGAATTTCTCGCGCATGATGTCGACTCTGCTGGCGGGCGGATTGCCCCTGGTATCAGCGCTTGAAACCGCTGGTCCGGCGATGACGAGCGCGCGGATTCGCAAGGGCGTGGAGTCGGCGGTGGACGGCGTGCGCGGTGGGCAGCCACTCTCGAAATGTATTGAGGACGAGAAAGTTTTTCCGCAGCTGGCGGTTGAAATGATGGAAGTTGGCGAATCGACCGGCGCGCTTCCCGGAATGTTGACCTCGGTCGCGGAATTTTACGAAGAAGACGTGCAAACAGCCCTATCGGCGGCTCTCTCGCTGATTGAGCCGATCATCTTGATTGTGATGGCCGTGGTGGTCGGTGGCGTTTTGATTTCTCTGTACATGCCAATTTTTTCGTTGGGTTCAGGATTATCGCAACACTAGATTATCGCAACACTAGAGCTTAGGGATGCGGCTGGAACAGCAGATTCCTCAGGGCTGAAGCCCTTTGGAATGATAATTTCAAGGTTCTTATTCAAGAAGTAGTTTTGGCAGGAAAGGTTTACGGACAGGAAGCATATGGCGGCAGGCAAACAACCCGAGATTCCAGCGGTACTCGATCCGAGCAGCGGCGTCAAGAAACCCATGGCGGTGAACGCGGGCGCGAACGGGGGTCGTGTTGTGGATCATCAGGACGATGTGGAACGGGCACAAAGCCTGGCCCGCCGCTATCGTTTTGAATTTGTCGACTTGCGGAACTTTCAGTTGCAGCACGAGCTCTTCCGCAAGATTCCTGTGCAATTGATGTTCAACAGCAATTTTATTCCGCTGGAAGAACTTCCGGACGGACGCCTGGCGATTGCGATTGCCGATCCCAGCCAGCTGATGATGATCGACCAGATCAGCACGCTGCTGGGCAAACGAATTGTCACCAAAGTGGCGACGCTGGCGCAGATCAGCGACATTCTAAAGAAGACCGAGCAGTCGCAGCGCGTGCTCGAAGATGCCAGCGAAGGTTTTACGCTGCATGTGGTTCACGAAGACGAGAACGCCGACGAAAGCATTTCGATCGACCGCCTGACAGCGGAAGACGACATCAGTCCGATAATTCGGCTGGTCGACATTGTCATCTTTACCGCTCTGCAAAGGCGCGCCAGTGATATCCACATTGAGAGTCGCGACGACTCGGTGGTCATCAAGTACCGCATCGACGGCGTGTTGCAGCAGGCCATGCAGCCTCTAGGTCGCGAGCATCAATCGACGATTATTTCTCGTATTAAGGTGATGAGCGAGCTCGATATTTCCGAGCGCCGTGTGCCGCAGGACGGCCGTTTCCGCGTGAAGTATGGCCAGCCGGAGCGTCCCATCGATTTCCGTGTTTCCATCATGCCGTCGATTCACGGCGAGGACGCTGTGCTCCGCGTTCTGGATAAGGAATCGATGAGCGAGAAGTTCCAGAAACTCACGCTGGATGTGGTGGGCTTTGGCGAAGACGATTTGCGACGCTTCCGTCGCTACATTAAGGAACCTTACGGCATGGTGCTGGTCACCGGGCCGACTGGTTCTGGTAAGACGACGACACTTTACGCGGCGATCAACGAAATCAAGACGGACGAAGACAAGATCATCACCATTGAAGATCCTGTGGAATACCAGTTGCGCGGCATTACGCAGATTCCGGTGAACGAAAAGAAGGGCTTAACGTTTGCCCGCGGATTGCGTTCCATTTTGCGTCATGACCCCGACAAGATCATGGTCGGCGAAATTCGCGATCAGGAGACGGCGCAGATCGCCATTAACTCGGCGTTGACGGGCCACCTGGTCTTCACGACCGTCCACGCGAACAACGTGGTTGACGTGCTGGGGCGCTTCCTGAACATGGGCGTTGAGGCCTACAACTTTGTCTCGGCATTGAACTGCATTCTTGCCCAACGGCTTGTGCGATTGATTTGCGAATCGTGCAAGACACAGCTGCACTATCCGGCGGAGATGCTAGAAGCCAGCGGTCTCGATCCCGTGCAGTGGGGACCGGTTCCTTTCTATGAAGGTCAAGGCTGCATTGAATGTGCGGGCACGGGCTATCGGGGACGAACCGCTATTCATGAGTTGCTGGAACTGAGTGATCGTATTCGGGAAATGATTTTGGATAAGCGCCCGAGTTCGGAAATCCGTCGGGCGGCGCGTGAGGAAGGTATGCGGTTCCTGCGAGAATCGGCGCTGGATCGGGTGCGGATGGGCTTTACGACCTTGAAAGAGATTAATAAGGTCACGTTTATTGAGAGTTCGAGGTAGAAGGCTGTCGGCACTAAAGTTCTAGTACTCGGGAGTGCTGCTTCGGCTATTGCGGTGCCTGGCTGGGTGGGTTTGAATTTATAGTGGTAAGAGTTCTGGTGGACGCAAGGACAGCAGATTCCTCAGGGCTGAAGCCCTTCGGAATGACAAGTTTTAGTGTGGGTTCGGTTTGAGTTCGGTTTCGGTTTAGCTCGTTTCAACTTTTTGAGGAGTTCACGAAATGGCGGATGCTCGTCCACGTTTGGCCTGCGAGATCGCTGCGGATCGAGTGCTGGCTGGACGCGTTTCGGATAGCGGGCAGATTTTGGAGACGTATGCCGCGCGCGAACTCGCGCCGGGCAGCGTTGTACCGGATTTGACCGAATCGAATATCCGCCAGCCGGAAGCTGTGCGGCAGGCGTTGCGCGAAGTGCTGGACGAAGTGGCTGGGCGCTCGAAGGACGTCATTGCCGTACTGCCCGACGCCACGGCCCGCGTAATGCTGTTGGACTTTGACACTCTACCTTCCAATCCAAAGGAAGCTGAGGGTGTCGTTCGGTTCCGTTTGAAGAAGGCGCTACCGTTCGATTTGGATCAGGCAAAAGTTTCGTATCATGCGCAGCCTGGCAAAGAATCTGGCATTCGCGTGGTGGCCGCCGTGGTTCTGACCAAGATTCTGGAAGAATACGAATCGGCCTTGCGCGACGCCGGGTATAGCCCGGGCGTGGTGGTGCCGTCGATGATTGCAGCTCTCGGCGCCGCCGACACTTCGCGGCCTTCCTTGGTGGTAAAAGTGGATGCGCGCAGCACCAGCATCGCGATTATGGATCAGGAACAGCTATTGCTGTTCCGCACTTTGGAAAACATGCGAGGCGTGACCATTACGGGCGAGCAGTTGGCGGAAGAAGTTTATCCTTCGGTCGTATTTTTTCAAGACACGTATCATCTGAACATCGAACATATTTTTGTTTCTGGACTGCCTGACAGTGGAGGTGCAGGCCCCGCTTTGAAAGCACAGACGGGCGCGGAGGTTCATGATTTAGTGGAGTCCTCGCAACTGGGAGCCAGCACGACTGGTTCTGCGCCACGCTGGCGCATGGCTGGAGTGGTGGGAGCGTTGGTATCGTAAGTGCGATGTGTAATTTGGTAATGTGTAATTTTGTAATTTAAGAGCGGAAACGTTGCGCATAGCGTGAGGCTGTTCCGGGGTTTGAGGTTTTAAATTACCAAATTACACATTACAAAATTAAACATTCACTATGCGTTTAAATATCAATCTCGCGAGCCAGCCCTACGAAGACAGCCGGAAATTCTGGCTGCGCTGGGGACCTGCGCTGGCACTGGCCGGCGTGGTCACGCTCGGACTGATGATTGCGGCGATCCTGGCGTGGAAAGACGCGCGCAAAGATCAGAATCAGATTGCGAGTTTCCAAAAGCAGATTGTCGCTTGTGAACAGGAACGCTCGCGTGCGCAGGAAGTGCTGGATCGCCCGGAAAATCGCAGTACGCGCGATCAATCGCAATTTATTAACGATCTAATTCGGCGCAAGTCGTTTTCGTGGACGCAGGTGTTCGTCGATCTGGAGCGGATTATGCCGCCGCAGATTCACGTGACCTCCATTCATCCGGAGCTCAAGGACAATCAGCTGAAGCTGAAGCTCAGCGTGGCGAGTCAGACGCGTGAGCGCGCCATTGAGCTTGTACGTAAGATGGAACAGTCGCCGCGATTCCTGCAGCCTTCCATCCACGAGGAGAGCACGAATCAAGCTCAGGGCAATGGGGACCCGGCACACTCGGAAATTGAAGCTATTTATCTGCCTCAGGCCGAAGCCGTAAAGCCCGGCGCTAGAGCGAAGCCGGCAGCCAAAGTCAGTCCACAAGAAGGGGGCGCGCTTTAATGGCGGACTTTGGGCAAGCGAAAAAGCGAATTTATACGGCGCTCATCGCGATGGGTGTGCTCAGCGTGGCTTCGCTCGTGGTGCTGTTTACGCCGCTGACAGGGTCGTCGAGTTCGCGGCTGGCCGAACTGCAACAACTGGACGTGACACTGCGGGATAAAACTCAGGAAGTGGTTCCGCTGCGCGGTATTGACAAGAAAATTGTTGAGGCGCGGGGCGAGATTAATGATTTTTACGCCAGCCGCTTCCCTGCTGAACAATCGTCGGTGCCGGAAGCGCTGGGCAAGATTGCGTCCGCACATTCGATAAAGATGGATCTGGCGAAATACGAAAGTAAGACCGATCCAAAGGCTGAGTCGCGTTCCGAAGGCAAAGACAATATCGCGGCGGCGCTGGCCGTGGGCTTGCGCCCGGTGCAAGTTGAAGCGGCATTTTCAGGCAGCTATCCCAACATGATGCGTTTTATCAACGATTTGGAACGCTCGAAGACATTCTTCCTCGTCAACAGCGTGAGTTTAGGCGAATCGCAGGGTGGCGAAGTGAAGCTGCAATTGAAATTGGAAACTTACGTAAAGGCAGGCGCTTAAGTGCAGATCGGGGTAGAAAACCGGAAGCAAGTGATCATCGCCAGCGTGCTGGGAGCTTTGGCGCTGATACAGGTGATCCGCATGGCGTGGCCGGGTTCTGCGCCCGCTCCGGTGGCTTCGTCTGCGAATGCCAATGCTCCCTTGAAAACTTCTCCCTCCGGCAGTTCTTCTTCTACTTCCAGAACGGGCGCGAAGGGAAATCCGCAGCTGGTGGCGGATCCGCAATCGTCGCTGGATCCCACGCTCCGGCTGCAGTTGCTGCGTTCGGTGGAAGGGCTTAGTTATAGCGGAAGCGGGCGGAATATTTTTGTGGAACAGGCTGAAGTAGCGAAGATTCCAACACCTGTACATGATCCTCGGACTGACGTTCCTCAGGGCCCGACTGGACCCCCACCGCCGCCAGCCATTACCTTGAAGTTCTTCGGTTTTACGAACAAGCCTGGCGAAGCTAAGAAAGTCTTCCTCTCCGAAGGCGAAGACGTGTTCATCGCTTCCGAGGGCGACATTGTGAATCGACGCTACAAGGTTGTCCGCATCAGCCCGAATTCGGTTGAGATCGAGGATGTTCTTTACAAACATAGCCAGAGCATTCCTCTGACGCAGAGCTAGCCATGCCGCATGGTCATTGCAGTCCGGATCGTATTCCTGAACAATTCCGGCGATTCGTTCGTCGACCGCGGTCGGACTCCAAGGCAAAGCAACGCGGCTATATCCTGCTTACGCTAATATTTTTCGTTGCCGTGGGAGCGATCGCCACACTCGCGCTGACCTACGACCTCGGCTACATCAAGCAGCAGAACCAGCGTGATCGCGAAGAGGAAATGCGCCACCGCGGGACGCAGTATATGCGGGCGATCAAGGCCTACTACAAAAAGCTGCAGCGCTATCCCGCGAAGATCGAAGATTTGGAGTCGACCAACAATCTGCGGTTTCTACGCAGGCGCTACAAAGATCCACTTACCGGCGCTGACTTTAAGCTGCTGCACTTCGGCGACAGCGGGGTAAAGCTGAGTGGTGGAATCGGGGGGCAAGTCCAGCCGGGGGTGGGTGGACTTACCGGCGCAACGAATGCCGCACTGTTGAATCGATTGCAAGCCGCGAATGGGCAGCAAGGTATCGCAGGCCTCGATCAGAACACTTTGAATCCGACACAGGCCGATCCCAGCGCCGTTGACACCAGCAAGAACCCGGATGCAAAGACTTCCGGTGAAGATGCGAACGGTAATCCTACCGGTGACGCAACCGACAAAGAGAATGCGGGCCAACCCGCCCCGGCCTCTGGCGGGCCTGCGTTTGGTGGCGGTGCGATTGTTGGAGTGGCCAGCACCAGCAAGAAGGAATCCATCCGCGAGTTCAACCACAAGCATCGCTACAACCAGTGGCTTTTTTACTACGACCCGCAAAGCGACCGCGGAGGCCTGCTGAACGGGCCGACACAGCCGCAAGTGTTGGGATTCGGGGCGCAAGGTCAGCTTCCGGGTCAAACCGGCAATCAACCCAATGGATTAGGCGCGCCAGCTGGACAGAACCCTAACCCCGAGGGTAGCCCGGGGCCTGGGCAGAATCCGCCGCCAATCGGCGATCCGCCACCTAGTTAGATCATGTAGCGCGGACACTCTTGTCTGCGAGCTTTTGGAATGCCCGCGAGAAGTACTCGTGAATTCGGATTACGTCTACTCTGGTAAGACTTCCTCTGGGCGCGAGCTTTTCGCGGACAAGAGTGTCCATGCCACATTTTCCAAATGAAAAAAGCCTCACCCTTAGGGTGAGGCTTTTTGAAGGTCGTAAAGAAGGCTAGACGCTAAACGAGGAACCGCAGCCACAAGTGCTCTTCACGTTCGGGTTCTCGAACTTGAAGCCGGCACCTTCCAGCGTTTCCACGTAATCTACGCGGCAGCCATTCAAATACATGACCGAGGTGGCATCCACATAAACTTTCAGTCCGTCGAATTCAAAAACCTTATCCATCATGCCGGGAGCATTCTCGAACTGCATGGAGTACGAAAAGCCGGAGCAGCCGCCGCCGACCACGCCCACGCGCATACCGGAGGGCGCAGGAGTCTGCTGCGACATAATCTCTTTGACCTTACTGATCGCCGTTGGAGTTAGCGTAACCGGCAATGCCTTGGGGGCAGATTCGGGAACGTGTTGCGTCGTAACTTCCGGGGTGGTTGTGGTGGCCATGAGTATCTCCTTTAAACCGCTGAACTTAGATTATAGCAAATCGACCCTTGGAATCTTCACAGAACCGCAAGAGACATCTACCCTGCTTATGCGAAACGGGTGAAACCTTTTAGTCTCTATCACTTAGATGCTACTTTGGGCCAATATGATGCAACGCATGTCGAGGTGTGATTGCGCCCAGCCCAACCCTCTTGCCAACGGGATTATAATGATTTTGAGCCATCCTACTTCTCCAGACCCCCGAAAGCCTTCTGGAGAGAGGGAATCGGCCCGAAAGCCGCTCGTCGGAGGTGCTGTATGACCCCGCTTACTTGGCTTATGACCGTTTGGGGTGTACTGACCACCATCCTGGTGGTCCTGCTGATCTACCGCAGCACTCTATCCATGCATGAGGATGACCAGCTTTTTCTCAGCAACCCCGATTCTCCCATGCACACGGAGCAAACGGAGCTGCTGGCTAAGATGAATAAACTAACGCCCGTGCTGAAGATATTCGGCACGGCGTCTGGTGCGATGATCCTGGTCATTGGTGTGGTGTTTGTCTACCAGAGCTTGGGCTCCGTCCAGTAGCGGCTGCGGCTATCTCGCAAAGAGGCGCCGGGGGTAGTGCGTCTTCCCTGCACGCATTATGAGTCTCCGGCAGTCTGACTTTTCGTGCTGACGCTACAATTGTGGTGTGAACTCGCCTCGATGGCTCGCCAAAGCTCTTCCTGCTGTTTTACTTAGTTCCCTGTTCGCGTCCTCGCATAAACCGGAGCCGATGCATTTCCTGCCTGTTGGGCCGGGCGGAGGGGGCGCGCTTTTCTCTCCCGCGATCAGTCCTCATAACCCAAAGCGCGTGCTGGTTGCTTGCGATATGACTGGCTCCTACATCACGAACGATGCAGGAGAGACCTGGCGCATGTTCAATCTGCACGGGCGGGTGACATTCTTTGTTTTCGATCCCAAAGACGCCGACGTGATCTACGCCAAAAGCGCGGGACTGTGGCGCAGCGTGGATGGAGGCGTCAGATGGAAACTGGTTTACCCCGATCCCGCCAAGGTTACTGGGTTGGAACAGACTTCCGATGACGCGGGCGTATCCTTTGTAACCGGGGAGAAGCCGGGCACGATTACCACGCTGGCGATCGATCCTGCCAATTCGAAGACGCTGTATGCGGGCTTGCAGCGGGGCGGCGCACACAGTCTGATCTGGTCGCAAGATTGGGGCAAAACATGGCAAGCACTGGGCCCTTTGGCGGGGGCGGCTCTGCGAGTTGCGGTCGATCCGCATTCTTCGCCTGCTGACCGTACTGTGTATGCTCTGGGCGCAACATTTGTTTCTGTTTACGAGCATGGGGAGTGGCATCAGCGCGAGCTTCCACCTGGCGTCGCGACAATTTCTGCAAACTCAATTGCATTCAGTCCGCGAGGACACGGAGCGACGCTCTATGCTGCTGCGTCGTCGGGGTTGTTCATCTCGAGCGACAGCGGCACCACCTGGAACCGATCCGAACTGCCCGGCTCTGGCACAACCGTTCGCGCACTCGCCATAAGCGCCAGCAACCCCAACGTTGCTTACGTTTCGTACAGAAACCTGCAGGAAGGCCTGATCCAGAAAACTGTTTCGTTCGGCGTCATGCGTACAAACGATCAGGGCAAGACATGGGAAATTGTGTGGAAGGAATCTTCGCAGCCTGCGGACAACATTCACGACGCGTGGATGAGTCCGATATTTGGCCCAGGGTTCCCGGGCAGCCCCGACGACATGGCAGTCTCTGAACAGGATCCGAACCTGGTGTACTCGACGGACTATGGGCGAATCCTGAGAACCTCCGATGGGGGCAAGAACTGGGTGGCTCTTTATTCGACCACCCGTGACGACGGGACTTTTTCCAGCCGTGGACTCGAGAGCACTACGAACTATGGCATCCACTTTGACCCTTTTGATGCGAAGAGGATGTTTATTTCCTACACCGATATAGGTCCGTTTCGTAGCGAGAACGGAGGAGCAAGCTGGTTTCCCAGCAAGGACGGTATTCCTGAGAAGTGGAAGAACACCGCCTACTGGATTGTCTTCGATCCAGACGTTTGGGGACGTATGTGGGGAGCGATGAGCGGGCAGCACGATTTGCCGGAGCCAAAGACGTGGCGCAAGAAGCCAGCCAGTGCCTTTGAGGGCGGTATTTGCATCAGCGAAGATGGCGGTAAGACATGGCGCGTATCGAACACCGGAATGCCGTCGACGGCAGCAACTCACATCCTGCTTGATCCGAAGAGTCCGCGGGATGCGCGGGTCCTATACGTTGCGGCGTTCGGGCGAGGCGTGTACAAGTCGACCGACGGGGGGAAGAATTGGAGCCTGAAGAATGTTGGTATTCCAGGAAAAGAACCCTTTGCCTATCGCTTGACCTTGGATAGCGCCGGGAATCTTTACTTGGTGGTGGCACGCCGCAACACGGATGGCGGGATTGGCCAGGAGGAAGACGGTGCACTCTACCGGTCGGAGGACGAGGCGGAACACTGGGTTCGAATCGCGCTGCCTTCAGGAAGTAACGGGCCTCGTGGGATAACGGTCGATCCGAAGAATCCGAGGCGGCTGTATCTCGCGGCGTGGGGAAGAAACCTTCCTCATCATTCCGAAGGCGGTGGAGTCTATATTTCCGACGACGCAGGCAAGTCGTGGCGCTCAAGTTCTATCAACGATCAACACATCTACGATGTGACTGTCGATCCGAAACGACCTGAGGTCCTCTACGCCGCCGGATATGAATCTGCGATCTGGCGTTCTGCGGATCGCGGCAAGA
>JAYVEP010000116.1:0-12203 GCA_043749225.1 Acidobacteriaceae bacterium
CGGATGGCAAACACGGGTCGCCGGACCACGGGAGGGACGATGGCTTCAAAGCGGCTCCCGTTCAACGGCAGTTCCGTCTCAAGAATAGGCTGATCATGATGAATCACCGTTCCCCGCATAGCGGCCACCGTGCCAAACGCGCTCTGGGCCTGGCTGGCGCTCATCGACCCGATACAGGTAAATGCGCTGCGCGTCCGTTTGACCCACAACGCTCCATCGGGATTGAGAACCAAGTCTTCCATCGCCTCGTCTTCGAGGCACGCCATGACCGTCGCGCCCAATTCACGGGTTAGCTTGTCCTTGTAGCGGGCGGTTTGTTCGGGGTCTTGCATAAATCACTGTGATAAGCGTATGTACTACTAACATAGACTCCGATACGCGTAGCAAAGTTGCCTGCGAAGAGAAATTATTTTGGAGCAGAAGGGTTGAAGGAATAGGGAAGGGAATTCAGAACTGGCGACTTTGAACTTTTTACCGCAAGTACCAGCCGACCAATACGCCAGTGACAAAGAGTGCGGCGGCAGAAAGGATGCCCATTGCAAGCCAGCGCCAAACAACAGTTCGCGTGTGCGCGGTTTGGAGTTTGAAAACCGCTTCGCTGGCATCAAGCTTCGCCGCCTGAATATCCCGTTGCAGTTCTTCACGGACAGCCGAAGCCGATTCCCGCGCCGCTTCCGTCAGGTGCGTCGAGGCTCCTTGCTGGGTTCTTTCAAAACTGGCCTCCATGTTGACGAGGAGAATTTGCGCCCGCTTTTCGAGACGTTCAAAGGATTCCGCCAGCACACACTCGCAGATGGTCACGAGCACCAGGGCAGGGTCATCCGCCTTGAGCAGCACGCCGTGTCGGGCGGCCACGGCGGCAGTGATCCGCTTCACATCCAAGGGCTTCATCGCAGGTCTTTCTTGGGCCGATCTTTCATGAGCCGATCTTTCATGGCAGTTCTGTGGTGTCGAGTTGTGCAAACAAATCGTCGCGTACGATCTTGAGCCGCTGCTTCGCCATGATCGAAAACTGCCCGCTCTTCAGAGCCTCCGCGAAGGTCAGCTTGCTGGAGATCATTTCCTCGACATCGCGTCCGAAGGTGTCGGACGTGCGCTTCACAATCGCCACCGATCCGAGCAGCTTACGGTGGTTGGCCTGGCATACCGCCATCTCACTAAAGTTCCTGCCATCGTGCTGGATCAGACCAAAATACTCATTGAGCCAGACCACGACGCTGCGCTCGTCCGCCGTTTCCGCCACCTGTCCAAACCCGCTGAGCGTGTCCGCCAGCGCTTGTCCACCGGTGATCACCGAATGCACAACAATCCTTCGTCCGGCTTTGTGTAAGGACTGAAAGAGGTGATTTTCCAGCATGTAGTACCAAAGCGGTATGAACGTCGAAGCCCCGCTGTCGATGACAAACTGCCCGGATTCGGTGAGCAGCCGCTCCAATAGGCCGTCGAAGCACCGTTGATCCACGCGGCCTTCGCGCAGTACTTCCAGTGTTTCGACCTCCAGGCCCTTGTATTGAGCCAGAGAGTGATTCACCGGATCGGCGTCAATGGGATGCACGGCGATGCCTCGTTCTCGAAAATACTGCGTCAGAATCGAGGCGACGAGCGTCTTGCCGACTCCGCCCTTTCCTTGCAAGGAAAGATGCACGGTGGTTTGCCGCTCTTCGTTGCTTGTTGTCATAGGTCTGTCCCTCCCTTGGGATCTTCATCCAGTCCTTTTTTTGTTGGTCCCGCAATCAATAGCTCCAGATCTTGTGTGCCGCGATAGTTGAATCTTGCCCTTCCCACTTCCCGTTGCCGCATGAGATTCAGCAAACCATTCGAGTCCGGTGCCGTTTTGCCCTCCGGCTGTTGTGCGTTAGGCTCGCGTCGAACAGGCTGGGTCGACGGGCGCTGTTTCCGCGCCTTGTTTAAGTAGGTGCAGAGCAGCGCGTAACTCACATCCAAGCCGTCGTCGCGGAGCCATGTCCAGATGGTCTTGAGTGGGTATCCGGCCATCCGCGCATCCTCAATCTCCGGGATCAGGCCCCGCACCACACCTGCTTTGGTTGGCGGATGCAGGGCGCGCATGGAACGGATCGTGTTTTTCAGGTATGCAGTCATGGAGTTCGTCCAAAGCGCTCGTTGAGCGTCCAGACAGGCTCTATGGGGCGGCCGGTCTTACAATATATAGACGTATATACGCTTATAAAGGTTGCCAGAAAAGCATACCCATTTCTACCCGCTGCTACCCATTCATACCCGTCGACCCGAAAATAAAGGTCTCCCAGCAGTGTTTCTCGGGCAAAAGGTGCGTAGTGGAACATAAAGGAATGGGACTCAGGTGGGTTCAGACAACGGCCTAGTTCATTCGTGCATCGGAAGTTAGTGTGTGTCATATGTATGCGTATATGAGCTACAAATGAGTCCCATGAAAAATCAAAGCAAAACGGGCATGGCGCAGCGCAGTCTGCGGCTTCAAGAGAGTCTTAAGCACCAGGTGAAGGAGGTTGCGGATGCGCGGGGCTATCGCTCCAGCTCGGCTTTCATGGTCGAAGCTATCGAAGAAAAACTTCGCCGCATCGAGTCCGTGGATTCCATGTCGGAGGCCGAAGCCCGCATTGCCGCCAGCTTCGATCAGATTCTCCGCGAAGTGCGCTCCCTCCATACCTCAATGCAGGCGCAATTTGCCCTCACCGACGCCCTCACCAAGTACGTGCTCACCTGCATGATCGAGCCACCTTCGGAGTTGCTGGCAACTTCGAGGATGCAGGCTAAAGCGCGATATGACCGGCTGATGCGGGCCGCAGCCAAGACCATTACTGGGCAGGTGGCGAATTCGTTGTACGACGAACGTGGCGAAGAATGAAGACGAAGAACGATAACCGCAATAGTCCTGAAACCCGGCGATCCCATTCGGAAGAAAAGCCCTTCCGTCTTCGACCGAGACGGCCTCGTGGCTCACCGGGACAGAGCGAGCGCCGATGGGCTACTGGGCTACGGGGATTGCTCCGGCTGGCGCAAAGTTCCGCCCACCGCATTCGCCGTAGAATATCTTCCTCCATCGGAAGAGGGTTTGGACGTGTGGCGAACTACCAACAAAGTTGTGCCGTTCGCGTCACGTATTCCCCCAACAAGACTCCCGGACAATGGAAAGCCCACGGACGCTACCTTGCCAGGGAAACGGCGACCGAAAAGGAAGGCCAGAAAAAAGCAGCCTTCGATGGCAAGCAAACGGGGATTGATATCGCCCGCCATCTCGACACTTGGCAGCGAGAAGGAGACCAGCGATTCTTCAAGCTCATCGTCTCCCCCGAATTTGGGGAACGGATGAGCTTGGAACCCCACACCCGCGAACTTATGGCACGTATGGAGCGCGATCTAGGAACATCGCTCGAATGGGTCGCCGTCGTCCACTACAACACCGAACATCCTCATGCTCACATCGTTCTGCGCGGCAGGGACGATCAAGGACAGCAGCTTCGCTTGCCGCGCCAGTTCATCAAATCTCGAATTCGAGAGCACGCGCGGGAGCTAGTCACAAAGCAGCTCGGCTATCGCACCGAACTCGACGCCCTCGAAGCGCAGCGCCGCGAAGTCTCCCAACTTCGGTTCACCTCTCTCGACCGGATCCTTCAGCAGGAGAATTTGCACCACGAGGAGATATTCATCGTTCATCACGATTCGTCCAAGTCAACCTTGCGCGGCATCGCGAAAGCGCGCGAGCATCATCTGGCCGCGCGTCTCACCAAACTGGAGCAGGTCGGACTTGCGGAGGACTTGGGCGGTTTTCGGTAGAAGGTGCGAAGCGATTTAGGGCTACTGCTGCGAACGTTGCAGCGAAGTACCGACCGTCAGAGAATGCTGGTCCGGCATATGGAACTGCTCTCCGATCCCCGCTTGCCTCTGGCGTTTGTTTCCTTCCGAGACCTCAAGAGCATCGAAGGTCGTGTAGTTGCTCACGGACAAGACGAAGCCACCGATAGACCTTATCTTCTCGTGGAAGGAATCGATGCCAAGGTGTACCTGCTCTATCAGAACGTCGACATACAGAACGCTCGGCATGAAGGAAAGATGGGAGTCAACTCCTTCGTGACGGTGGAGAAGCAATTTGCCAACGGTCAGCCCTTCCTACAAATTGAAGACATTGGCGATGCCGATGCGCTTCTGAAGGACATCCATTATTTCGAAAACGTCCAACCACACGTCAATATTGCCGCAACTGGGCAAACTTGGGGTGGTTGGCTGGGAAAATACCAAGCTGCACTCGAACGCCAACCTGAGAAGAAGAACGAGTTGCGACGGATCGCCCACGAACATAACCTTGAGCGATAGCAGAGGATTCGCATCGTGCTCGCGCTCCTGGTCTTTGCGGGCATGGCGTGCCTGGTCGGCAACACTGCAACCTTTTATCTCTTCGGACTGGGATTCGTCCCGATGCTTTTCGCCGGGGCGGCAATGACAGCCCTCCCGCTCGCTCTTGGACACCTGGCCTACGAGCGGATCGTGGCGGCGCACCGCTGGTTGCAGACCGGGGTACGGGGAAGCGCATACCTTAGTACGAAGCGTGTACTTACTCGGATAAAATATTTCGAGCCGCCTTCAGTGCGCGTTCCACGATAAAGCGGCTCAGGCTGAGTCCGGCTTTCGTCGCGGCCTTCTCCATTTCGATCTTCTCTTGGTCGGTCAGTTGAATCAGGAGCCTCTTGTTGTGTCCGATCCGTGGGCGGTGTGCACGTGTCCCGTCCACCACCTCTCGCTTTCGTTTCTTTTTGACCATTGCAGTTGGCAGGAAGCCCTCCTCTGGGCAGGATTATAGACCGCATCTTGCGGGTTGGCGCAACAATGTGACATCACAATGTTAGGATGTGGCGAAGGAAATGTCCGGGGCCAGAGCTAGTGGTCGAGGAGCACCTTACGAAGCGCGACGCTTCGGAGTTAAATGTTTAGTGCCCTTATTCTTGATCTTCCCGGCAGACTGGCGCTGTTCAAGGCTGCTGTCCCGAGAGACGACGGACTGCGCAATGAATCGTGCGAGTGACAGACCCTCGTTCCGGGCTGCTCTCCGCATTAAGGCTACTTCGTGCTCTGTGGCGCTCAACCAGACTTTTCCCACAGGTCACCTCCCCGAGCTCCCGCTGCGATGGCTTCGCGTGCGGGTGCCCCGCCAGACGCGGGGTTGACCTGCATTTTTTAGAACCCGCACAAGGTTGAAAGGTTTCCTCGGTTACCTGTTCCGAACGAAAAAACTTTCCAATCTTGCAAAGCAAGTCGCCGAAAAGCACTGCCGGACGAGGGTTATGCGGCGGCCTCCGCCACCTCGGGGGAGATCCCCCCGAGGATGACAGCCGCCGTGCGTAGCACGACTTCCAGACTCTCTTGTAAGAGTTTGGCGTCTCCATGCCAAAGCTGGATATAGTCAGCGTTATGTTGGGCCCAACATAACGCTGATTATGTTGTCCTCAGATTTATGTGACGTTCAGCATGGGGTAGTCGATTAACAGCGGGTCCGGCTGCGCCGAACGTCACATAAGTTGGTTAGAGTTGAGCCAGGAACTTCAGCAGATCCGGATTGTCTCGCCAGCGTTTTCGCGGTTGCCGCAGTTTGGTTTCACACATGCCCAGGGCCTTCGCCTTCATCTCCAGATCGCTTTCCGCATAGATGTTGGTGGTGTCGATGGAGACGTGGCCCAGCCATGCGCGGATCGTGTTGATGTCGACTCCGGCTCGCAACAGGTGCGTGGCTGTGGTGTGCCGAATCGTGTGCGGTCCGATTCGTTTGTGGGGCAAGCCTGCACGATTGCCCCTTGCCAACCTGGCGTAGCGGGTAACGATATCGTGCACGCCGAATCGTGTCATCGCTCGTGCAGAACGGCTCAGAAACACTCGCTCCTCGTCGGCGCGTCCCCCGACCAGCTCTTTCAGAACTGCTGTCGTGGATGCCCACAGCGGGCAGAAGCGGATCTTGTTTCCTTTACCTCGCAGTTGCACGAACGACTGGGATTTCTCCTGTGGCCCTTGCAATCGCAGATCGCCGACTGTTAGTTGGGCCGCTTCGTCGGCTCGGGCTCCGGTGTTGTACAGGAACAACAACAGAGCGTAATCTCGCGATCCGAGCCGGCTGGTGCGGTCAGGGACAGCGAGCAGCGCATCGATCTCGTCTTTTTCCAAATACCCGACTGGCCTGTGCGCCGATTTCTTGAAAGGGATGCCGCGGATCTGTGCACACCAGTAGAGATGTTCCGGGCTGCGCTCGCCGATAAATGCCGCCAGCGTGCGTAATGCGGCCAATCGCTGGTTACGCGTTGCGACCGAGCACTTCCGTTTTTCCTCGATGTGGCGCATGAACTTCCTTATCAGATCGGCACTGAGGTCCTCCACCAGCAGCTCATCCGGTTTCTTGCGCAGCACCGCGCTGGAGAAGATGACGAACAACCGTAGTGCGTCACGATAACTGTGCTGTGTATTGCGGGCGAAGTTGCGATCGGTAGGGAGATATTCCAGCAGAAAGCGCTTGATCCAAGGTGCCAGCGCGCGCTTATCGGTCATCGGGCGCCTCCGCACGCGTACCGTTCGAATCGACGATTCGCCTGTTCGAGCAGCTCCGGAGTCATGGTGAGGTATCTTTGGGTTGCGCTCAGACTGACATGGCCGAGATATGTGGACAGCGCCGGAAGCAAACGCTGCACGTCCACATTCTGTTGGTACCATTCGGTCAGCCGGTGAACGGCGAATGTGTGTCGTAGATCATGAAGCCTCGGTTGGAAGTACGAATCGTCGCGTCGTTCGACGCGTGCGATTTCGCGCAAGCGCGAGAAGCTTGTATCGACGGCCTGCGCCGCAATAGCGGTAGCGCTCTTCGTCTGAAACAGCGATCGATAGTGTTGATTGCATCTTCCAGGCTGGCGAAGGTACTCCTGGATCAGCCGCTTGATATCCGGTCCAAGTGGCACGAGGCGTGATTTATAAAATTTCGTATCGCGTATCGTAATCAGACCGAGCGTCAGATCCACATCCATGAGCCGGAGCCGAAGCGCTTCGCCGAGCCGCATGCCAGTTGCGTACAGAAACAGCAACAGGGTGCGGAAAGTGCCTTCCGACATGACACAGGCCGCTCTCCGTTGACAGCGCGGCACGGCGTCGAGGAGTGAGCGTAGTTCGGATCGCGAGTAGATATACGGAACGAAGCTTTGCGTAATCTTAGGCGCAGAGGGCGGCAGCGGAGAGGATTTCAGCCGACCGCGTGCTGTCCAGTATTCGAAAAAGGCCTGCAGCGTACCCCGCTTGCCATTCCAGCCACTGGGCATACTCCCCGAACCATCGAGGAAGGCGCTGACTTGCTGGGTCGTGATGCGGCGAAGATCAGTATCACCACAGTGGCGAAGAAACGAACGCAGTCGGCTCACGGGACTGTCGAACCGCAGGCCGGCATCTCGCTTGCGCTGGACGTAGAGGTCAACTGCCTGGGAAAGCTTCATGCCAGCCCTCCCAGGTCGACGGCCGCCACGGCGCGCAGCGCAGGAAAATCGACCTTCGCATAGATTCCGACAGACTCCAGGCTGCGATGCCCGAGCAAGTCGCCGATCTCCTTGAACGACGCGCCCTGCCGTAACCAGCGCGTGGCGCAAGCATGCCGCAGGGTGTGTGGCCCTCTTTTTCGGCACTGTATTCCAACTGCCCCGAGTCTTCTGCTCGTCAGCGTCCACAGACCGTAGGCCCCAAGCGGTCGATAGGGAGGATTAAGCGTCACAAACAGGTGCCGGCAGGTGCATTGCGGGCGGCCTCTCTTGAGGTATTGCAGGATGGCGTTACCAACCTCGCGCTGGAGCGGATAGCGTTGTGGCCCTCCTCGTTTCGAGTGATTCACCTCGAACACTTCTTCACGCCAATCAAAATCGCTTAGCATGAGTCGCGACACTTCGCCACTACGCAGTCCATAAATCGCGAGCAACGAGAGGATGGCCCGTGCTCGTAACGCAGCCGGACCTGACCCCTTCACCGATCTAAGGAGCCTGCGTACTTCTTCCCAACTGGGGCCCTCGGGCAGGCCTTCGTATTTATAGACTTTTGGCCCTTGAATGCCCTTTGCGAAACCTGTGGTGCACCATCCGCGTGTCTCGGCGTAACGGAAGAAGGCACGCAAGGCCTGTGCAACCACTGAGACCGACTTGCGATTCCATCCGCTGGCGCCTTTCGTCGCCAGGAACTCGTCAACATCTTCGATCCTCGCCCTCGCCAACAACCGATGCCGCTCCCCGAACCATTTCAGAAAGCTTGCTGTCTGCGAGCAGTGAGACCGAACCGAATACGGTGAGAGACCTTGTTCCTCTGTCATGTATCGGGAGAAGTCGCTGAGTTGACCGGCAAACCGCATGGGCGGCACACTGGGCAGTGTTAGCCGCTTATGGAATCGCAGCCATTTCTTCGCCGCATATGCAAAGAACCTCTCGGAGTTACCGTATGAACGCGCCTTGGGACTCGTGCGCTGCTGGCGCGCCCAACATTGTGCCGCTTGCTGGATTTCCTCCAGCGACACATCCCGCATTTCGGTCAGCTTCAGAAAACGCACTACTTGCAGTAGTTCACCGGACAGGTTTCTCAGCGCCTTGCGGCTGGTGCCTTGTTGCTGCATGTGGTTGAGGAATGACTCTCGTTCTTTCAGCAGCGGTGCTTGGCGGTGACGATTCAGGAAAAAGGGATGTTTAAGAAACGCGTCTAGCATTTGTGCGGGCCTCCATGCCCGAGACCGATGCTAGACGGCGGACCCGCCGACGGCACTTATGTTGTATTTAAAAACCGGGTCTCCCGCGACCGCCGAAGCTTGCTGAGCGATTGCATGAATGAAAAAATGCTCTGGCTGCG
Source organism: Acidobacteriaceae bacterium (assembly GCA_043749225.1). Taxonomy (GTDB): domain Bacteria; phylum Acidobacteriota; class Terriglobia; order Terriglobales; family Acidobacteriaceae; genus JANXUC01. The sequence continues at coordinate 8,839 of JAYVEP010000116.1, forward strand.
AAGACTGCGTGATGAGGAAACAGAATCGTGGGAGCGGCCAAAAACCGGGAGATATATCAGTTCAAAGTGACGCTGATCGGGTACTTGTACCAACTCTTAGGACGCATCGAAGCTGTTTTAAGCAAGTACACCGACGAGGAGGTCTGACGCGGAGAGCACGACTTCACTCCTGCTGCGAGGAACAGTGCATCACCGACGCACCTAACAAAGATCAGTCACTTTTCGAAACGGGGAGGCATAGCACCTAATTCCTGCTGGCAGAGGTGGCTCGGTTCTGCGCATCGATCAGCAGTTGCAGCAAGTGGCTCATTTGGGATTGGGATATTGTTGGAAGAGCTTTGAGCTCAGCTGCGGTCATTGCCGAAGCGTTGTCGGGGAATTCCGTGTGATTCAGATAGACGACGACCAGGTCGCGATCAGGAATCACTACTACATATTTTGCGAGCGCGCCCTCTGCGCTGAATGTCTTCATTGGCAATCCGAATCCATTGACCCACCACAGGTATCCATATCCCGCCCCATCTGCAGCGTCAGAATAGGAACGCGTGCTCTCTTCCACCCAGCTTGGCGGGATGATTTGAGTCCCATTCCAGCTGCCGCCCTGCAGCATCAGGTAACCTAACCTTGCCAGATCCTGAGCGGTCATTCGAAAATGATAAGCCGGATGACGTGACTTTTCGTATTCCGGTGAATCCGGTCTGCTCCGCAGATAGTACATGTCTTGCACTTGGAAATCCTGCATCTGGGTTGGCCCAGCGATCTTCACACGAAATGCTTCGCCGATCTTTTGATGAAATTGTTGCTCGAATATCGTGCCGAGAGCATTAAAGTCCCAGTTGTTGTAAAACCAGAAGGAGCCGGGTACGTGTGATCCGCGCGCAGGCATTCTTTCTCTCATCGCAGGAGTTCCAGCCACATAAGAATGATAGATTCCGGAGCGCGCCTGGAGGAGCATTCTCGCCGTAGCCCGCTTCTCTTGCGCGGTTAACGGCGGATCGTCGTCGATTCCCAGGTGGCCGATCGTCACATCCAAATCGAATCTGGTCTTGTCAACGTAGATCCCATAAAGGGCGCTAAGAATACTCTTCCGCATCGAACTGATCTTGATTTTCATCGCGGAATCGCCCCACTCGATCACCACCTTGCCATGGTCAACGACGAAAAGACTCGCAGGAGGAAGGGTTTCAAAAAACTTTCGAGCCTCGTCCAGCTTTGGCTCGAACCATTCTGACTGTTCCGGTGTTGCTTTGGCCCACGTTGCGCCAGGGAAGGCAGCAGGCCGGTTCCGATTTGACGTCTGTGCAGTGGCAATGCTGCAAAACACCATCGTGGCTAGCAAGAATACACTTCGCATACTCATGTCTCGCTACTCATGTAAGCGGGGAAAAGGAATTATATACGGAGCGGGTGGCAGATCACATCTTCTCCGTCAACTTCGCGGGAATCCAGGTTTCGTTCTCGAGCTCGACGACATGGCTCTTGCGAAGCTCAATTGCATACAGGCGACAAGGCAAGTCGAACAGTTATGTGGTCTTCACCTCGCAGTTATGTGGTCTTCACCTCGCGGAAAACCGTGCCAATCCCACCTAGTCTACCTGTACGTCACATAAATTTCACCGTCACATAATCAGCGGATGATGTGCCAGTCTCCAGGCCGATAGCTTGGCAAACCACAAAAGCCACTGCTTCGGCCTCGGTCTCGCGGACCTTCTTCGTCGTCAACGTGCGGCGGTTGCCTTGGTGAAGCATTTCATGTGCAATCTCATGCACTAGCACGGCGAAAGTCTCAGCGGGCTGCATCCCGGACAGCAAGGTAATCTTGCCGCCCTGCGAGAGACCCTTGGCAGGCGCGATCTTCTCTGAGTAGTTCAGTGTCACGCCTTTTCCCTCGACGAACTTTACGAGGCGTTCTTGGTACCCGGTCACGTCACCTTGGATTGCTGTCAACACCGGAAGGTCTTCACCTTCCGTTTGTAGAACATCAAAAACATACACACTCCGGAAGCCTACGAGCTGGGTCACGGTTTCTTTTGCATCGGCAGTTTCTGGTATCTCTTTTTGCCGATCTTTCTTCCCGACTACCGGAGCTAGGATGAAAATGCCTTTTTCGCCACGGCGAACGAAGCGGCCAAGCGAGTTCCATGTGCGTAATCCAGCAACGTGCGTGGCTTCGGGTTTCTGTCTCGCGATGAGCATGATGTTGCCGAAGGAGTAGTTGTGGAAGCGTGCCATAGCGGAAAGATACTGCGTCAGGACTTCACTCTGGCCTGACTGCATGGACAGCACGAGGTGCTCGACTGCATCTTTTGTACGGCGGTTGATCTCTTCTAATTTCATGTTTTTTCCCTTTTCTGCCGAATCCGGCTTGTTCTGTCTTTCACAAGCGCTAGCAGACAGAACAGACGGATTCGGAGAAAGGGACAGAACGGAGCCGAAGGAGGGTGGCAAGGCGTGAGAGAGAGCGCGGTGAGTGCCAAACGCGGTTGGGGTTGGTTTGGCGCGAAACCGGCGCAGTCCGAAACGCCCGCCCGAGCCGCGGCTGAAGCGGCGCACGCCCGGAAGAACGACGGAGAGGATAAACACCGGCGTAGCCTACCCTGCCAGGGTGAAGATTTCGTTTGTCGTGAGGGTGTCTTAAGATATTTGGACCCCTTCGTCGTATTCGGCTGCAACGGCGGGGTCGCTCGTTGCGGCCGGTACTACTCCGACGTGCAGGAACGAGGGCATCCCTTCTAGGACGAGGGATAGCTCTCGATGGAAGAGAGCAGATTCAGGCCTGGGCGCTGACCATCGTGCTGCCTTTGGCGCGCGTCAGCGCGTAACAGGTCAGCGCGGGCGTCGGTATCTGGCCCAAGTTTATCTCGCGCATTCCAGCGTTGCGGATGGCAACTACAATCGCCTGAGCGATCTCTCCGCGGCCATCGAGATCAGCCACGAGACTGTCGGAGCTGGGACGCAGGTCGCGGGCAAAGAAAAATTCTTCGCCGCGGACGATTCCACCTTCGGAGACATCGAGTGACTGCAAGTATTCCAGTTCCGCCAAGGCGTTGATGTAGACCTCCAACTGCGTGAGATCGACAACCTTGCCCCGGCGTCCACTGGTCCCAAACTCCAGCTCGGTCGGTTTGTATTTGAGACTTGATCGAAGCGTGTCTACTTGCATTGCTATGTTCATTCGGATTCCTCTCGCCGGCCAAGCCGCTGGCCCAGCCTGTTTTGTGTGTATTTCTTTTATCCAGATTTCCTACCGCATAGCGGCCAGCACACCATCGAGCATGACAGTAGCGAAACGGGTAGCATAGTCGGACACTCCGTACGGGATGAACAGCTCACCATCGTGGAGAAGCGCACCGCAGGAATAGACA
>JAYVEP010000117.1:0-32916 GCA_043749225.1 Acidobacteriaceae bacterium
CTCTTCCCGCCCGCCAGAACAAACCCCGTGATCGTCTCCATCGCCCCGCTACCTATCGCCTATAGAACGATGGTAACCTACCCAACCTGCCTCCAATGGTCCAACATAGACCTGTCGGCGACGCACGCCACAGGATCGAATTTCATGCCGCAGAAGTTTATGAACGTACTCTCTATGGGCCGCTGTTCTCACGAGTTTTCATGGCCGCGCCGCAGTCAGGATGGCGACTACTACCAAGTCTGCCTCGTCTGCGCCGCCCAGTACTCCTACGACTGGAAGACCATGCGCCGCACCGAACGCGTGGAAGCCGTTGCCGAGTCCGGAGCTACACGCCGTACCGGCACGCACACCGAGAAGCGTCCCACGTGGGTGCCGCGCGCGCGCAGGCTCAAAGTCGATTCCCCCGTGCGCTATCGCGCCAAGAGTACTTCCACCTGGTACGAAGGCACCGTCAATAACATTAGCCAATCCGGCGTGCTTTTCAGCGGCGAACACAATTTCCCGGTGAACACGCTGCTGGAGCTAATCTTCGAGATGCCAAAAGAAATTTCCGGCCAAAAAGACGCCAATATCTTGTGCCAGGGTCGCGTCATCCGCGGGAAAGATACTCCTGTCAAAGAAGTTCGCGCTAAAGCCGACAACACCGCGCAAGCGGCGTCGATTATAGACTATAAGTTCCTACACCACAGCTAGTTACAGGCGTTACTGAATCTAAACATAAACTCCTGACTGCTCTTAAGGACCTTACTTCGCACCGCTTCGCAGGCTGCAGAAAAACTCCAATCATGGGCTTGCCTTTGGGTGACGCAGCGCTTCAGCGCTGCGATAAGCCATCGACTTTCAACATCGGCTTCGAGTCGCCGATGTAAGGCTCAACACCCTCCCTATAATTTTCTCCACTTGCAGCCCTCCGCGAATGCATCTAAGTTAGCGTAAGGTGACGTGCTTAGCATTCACCGGAGGAGCAATAGTTTATGACACGCAAGATTCCGCTGTATGTTTCGTGCCTTTTGGCGATTTCGCTGCTGGGCACTACGCTCGGCTGCTCGCAGCTTCAGCACAATGGCACAGCTACAACGGCTAGCGCAGCCGCACCTGTAGATGACGCTCAAATTACGAACGCGATTCAGAGCAAGTTGTACGCGGATCCGGTCGTTCAGACCAAACAGATTTCCGTGCAATCCGCGAGCGGCGTCGTAACCTTGGCTGGCGTGGTGGCGACCGCAGCCGAACGCAGCGCAGCCGCGGCGGCAGCCGCTGCTGTCCCCGGCGTTAGGACAGTGGTCAACAACCTCACGGTTACAGCGGCGCAGCCCTTACAGGCCGCGGCAGCGGCGCCCGTGGCCTCTCCAGCACCGGTGGCGAAACATCACGCCTCGCGTCCCGCAGAACACAGCTATCCGCGATCTGCATCCTCCTATGAACCTGCCCCAGTGGCGCAGGCAGCAGTTCCTGTGGCCCCTGTCGTTGCAGCTCCCGCAGCCCCTCCGGCACCGGTGAAAGTCACCGTGCAGTCCGGTACCACACTCTCTGTTCGCCTGGTCGATGAAATTGACTCGGAAACCGCGCAACCCGGCCAAACCTTCCGCGCCACTTTGGATTCGCCCCTGGCCGTTGATGGCGAAGTCGTCGTGCCCGAAGGCTACGACGTCCAAGGCCATGTGGTCGATGTAAAAAGTGCGGGCAAATTTGCCGGACGCTCATCCCTCGACCTGCAGCTGGATCGTATCCAGGTCGGCTCCAAGTACTACACCATCACTACCTCGAAATATAGCCGCGAAGGGAGCTCGCGGACGAAGAACACAGTCGCCAAAGTCGGCGCTGGCTCTGCTATTGGCGCCATTATCGGCGGCATTGCTGGCGGCGGCAAAGGTGCAGCCATCGGCGCTGCGGCTGGCGGCGGTCTCGGCGGTGGCGTGCAGGCAGCGACCAAGAGTCAGCAAATCAAACTGGCTTCGGAAACCGTGCTCACATTCGAACTGCAGGCTCCGTTGACGGTTACGCCGACGACCCAAGGCAAGAATGCTGGACGCCCCAAGCTGGAACCTCCGGCTCAGGATGGTGTTCCGCAGAAACCATAAGACTTAAAGGCTTTATCCTGAGTGAGTTGGGCACGGCGCAAGCCGTGCCCTTTTTTCCTGCTCCAACCTGACTTGTGTCCCCAGCAAAAGACAGTGGGAACTTTTCGGTCCGCCGGGAATCTGACTTGCAGGCGCTCATCCGGCCTTCAATCCAAATAGTAATACGGCGTCGTACTCTCAATGGAAGACCGGGAAACGCAACGGAGGAATGCTCTTATGATTGAAGTTCTTAAGACTTTTAGAATCAGCGGCACAATTCGAGGCCTGATCGCGGTTGCGGGCCTGGCGATTGGCATGGCATATAACCAGGCAAGCGCGGCGGGCGGCAAGGGCGCACTGCCCGATCCTGCAGCGGACGCACCCTTGGCAACCAGTCACGGACAGCAAACTACCGTCTTTGCGGGAGGCTGTTTCTGGGGCATTCAGGCTGTCTTTCAGCACGTTAAAGGCGTCCAAGAAGCAACCTCAGGCTACTCGGGAGGTTCTTCCTCCACCGCCCAATATGAAGTTGTCAGTACCGGTGCCACCGGACACGCCGAGTCGGTAAAGGTCACCTATGATCCCTCGCAAGTCTCCTACGGTCAGCTGCTGAAAGTGTTCTTTTCGGTAGCGCACGATCCCACGCAGCTCAACCGCCAGGGCCCGGATACCGGCAGCCAGTACCGATCCGCCATATTTTACGGCGATCCCGAACAGCAGCGCATCGCGCAGGCGTATATTGCACAACTGGAACAAGCCAAGGTTTTCGCTCGACCTATCGTCACCCAAGTCACGCCGATGAAGGGTTTCTATCCCGCCGAGGCGCATCACCAGAACTACGCGACGCTGCACCCGAACGATCCCTACATCGCTTACAACGATGCGCCTAAGGTCGAACATCTGCGCGAGCAGCTGCCAAATCTCTACAAGGCGAAGTAAGTGGACAGGTAGTTCATGGTGAGGAAGTATGCCATCAAGAAGACGCGAGAAGAGACGAAGGAGAAGTGATGGAAAACAAAATGACGACTGATCGTAGAGGATTTCTTACCGCCGCTTTGGGAACCGCTGGAGCGGGCGCCATCGCATGGCTGGCCAGCCCCTTGCTGACAGCTGTGAGCGCCAAACATCAAGCCGCTGCGGGCAACGTAAGGGTTATTGAATTCGACGATGCCGGAAAGAAGCTGGGCCCCGTTCAGGTCAAGAAGGTGGTCAAAACAGAAGCCGAGTGGAAGCAACAATTGAACCCAGAGCAGTTCGAAGTAACGCGCAACGCAGGCACGGAACGAGCCTTCACCGGCAAGTATGCCGAAACCCACGACAACGGAATCTACCGCTGCATCTGCTGCAACAATGCATTATTCAGCTCGGAGACGAAATTTGATTCCGGAACGGGCTGGCCCAGCTTCTGGGCTCCGATTGCGAAAGAGAATGTCACCGACCGCGAGGATGCCAGCCTCGGAGTCTCGCGCACGGAAGTGAAGTGTATTGAGTGCGACGCACATCTCGGACACGTTTTCGACGACGGACCGAAACCGACGGGGCTGCGTTATTGCATGAACTCGGCGGCATTGAAATTTATCAAGCACGGGTAGTGGCCGGACGGTTCATCTGCCCCAGTACTCGTTTAAGATGAATCGTCCGACATGCATACACTGACGGCGATTCTCCACACTCATAACGACGCTCTCCGCATTGCCCGCGCCATTGAGTCGCTGCGCCCGTGTGATGAAGTGCTGGTGGTCGATCACGCTTCGTCCGATGAAACCTGCCGCATCGCCCGCGAATTTGGCGCCCGGGTGATCGCTGCGCAGGGAGAGACCCACAACGACGCCGAGGAAGCGCGGCACGATTGGATCTTCCACCTTCGTCCGACCGAATCTCTCTCAGAAGCCTTGGAGGCTTCCATCTACGAGTGGAAAATGCGCGACGCGTCAACCCTGACAGAGAGCATGGTTTACAAGGTCGGCATTGAAGAAGAAACGCAGAGTGGCTGGGTGACCCATGCCCCCGAAGTCCGCCTGACACACCGCTTGCTCTCAAACCAAGACAGTGCCCAAGCAGCAACCCCAGCAGAGTCCTGTCTCCTCGAAGGGCACTTGTTGCGCCTTTACCTGCCCTAGTCTGTACCTACCCTAGTCTTTACCTGCCCTGGTCTTTACCTACCCAGGTCTTTAACTGCCCTGGTCTTTACCTACCCAGTCCAGCGATCACAGCAATCCGTGACGCACGTCACGGTCATAGCGAGGTCCAAAACTTACACTGAGATGTGGCTGAATTTTCGTCAACTCGAAGTTTGACGGACCGCGAGGTATTTATGAACAAACGACATGTTGCAGGATGGGCAGTCATAACGCTGGCATTCGGCTTAGTGGCTGGAGCTCAGGAAGCACAAAAAACAGAAATCAGACACGTTCCGATCCGGCATACCGCGGCTTACTCCGGGGAACAGATGTTCAACAGCTATTGCGCTGTGTGCCACGGCGCCGCGCTCAAAGGGGATGGCCCGGCGGCCTCGGCGCTTAAGACGTTACCGGCAGATTTGACGACTTTGGCACAGCGCAACGACGGCAAGTACCCCAGCGCCAAGGTGGTCAACACCATTCGGGGCGACATGAGCATGCCAGCGCACGGCAATCGCGATATGCCAGTCTGGGGACCACTGTTCTCCAGCATGAGCGGCGGCCATGCGGCGGAAGTGCAACAAAGGATTGCCAATTTGAACCGGTATATCGAGTCGAAGCAGCTGAAATAGGCCACTTTGGCGTCGATTGGGGGGCCGGGGTGGCGCTCTGGCCCTCTTTAAATGTTCTTTATCCCGCAGGACATGTCTCTTCGTACCCTCAAGTAATTCACGCAGCGACTTATAATCATAGGGAATTCCGGACAAGTCGTAGATTCCTTTCGGGAGTGGCGTGGATTATTTCCCTGCATTCGCGGTATTTGGTGTTGGACTGCTCTTTGGCAGCTTCCTGAACGTGTGCATTTACCGACTGCCGCGTGGCTTGTCGGTGGTGACGCCGCGGTCGGCCTGTCCGCAGTGCAACCGTCCGATTGCTTTTTACAACAATATTCCCGTTTTGAGCTGGCTGATCCTGATGGGTCGCTGCCGGGGCTGCCGCACTCCTATATCCCCTCGCTATGCGCTTGTAGAGCTCCTCACGGGCCTGCTGTGGGTGGGGTGCTACCTGGAGTTCGGAATGAGCCTCGGGCTCGTTAAATGGGCGGCATTCGCGTTTTTGCTCCTTGGGCTGGTTTTTACGGATGCCGAGACCATGCTGTTGCCCGATCTGATGACACTGCCGGGTATTGGGCTCGGTCTGCTGTTTGCTTTCTTCGTACGGGTCAATGACCTGGTATCTCAACTTGCGCCGGGAATGGTCTCGGTGCCGCTGAGTTCTGGCATATCTGCCCATTTGTTCTCCTTTGGCGACGCAGTGTTGGGCGCACTGGCTGGGGCAGGCTTTATTTATGGCGTGGGTGAACTCTACTATCGCGCGCGCGGCGTGGAAGGCATGGGCTTCGGCGATGTGAAGTTGATGGGCATGATTGGAGCCTTTTTGGGGCTCAAGCTGACCGTGTTCACGCTGTTTGCCGCCTCGATTGCAGGATCAATTTTTGGCTTGAGCACCATGCTGATCGTCTGGATGAAGCGTACGAGGCGTCGGCAAGCGCGGCTTCACGAGGCTCCGGCGATGGCGCGGCACAAAGCTTGGCAATCGGCCCGGCTGGCGCTGCGTTATTACCAGATGCCGTTTGGAGTATTCCTGGGCAGTATGGCGATGGTAGCGCTGTTTTTCGGCGAGAGTTTTCTGCGCTGGTATTGGAAATTGCTGTGATTTGGAACGAGCACAACGAGATAAAAATCGGCTAAGCCGGGTTGCTTAAATCTGACCACGGGGGAATAGGCGCCATGAAACGCATAACGTATCTTTTGGGATTTGTGATTCTGACAGGACTGCTGGCTGGCGTTGCCGCCGCGCAGGATGACTCTTTGGCGGAGGCTGCACGTCAGCACCGCAAGCAGAAAGAAGCGAAGCCCGTTGCCGTGCGGGAGGTCTTCACCAACGACAACTTGCCGCGCACCGAAACCATCAGCACGGTCGGTGCACCAGCCAGTGAGCCCGATGGCAGCACGCCGCCGCAGACTCCGGTGAATGCCAGTGCCGACCAGCCTGCCGCTAAGGATGGCAAGCCAGCCGAAGCCAAGATCGGCGACAGCGCCTCGCAGCGCCAGAAGGCATGGGAAGTGTGGCGCGACAAGATCAGCAAGCAGAAAGAAAACATAGACCAGTTGCAGAAAGACGCCGACGAGGCTGCCAAAGACAATCAGATGCGCGCGAATACTTACATCGGCAGCGCCCAAAGCCGCATCTTTGGCGGTGCGACGGAGGCGAAGGCGGAGATCTCTGGCAAAGAACAGATGGAACAGCGGAAGAAGGCGATCGAGGCTGCGAGGCAGAAGCTCGACGAGATGCAGGAAGAAGCTCGTCGAGCTGGCGTGCCGTCGTCTTTCAGCGAGTAAGGTCAGATTAGGTCAGGTGCGTCGAAACACGCTACGCCAAGTTCAAACTTCCGGGTTGCAGCGGCAATCACTCGGAATCGCCAATCGTCCAAAAGCTTCTCGGTCAACGTTGTGCGACTACTGGCGGCAAAATAGAATAGCGTTGGCCGCGCTCAATGCGGTGCGTGTCGTGCATGCGCGGGGACGGCATTCCGCCTCGGCCTCCGCATCCAGGCCAGAGCCCTCACGGTTGGCGAGCGTCCGTCCGCCGTTGAGCTCTGGTTTGCTAATGTCGAGACGAAATAACTCCCTGAGAATCTAGAACGAACCCGCCGCAATCGACGAAGCCAACGCATTCTGCGCCAGCGGAAAAGTCCCAATCGACTTCAAGGTCCCATTCGCCGATGCCTGGAATATCCCCATCGAAGGTGCGCCACCGGTATTGACATCCCCTGTGAACACGAGCGTTCCTGTTGAATTCTGGGCCAGTTGCGAAGGCTCATCCACGAAAGACTGGCCATCGCTCACTATGCTGTTGAAAGAAACCGCACCGCTTGGTGGATTTACGTTCAGCGTAATCACGTTGGCGCCCCGCTGGTTGCTGAAGTACAGTAATTTCCCGTTGTTACTCAACAGCAGGCAATTGCTGCTCCCTCTAATCCCAAATACGTTATCAGCTATGTAGGTTAGTCTTGCGCCTGCCCCAATCTTGATTACCTGCACATCGGCCGCCCCGCCCTGTCCTCCGTTACCCACGTAAACAAATTTGCTCTGCGAATCAATGGCCACTCCATCGGCTGCGCCCACCGTGCTCACCGACGAAGCAAACGTCACCTTTCCGGAGGAAGTATTGACGGTGTACGCTTGCACCTCCTGCGATGCAGTAGACTGCGTGGCGATCAGCGTTTTGCCGTCTGGCGTGATGGCCAACGTAGAAAAGCCCACCGACAAATTCACTCTCTGCACCGGGCTGCTAAGGCTGCCGTCCGCATTGATTTTTAGCACGGCCAGGTTGGTGGCCCTGCCGTTATTGTTGGCGTAAAGAAACTTCCCATCCCGTGAGATCGCAATCCCCAGCCCATTTAAGCTGTTGCCGCCCGAGGGATAATGGGCGACAAACTTCAAATCGCAAGTCACAGCATTAATATCGAACAGCGCGATGTCGCTCGTCGCGCTGTTCGATGCATAAAGATGCGTAGTGCCTGGAGCAATCGCAATCAATGGCGTTCCGAAAAAGTGTGGAGGTTCGCCGGCGAGCCGTTCCCTCCTGTCGCCACCGGCCCGACATGCATCGCGGTTGATCCCGTCACTGAATACCCCTCGACCGTGTTCGCGCCGGGGAAGTTGTCATTTACAAAAGCGCAGGCGTGCTGCCCCTGCGCTCCCTGTGTCAGCGCCGCGCTGCACACGAGAACTGGAAGCACAACTGCGAGGAGCGCTTTCACTAACTCTTTCTTCCCACCCACCCCGATCTGAATTTTTCTTGTCGCTGGCATTCTCCTTTATGATTATGATCTAGCGCGCTCTCTTGCTGCTTTGCTCTTGGTTTGCCAAAGTTATTAGAGAATTTCTGGCGAGGTGTCAGCGAATTGTTGCGACATTGTCAATTCATTGTCATTTTTGAGTTGAGCCGCTTCGCTTAAGGCATCATTTCCTAATCGCAGATCGTTTCCGCTATGCCGACTTCGCGAGCTACCGATCTGGCAAGTCGCGCGGCTGAAGCTGAATTGTCAGCGTAAAAGCACAGACTCTGCGATAACCTCTAAACAAGAAGAGCACCTATGGACCGTCGCCAATTTGCAACTCGTTCCCTAGCCAGCTCAATGTGTGAGGTGTTGAAGAACGAACAGCACGGGGTGGTACCGCCAAACAATCTCCTTGGCACCTTGCACCCAAGTTGTCGGCCAACCGGAAGTAATCCCGCAGACAAGTGACGCACCGGAGGCAGCGTTCGTGATAGCCCGACAGATGAAGGCTCGTCAACGGTGTCCGTGGGGTCAAGTTCAGACTGTTACAGCTCAGGTTTGGCGGCGTAGACGCTCGATCTGTGGCGCATGGTGGCGGGCATGGATAGCGTGAAACTTGCGCCACTGAGGAGCACTGAGCGCGCCCAGGATCGGATGATCCAATAGGCGCGTGCTGGTTCCGAAGCGTTGTTCGCAGGCAGTAAGCGCCTCATCCATTTTCGCCAGATGGTCGAGTGTTTCGGCTAAGACCTTGGCGCCATCTTGCCCTCCTGCCGGGCGAACCTGCTTGGGAGCTTGGCGTCCCTCAGGAAATTGGCCCATTTCAACGACCCAAAAAATCGCCAGCCGCTGCTTGAGTTTGAGGGGAGTCGCATTGGGCTTGCCTGCGGCGAGCATCCTTCGGAAGCCTTCGGCGGTGCGGCTATAGGTCAGGGAGAGATGCTCCAGCACTTCGGCCGCGCACCACTTCCCTTCCGGGTGTTGACTCCATTGATCGGGGGTCATACCCTGGGTGACGGAGAGTAGGGTTTTTCGGATTTCTTCCAATTTGGGATGCATAGTTCTTTCCGTTTAGAATGTGGCAGCCATTAAAACGCTGCAAAAAATTGACTGCATATCTCGAATCAGGGGTTCCCAAGATGAAGTTTACCGCGATGAAGGTGAGCACTAGGAGCGCTGTTGCGATGTTGATGTTCGTTGGACCGGGGCTCGTGGCTCTGCCGGCTATGCTGCTCTTGACGAGATGTTCTTCGGAACCGACGAAAACCGCACCAACCGTGAAGCCTCCGGAGTATCTCACGGGACACGTAGCGTTCCAAAAGATGTACGCGGCCTCCCGCGGTTGGGCGCGCGACTCGCAGGGATTTCGTTTGACGTCGACGCTGACCTCCGACTCTAAGGGGCACGAGGGCAAGTCGGGGATGTGGAGCGCATCGTTTGCCTCGGCGGCGCAACACTCCGCCAAACCTTATATCTGGAGCGGCAGCAACGTACCGGAAGCGCCTGAGCGCGGCGTGACTTGGGGCACGGAAGACAGCTACAGCCCGACCAACGCGTCCACGCACGTGTTCGACATGTCGTTCCTGAAAGTCGATTCCGATGCAGCGCTGGAAACTGCATTGAAACACGGCGGGGATAAGTTGATGGGGAAAGATGCGAATCAGCCTGTGATGTATTTACTGGAATGGGATGGTCCGTCGAATTCCCTGCTGTGGCATATCATTTTTGGAACAGCCCGAACCGACAATAAGCTGGAGGTGATCGTGAATGCTTCTTCGGGAGACTTCATTCGGGTGCAGAAGTAGGAAGGGCATGTGTAATTTTGTAATGTGTAATTTGGTAATGTCAGTGCCAAGAGCCAAGCATTGCTTTTGATCTCAAATTACCAAATTACACATTACAAAATTACACATGCCACTAGCGCTACTTTTTTGCTTCCGCTTTCAGGTCTTCGATGGAATCGCGAGCTTCCTGCGCAAAAGGGCCGTGCGGCAGAATCTTGAGATAGGCGGCATAATTCTCCAGCGCTGCCTCGCGATTGCCCATACGCTCCTGACATTGCGCCAAGCGGAACGTGGCCACCGCGTCTCCCTCCTTGTACTCGAGAGCTTCTTTGTAGCGATTTAACGCGGCGCGGTAGTTCTTGCGCTTGAAATAGTAGTCGCCGACTTCGATAGCCTTCAGCGCCTTCAGCGGGTTCCACGAATGCAGTTCCTGCACTCCTGAGTCGTCGGCATCTTCATCTCCCGGAAGAGAACTGTTGGGGTGATCTTTGCGGTCATCCTTGGGAGGGCTTAGATCCAGAACGCCTTCGCGGCTGGAACTGAAGTTCCGGTCATCCGGATTGGTGCCGGTGGGATCGGGATTGGTACCAACGGCATTCTTGGTCTCCGCACCCGGCGCAGGCTTTTCCGGACTGGTTGAGCTGGAGGACGAGGGGACAGTCCGCTGAGTGGCAGATGCTGATTGCTTTGAAGCTGCTGGCTTCTTTGCCTGATCCTGAGGCGGCGCGGCTTGGGCTGAGGCGGCAACCGAGCAGACGGCCAGCAACAACATTCTGGTAAAACGCAGGGACATGGCAAGCCTTGTATCGACGATCATTCTATCTCGTTGGATGCAGGAATTCGAGGCTGGGGAGGAGGCAAGAGTAGGAGCGCCCAGGCGGGGGCGCCTGGGCCTACGTGATTGCGGTTGCGTGATTCCAGCGGCAATAAAAAACCAGGCCGCATCTCACTCGGGGGGAGGGCGAACGGCCTGGTGGTGAAGTCCTCCGTGGAGGGAGGAAAGTTTCGAAAACGCTTGGTTTAGAAACGCTTAGTTCGAGCCGGACGGGCTAGCGGCAGCCGGAGCCGAAGGAGCGTCGCCAGCGACGTTGGACATCAGGCGAACATCCACACGGCGGTTCTTGGCGCGACCGTCAGCAGTCTTATTGGTTTCGACTGGCTTATCCTTGCCCAAGCCAATCACGTAGATCTTGTAAGCCGGCACGCTGTGCTGTCCCGCCAAATACTGAATGACGGCATTGGCACGACGCTGGCTGAGATCGTAGTTGTAGTCGGCGCCACCGATGGCATCCGCGCCGCCTTCGACGGCGATCAGATAGCCTTTGGCTTTAGAAATCTCACCGGCCAACTGATCCAGTGCTTCCTTGGCTTCCTTCGTCAAAACATCGCGGTTGAAGGCGAAGTGGACGGAAGCTTCGGTCACAACCTTGTAGTTATCGAGGTTGATGACCTGATTCTGCAGCATGTCCACACGTTTGGTGGCGTTGTTGGCGAGCAACTGGGCATCATCGGCCTGTTTGCCAGCGGCAAGAGCCTTCGTGTCAACTTCGCCAGCCTTGGCTTGCACGGTCTGGATGGCGGCTGTTGCGCGGGCGTCAACGTCCTTGATGTCGCGGGTGTTCTTCGCGGTCATGTCATCCAGTTCGTTGGTCTTGTTGACGAGCGGAGTAGTCTGCTGCTTGACGTAATTCTTGCTAGAACATCCGATGGAGAACACAGTGGTCAGGGCCAGGGCCAAAACAATCGAAGTGCGTTTCATGAGGGAGCTCCTTTAGAAGTCTCTTTGGTTAAGTAGTTAATAGCAGGGAATAAATCGTGCGTCCCGCATATTACCAGAGCACGGGGCGTGCCATTTTGGAACGCTGTGGAAATGTAGGTGTAAGTTGCTCATAATCAAAGGGATACATATTTTAGAGGTTTGCTGAAAATGGCTTTCGGTAGGATTTAAGAGCTAAAGAGGCATAGGCTCAAGGAATTTTTTATATGGCGTTCACAATAGGGGGGTGGGGGAGGGGGAGAAGTCTGATCCCGAGCGTTTATTGAAATCGGACTAGATGAGCTTGACGAGGTAATTTTTGAATACTGGGTCAGCGGATAGGATTGGCATCTTTTTCCTCGATGCTCTGAGCCGCCAGGATGTGATCGAACGGGTCGCCGTGGTGCAGGGGAGTTGCTCGATGCGGAGGACGTGTTCGAAGCTGATGGGGAGAATTTGAACGCGATTCAAAGCTAAGTGTCGTTTTAGGTAACCAGCCACTGGCGAAGGCAGAGGCAACTTCCCAATTTGTGATTTTATGACGATCTCCCAAACGCTGGAAGCACTCAGGAAGAACCCGTGAGCGGGCTGGAAAAGTATCTCGTTAGCGGTTGCGGAAAGGCGACGATCCTCCGCTATCGCCCATAAGTAAAGTATGTGTGTGCAAGAGGTACTTTACTTATAAAAACTATCCTCGATCTCCTTTGGCAGCGGATCGTTGAAATCATTGGGGACGACGAAGTCGCCTTTGGCCTCCCCAAACCCGCTTCGTCGGAGCGCGTTTGATGGGAACGAGTTTCGCCACGGGCTTGCCCGCTTGGCGATAATAACCTCTTCGCCCACACTGACCTTTTCGAGGAGGCGGGAGAGATGGATTTTGGCATCGTGGATATTGACTTCCATGGTTACTATCTTAGCTAACATTCGGACTACGTCAGGGGGATCGTTCACTGACTGGATTCGCCTCTTGACCCAGCTAAGGGCCAAGACATCCTAGAATGAAGAAGCTTTCATTTTCAATGCATGGACCTGCACTCCAAAATCCGGACGATCCCCACCCAACCTGGGGTGTATCTCTACAAGAACGCCGAGGGTGTGGTCATTTACGTGGGCAAGGCCAAGAGTCTGCGCCACCGCGTGAGCCAGTATTTCCATGAAGGGCGCATTGCCGACGCTAAGACTGGCTCGTTGGTGCGCGAGGCCGCTGATGTGGAATGGATTGTTGTCGACAACGAACATGAAGCGCTGGCGCTGGAGAACAATCTCATTAAGCAGAAGCAGCCTCGTTACAACATTTTGCTGCGAGACGATAAAACTTATCCTTACGTGAAGCTCACGATGGGCGAGCGGTTCCCGCGAGTGTATGTGACGCGGAGGCTGCGGAAAGATGGGAGCTTGTATTTCGGGCCGTACTTCCCCGCCAACCTTGCGTACCGGATTGTTGATTTGATTCACCGAAATTTCCTGGTGCCTTCGTGCTATGTGGATCTGAACCGGAGTCATCCGCGACCGTGTTTGCAGTTTCACATCAAGCGGTGTTTGGGACCATGCGTTGCGGAGCTGACCACGCTGGAGATTTATCAGGAGGCGGTTCGCGACGTTCGCATGTTTCTGGAGGGACGGCAGACGGATTTGTCGCGCTCGCTGGAAACGCGCATGGAACAAGCCGCTGCGGCGGAAGAGTACGAGCGGGCTGCGCGC
Source organism: Acidobacteriaceae bacterium (assembly GCA_043749225.1). GTDB lineage: Bacteria > Acidobacteriota > Terriglobia > Terriglobales > Acidobacteriaceae > JANXUC01. The sequence continues at coordinate 13,269 of JAYVEP010000117.1, forward strand.
TATCGCGACTTGATTTCAACTGTGGAACAGATGCAGGAGAAGCAGCGCATCGCCGGAGTTGAAGGTAACGACGCCGATGTTTTCGGCTACCACTGCGAAGGCGGGATGCTGGCGGTAAATCTTTTCCATATGCGGAGCGGAAGGATATTGGATCGTAGGGCGTTCTTCTGGGAGGATCTGCCGAATTTTGAGCACGGAAGCTTGGAAGTCAATAGCCAAGGCAATGGCCAGGGTTTCGATCCCGAAGAATTCTTTTCTACGCTCTTGCAGCAGCTCTATTTGAGCCAGCCGTATGTGCCACGGACGATCTACGTTCCTGTCGATTTCGAGGATCGCGCCACTTTGGAAGACTTGCTTTCGGAGCAGGTGAGCGCGCATGTTTCCCGCGCAGCTCGCATACAGATTCTGGTGCCGCAACGCGGGGAAAAATTGGCGCTGCTCGACCTCGCCGGAACCAACGCGAAGCAGTCTTACGACCAACGCTTTCGGGTAATGAAGCCGAACGCCAAAGCAATTCAGGAGGCTTTCCAGGAAGCTCTCGGTCTGCCCGAAGTACCCCGCCGCATTGAGTGCTTCGACATCTCTCACATTCAGGGTTCGGAGACTGTCGCGTCGATGGTGGTGTGGGAAGACGGCAAGATGAAGAAGTCGGACTACCGGAAATTCATCATTCAGACGGTTGTTGGCGTGGATGATTTTGCGTCGATGCGCGAGGTCGTCGGGCGGCGCTACAAGCGGCTTCAGGAAGAAGAGAAGCCGATGCCGAGTTTGGTGCTGATCGATGGCGGACTCGGACAGCTTCATGCAGCGGCGGCGGCGCTGGACGCGCTGGGCATCATTAACCAGCCGCTGGCGTCGATTGCTAAACGCGAAGAGATTATTTATGTTCTAGGACAGGAAAGCGAGCCGGTGGTTTTGGATCACCATTCTCCGGTGCTGCATCTGGTGCAGGTGATCCGCGATGAGGCGCATCGCTTTGCGGTTACATTCCATCGCAAGCGGAGGCAGATGCGAGACCGGTCTACGGAGTTGCTGAAAGTTCCCGGCGTGGGGGAATCGACGACGCGTCGGCTGTTGACTCACTTTGGGAGCCTACAGGCGGTGCAAGAAGCGGATGTCGCTTCCCTTTCCGCAGTGGTGACGAGAGCGCAGGCCGAGGCAATACGGAAGCATTTCAATAGCACCATTTGAAACTCAGGCACGGATTTCTTCGACGTGCTTTACCGGAACGATACGCGCGACGCGATCCATTACTTTTTTGTTTTGTTCAGCTTTTTTCAGGTCATAGGTTGCCTGTAACCTCATCCAGAATTCCGGCGTGCTGCCAAACAGACGCGATATTTTCAGGCACATAACTGCGGACAACGGCTTACGTCCAGCCAGAATGTCGTGGAGCATCTGGCGCGAGACACTCAACGCTCTCGCCACGGCAGTCACAGACAAACCGACCGACGGTAGGATGTCCTCCTTCAAAAGCTCTCCGGGATGAACCAGCGGTAGTCCCCTTTTTCTCTCCATGCTCGTCCCCCATTCCATGTCTCACAGTGTAAATAAGCTTCGCACCAAGGCGTGACGCTAAAATTGGGGGTCTATCATTTGATCTTTCGCATCCACGTGATAGGCCAATTCACGGAACTGGCAGAGTTCATCCGTGAAACATGCTGGCGGGATAGACCCACTCGTACCAAATGGCGAAGACCCGAATGCGTGATTCTCGGCGGCTGCTTCCAGATAGCCCGTTGGAACGCCTTTTACCTTGCATCTTTCCCGGTTGCTGCAAGGGCGAGTTTCACTGGTGGCTGCATCGTAAAGAACCAGGCGGCAGCATAGATGAAGAGGACAAGCGTTCCCCCCATAAAAACTATTCCGCTAATCCCCCAGATTTTCTTCAGGTGATCCGCCTCATCGAGCTTCTCATAAAGAATCCATGGTATTCGCACGGTATGCCACAACACGAATATGCAAAGGGTGTAAGCGGTCGCGAGTATAACGGTCCTGACATCTATGCCTTCAGGGGTAATCAAGTAAATGAAGCCTGACGTAATCGCAGAGACTAGCACTTCTCCCCTCCACGTTTTCCAGCACTCATGACCGCACTGCTTAATGAATGCCCAATAGTAAGCCGACCATTGATGATGTTTAGCCATGTGCACACCTCCGCACCCCGCACATAATCAACGAGATGCGTGGAATATTACACTATGTTTTAGTCCTCATGCGCAAAGAAAGCTTGCTGGAATCCAAGTTTCCGCTTCGTACTCTCAGCAATACGAAAATTTGCGAAATCGCGGAGGCGGTGCGGGTGGCGATGGGCTGCCCGCGAAAAGCGTAGGAGCCTGCGGACAAGAGCTGGCAGGCGAGGCACCTGCCGCTACGTGAGCACTGGTCGCGTCCAACCCCTGTTGTAAAATTTGAAGATGTCCTCCGAAATCAAAAAGATTCCTGTAGGTATCCTCGGCGCGACCGGCGTGGTTGGGCAGCGGTTTATCCAGTTGCTGGAGAATCATCCGTGGTTTGAAGTGGCGTGGCTGGCGGCTTCGGACCGCTCTGAAGGCAAGCTTTACGGCGAGGCGACGAAATGGCGCTTAAAGACGGACTTGCCGGAGCGCGTCGCGGCGATGCGCGTATCGCCCAACACCGATACGGCGGCGGCTCCCAAAGTGATTTTCGCTGCGCTCGACGCCGCTTTTGCCGCCGAACTGGAGCCGCGCTTTGCAGAAGCTGGCTGCGCTGTGGTTTCGAATTCGAGTGCGTTTCGCATGCATGCCGACGTGCCACTCGTGATTCCAGAAGTGAATGCGGATCACCTTCCACTGATTGAAACGCAATCCTGGCGCAAGAAGTCCGGCGGGTTTATTGTGACCAATTCCAACTGCTCCGCCATGGGCTTGGTGGTTGCGCTGGCACCTTTGCAGAAGCAGTTCGGTTTGCGGACCGTGATGGCTGTGACGATGCAAGCCGTGAGCGGCGCGGGGTATCCGGGTGTTCCATCTTTGGATATTTTGGGCAACGTAATTCCCTACATCGCCAAAGAAGAAGAAAAGATGGAAGAGGAAACGCAGAAGCTTCTCGGGAATTTGCAGGGCGGCACCGTAGTGCCTGCTCCGTTCGCCATGAGCGCGTCGTGCAACCGCGTCGCCGTAGAAGACGGACACATGGAATCGATTGCGGTAAAGCTGGAGAAGCCTGCGACGGCGGAAGAAATTATCGCGGCGTGGAACAGCTACAAGGGCGACGTGTGGAATCTGAAGCTGCCCAGCGCACCAGAGCAGGTAGTGATTTACATGACCGCTCCCGACCGTCCGCAGCCGCGCTTTGATGTCGACCGCGGTGCGGGCATGAGTACCAGCGTGGGCCGTCTGCGTCCTTGTAAAGTGCTCGATTGGAAGTTCACGGTGCTTTCCCACAACACGATTCGCGGAGCTGCGGGCGCGGCAGTATTCAATGCTGAGCTGCTGCGGGCCAAGGGCTATCTTCCCGAGGGCAACTGATCGCAATGATCGTAATGAAATTTGGCGGGACCTCGGTGCAGGACGCTGCTGCGATTGATCGCGCCGCGGCCATCGTCCGTGGGCGCCTGCCGCAGAAACCTGTCGTCGTGGTGAGCGCGATGTCCAAGGTAACGGATACGTTGCTTGCCATGGGACGAGAGGCCGGGGATGGGAACCGTGAGAACGCACTCAATCTTTCTCGCGGCCTGCGCGAGCGCCACTACAACACGGCGAGTGAGCTGCTGGGTACGAGCATCTTCACGGGCTTCCACTCGGAATTGGAAGCTGATTTCGATGCTCTCGACGAGCTTTTGCGCGGAATTTCAGCCGTCGGGGAGATTACGCCTCGCACTAGCGATCTCGTCGTTTCGTTCGGGGAACGTCTCTCCAGCAAGATTGTGAATGCAACTTTCCAGGCTCGTGGCATGGATGCGCCTCACGTGGATGCGCGGGAAGTCCTGCTGACCGACAACACGCACACTCGGGCGGTTCCGCAATTTGAGGAGACATACCAACGCTTTCAGACGCAAGTAAAGCCACTTGTGGAACAGGGCCGCGTGCCCGTAATGGGCGGATTCATTGGTGCAACACGGGAAGGCATCACGACAACAATCGGCAGGGGTGGCTCCGATTTCTCCGCTGCCATCGCCGGCGCTGGCCTGAACGCCAGCAAGATTGAAATTTGGACCGACGTTGACGGCATGATGACGACTGATCCAAATCTGGTGCGCGAGGCTCGCCGGATCAAAGTCATCAGCTTTGAGGAAGCTGCCGAGTTGGCATACTTTGGAGCGAAGGTTTTACACCCGGCTACTCTCCTGCCCGCGATTCAGCGCAACATTCCGGTCTATGTCCTGAATTCGCGAAATCCGCAATGCGAGGGCACCTGCGTGCAAGCAACGGCCCCTCCCTGCCGTAACGTGTTCAAAGCTATCGCAGTAAAGAAGAAGATCAATCTCGTGGACGTCGCTGCTGCCCGTAGCCTGTCTACGCAAGGATTTTTGCGTTCGATTTTCGATACTTTCGATCGGCATAATCTTGCAGTCGATGCGGTATCTATCTCAGGAGTCAGCGTTTCTCTGACGGTCGATTCCAGCGATGCGATCCCTGCTCTAGCGGCCGATCTCGGCAAATTGGCTGACGTGAAATACGAGGGCAAGAAAGCTCTTGTTTGCCTCGTTGGTGAGAATATTCGCGATACTCCCGGCATCATCGCAAAAGTCTTTGGTTCGCTGGGCAACATTAAGGTTCGCATGGTTTCGCAAGGTGCTTCCGAAATCAATCTGACATTTGTGGTGGAAGAAGACGACATGCTGGACGCCGTTCAGCGGCTGCACAAGGAGTTTTTCTCCGAACTGGACCCTGCGGTATTCGCATAGGGTCAAGCATCTTCGCGGCGTCTGCATTTACACTGTTGCCATGAAGTTGCTTCTCCTTGGCGCAGGCAGGACGGGATCTCTAGTCGCCGACGTGGCTCGCGAACGTCATCATGAAGTAACAGTATTGCGAGCCGCAGACAATCCTGGAGGAGCCGCTCTCACTGGTGATGCGCTTCGTGACATGGACGTAGCTATCGACTTCACCACGCCGCACGCCGTGCTCGACAACATTACTGCTTGCCTGAGCGCGGGCAAGCCCACGGTTGTCGGTACGACCGGATGGTACGAAGCTATCCCTGCCGTCCAAGCTCTCGCAGAAAAGTCCAATACAGGCTTTCTGTTTGGCGCTAACTTCTCCATCGGACTCAACCTGTTTCTTGAGATTGTCCGCGTGGGGGCGGCTGCCGTGGAACATGGCTACACAGGGCAAATTTTCGAGCGGCATCATGTCCACAAAAAGGACGCGCCTTCCGGAACCGCCATCGCGATCCGCAATGCGATTCGCCAAGCCAGCAGCCACGCGCTTGAGATCACGTCGTTTCGTGAAGGGGACGTTGTCGGCATGCATGAGGTAATTTTGGGTTCCCCGCACGACACCATCTATCTCTGCCACGACGCAAAATCGCGGCGCGGCTTTGCTGAAGGCGCTTTGCGCGCTGCGGAGTGGATCGCCGACAAGAAGGGTTTCTACGATTTCAAGGACATCTGGCGCGAAGTCTGACGGCGCTAGCCTCTACAGGCAATCAAGCTCGCAATTGCGCCGCAACCCAGCGGACGCTATCCTAGACTCATCGAATTCTTACAAATCATTCTTAGCACTTGGCGGCGGGACACGATGCATCACTGCATTGCCTTTCGCCCTCAGATCGGCGACTGACATGAATCTTCGTGGCTGCGGCACCGCGCTGGTAACTCCGTTCAAAGCAGACGGCTCGATTGACGACGCCGCTCTGCGCAAGCTTGTTGACTGGCAAGTAGAGTCCGGCATAGATTTTCTGGTTCCTTGCGGCACTACCGGTGAAACACCGACGCTGTCGCATGACGAGTGGCTGCATATAATCGATACCACGATTGAAGTGGTGGCAGGCCGCGTTCCAATTGTGGCGGGTGCGACTTCCAACGCAACGAACGACGCGGTCTCCAAAGCGAAAGAGGTTGCTGGACGGCCCGGGGTCACGGCAATCCTGACAGCTTCGCCTTACTACAACAAGCCGACGCAGGAAGGCCAGTACCGACATTTTCGCGCCATCGCCGAGGCGGTCGATAAGCCGCTAATTCTTTACAACGTGCCTGGGCGAACGAGCGCCAATCTTGAACCCGCGACTTTAGCGCGGTTGGCCGAGGTTCCCAATATTGCTGGCGTGAAGGAAGCCAGCGGGAACATGACGCAAATTGCCGAAGTGCTCAACCTGGTGCCGGAGAGCTTTCTGGTCTTCTCGGGCGACGACGCAGTTACGCTGCCGGTGATTTCACTCGGCGGCGTTGGGATCATCTCTGTGGCGTCGAACGAAATTCCTCGTGAAATGACGGACATGACGCGTGCGGCGTTGGCGGGAGATTGGAACAATGCGCGTGCCCTTCATCGCAAGTATTTCCAACTGATGCAGGCGAACTTCATCGAGTCCAGCCCCTTGCCGGTAAAGGCCGCGCTTGCGATGATGGGAAAGATCGAAGAGAACTATCGCCTCCCTCTTCTCCCGATGAAGCGTGATACGAGGGCAAAGTTACAGCGTGTTGCCGCTGAAGCCGGACTTATCGACAAGCCAGCCTCGGCGATTAACGCGGTGATGGAGTTTTTCGTCTACGAAAACTGGCAAGCTGGACCACATAAAGCCGTACTCCACCGTTCCAGTTGCGGACAATGCAATCACGGAAAGGGCCGCCCCTCCGGCCATGACCCAGCGCATGCAAACTGGTATGGGCCTTATGCAACGTTGACCGAAGCCCGGCACGCTCTGCAATTTATGCCCAACGTCTTGATCCGCAGCGAGTGTAAGTGTGTCTAACGGCCAGGACTACACCGCGATGCAATCCGCGATTGAGCGCTTGTTCGGTGGCCCCGTCGAGCCGACAGCTGCGGCCCTTGCGACGTTCCGCGAATTCCGCGATGCGCTTACCCAGGGCAAGATCCGTGCCGCTGAAAAACAGGGCACGGCGTGGGTCGTCAACGCGTGGGTAAAACAAGGCATTCTGCTGGGTTTTCGTCTGGGAGCTTTGGAAGAGAGCGGCAATGCACTCACATTTGTGGATAAGAACACGTTCCCTGCCCGCCAATTTACTCTAGCCGATCGCGTACGCGTCGTACCCGGAGGCTCGTCGGCGCGCGAAGGCTCGTACATCGCCCCCGGTGTCGTCTGCATGCCTCCCATGTACATCAACGTAGGCGCTTACGTAGACGAAGGCACTATGGTCGATTCGCACGCGCTGGTCGGGTCCTGCGCACAGATTGGCAAACGCGTCCACATCAGTGCGGCCGCGCAAATTGGAGGCGTCCTGGAGCCGGTCAATGCTTCGCCGGTCGTTCTCGAAGACGATGTATTGGTTGGAGGAAACTGCGGAGTTTACGAAGGAACGCTGGTGCGGGCACGCGCCGTGCTCGGCGCTGGAACAATCCTCACTCGTTCCACTCCTGTCTACGATATCGTGCGCGGAGAAGTGTATCGGGCCACGCCGGAGAAACCTTTGGAAATTCCAGAAAATGCCGTGGTAGTGCCTGGCTCGCGCGCCATCACCAAAGGCAGAGCGGTGGAATGGAATCTTTCGCTCTACACTCCTGTGATCGTAAAGTATCGCGACGAGAAGACCGACAAAGCTTTGGAATTGGAAGAGCTGCTGCGTTAGTCTGGATAGAATTTACGACCTGAGGGAAACACAACATGCGACGCAGACTCATCGTGACGTGCCTACTCCTGGTGCTCGGGACTGGACTGGCTCCAGCACAATCTACATCTCTGCAACAGAAGCTTCCGGTGAAGTGGGAAGAACTAACGGCGGGAGATTTCCGTGACGCAATCCGGTCCGCACAAGGCACTTGTCTCCTGCCCTTCGGCATTTTGGAAAAGCACGGCCCACATCTCCCGCTAGGAACCGACCTGCTTGATGTGCGATACGCCGCCCTTCATGCTGCGCAAGAGGAATTTGCAGTTGTCTTTCCCGAGTACTACTTTGGACAAATTTTTGAGGCGAAGCACGAAGCAGGAACCATCGCGTACAGTTCGGAAATCCAACTCAAGCTATTGCAAGAGACTACCGAGGAGATGGCTCGCAATGGCTGCAAAAAGATCATCATCGTGAACGGACACGGTGGGAATGAAAGCCTGCTGCCTTACTTCGGTCAATCCCAACTCGAAAAGTCGCATGACTATGTCGTCTACGTGCAGTGGGGCTCCGATCCGAAACCTGGCGTGAAAGGACCCGCCAGAAAGACTTCCATGGACATGCATGCGGGGGAAAGCGAGACGTCCAGAATGCTAGTCGCGCGTCCCGATCTGGTTCACGTGGACCGCGCCGCGAATGAATCTGGCGCCGACCAAGTTCGTCTGCATCTGCCCGATTCTGTCTATACCGGCATTTGGTGGTACGCGCGCTTTCCGAATCACTATTCGGGAGACGGTTCCGTCGCGACGACTGAATTGGGAGAATTCGAGATGAAAAGCTGGATTGCCGTAATTGCGGAAACCATTCGTGCAGTCAAGGCAGATAACCAGAGTCTGAAACTACAAAACGAATTCTACGAAAAATCCGCACGCCCCTTGGACACGCGACCGTAGAATTCGGCCTGCCTTACTTGTCGACCAGGAATTTCTCCAGCACCAACGCATCCATGCCACTGTTGGAGAACGAATTCCAGGCATCCGACGGCGTGTTTACGATGGGCTCGCCCTTGAGGTTGAACGAAGTATTGAGCAGAACAGGCACTCCGGTGGCTTGACTGAAGCGGCTGATGAGGTCGTAGTAGCGTGGGCTCTCGTTGCGGAATACGGTCTGTAGTCTTGCCGTGCCGTCAACATGGGTCGTAGCTGGCAAAGTACCTTTATGAGCATTTCTAACCGGGACTACGTACTGCATGTAGCGGGCAGGAAAGTGAGCAGCAGCATTGGGGAAATCGAAATAAGTCTCTGCGTGCTCAGCCAGAACGGAGGGCGCGAAGGGACGGTAAGGCTCACGAAACTTGATCTTAGCGTTGACGATGTCTTTCATGCCTGGATTTCGCGGATCGGCCAGAATACTGCGATTTCCCAAAGCGCGTGGCCCCCACTCGAACCGGCCCTGCGACCAACCAACGACTTTACCTTCCGTCAGGCGATCAACGACTTGGTCAAGCAGGTCGCTCTCATTTTCGAAATGGCGGAACCCTATTTTGGCGTTTTTCAGAAATGCAGCAATTTCATCCTCTGAATTAGCGCGCCCCCAGTAAGCGTGTTTCAGAACAAACGTGCGCGGTTTACCTAGCAAAGAGTTGTAGGCCCAGAGCGCAGCGCCGAGGGCACCTCCACCATCGCCAGCTGCAGGCTGAATGTAGACATCGTCAAATCCAGCCTCACGCAAAATGCGAGAGTTGGCCACGCTGTTGAGCGCGACGCCGCCAGCCATGCAGAGCTTCGTGAGTCCGGTTGACGCTCGCAAATTTCGAGCTATCGCCAATAGAAGTTCTTCCGTGACTTTCTGAATGCTCGCAGCAATGTCGGCGTAGTGTTGGTTAAGGTCGCAAAGCTCCCGGTCGTTGGCGGGTGGCATTCCAAAATAGGTTGGAAACCCAGACTCCCTGGTAAAGAACAGCGTCCCTGGCGGTCGAGGATCGCCAAACAGCTGAACGAACTTATCGCTGTAAGTCCTCTCAGTAGAGCGATGAAAACAGAAGTAATCCATGTCCAAGGAAAAGGATCCGTCGCTGTTCTGTTGCACCAGCTTCCAAACCTTGTCCACGTACCGCGGCTTGCCGTAGGGAGCCATCCCCATCACTTTGTACTCGCCTTCGTTGACCTCAAAGCCGAGAAAGGCCGTGAAAGCGCTGTAAAGGAGGCCAATCGAATGTGGGAATTCCATCTGCTGCCTGAGCTGGATCGAGTTGCCGCGCCCCACGCCACACGTGGTCGTCACCCATTCACCAACGCCGTCTACCGTAAGAATGGCGGCATCCTCGAACGGAGAGCAGAGAAAAGCGCTGGCAGCATGCGATATATGATGCTCCGCAAATAGAACTCTATCGCTTGAAATATTGAGTTCCGAACAGATTCGTGTCGTGATCCAAAGCTTATCCGACATCCATGCGATCATCGATTCGCGGAACACACCCAATGACTTCGGATAGGTTTGCAACACCGACATTAGGATGCGATCCAGTTTGCGAAATGGCTTTTCAAAAAAGGCGACGTAGTCGAGGTCGGAGCCGCGGATTCCGCCCAGATCCAGACAGAATTCGATCGCCTGACTCGGAAAACTGAAGTCGTGTTTGACGCGGGAGAAACGCTCTTCCTCGGCAGCGGCGACCAGTTCGCCGTCTTTCAACAGGACTGCGGCCGAGTCATGATAATGGCATGAAACTCCCAGGATGTACATGCTGCCTTACGGCTTTCTTGCCCAAGGCAAATCGTGTATCTCATCTGGACGGTCCAACCAGTGTGTAGGGCGAGTCTTCGTGCGCAGTGGATCGGAGAACAAGCGCACGGCCAGACCAAAAGGAAGCATTACTACGAAATAAAATAGCGTCAGCAACAAACGCGCCTGGAAGTTGCCCACCGCGTGCGCAATTCGCTTCCATGCCAGCCAAGCTCGCTTGATCAAAATGAAGTTCTCTCCCTATTTAGAAAAGCGTATAGACGAAAGGCGCGATGGCAGAACTCTGTGCCAGCGCGATCAAGGCTACGAACAGGCACAGCGTAACCAGCATGGGAACGAGCCACCAGCGCTTATTGCTCCAGAAAAAAGCCAGGAGTTGCCCGAGGACACCAACGTTTAAAGCTGCTTTCCGCGCAAACTTCATGCTTGCTCCCTGCGTGCAGGTAAGTCTATCAAAAGGGAATTGCTTGACACCGAGTCACGCGAACCCTACCATCAAGCGTGTTTTCAGCCAACCCGGGGTCATTCGTTTGCGCCGTCTCTTTTCTCTCCTAGGTGTTTCATCCGCGGGCCTACTGTTGGTACTGCTGCTCTTGGAAGCCGGCGTACGGATTTTCGCTCCGCAAAATCCTGACTTTTGGGATAGCAGCGCCATCCGACGCTATCAAGCAGCACCGCCTCATTTTGTGGAAAGCATTCCCAACGCGCGCGCCAACTACACTGGCGTGCCCGTATCTATTAACAGTCTCGGCTTGCGGGGTGACGAAGTTGTCATTCCAAAACCTACCGGAACCTTCCGAATTCTAGGCGTCGGCGATTCCGTCACCTTCGGACATGGCGTACGAGCCGAAGAAACATTTCTGAAGGTACTTGAGCAGCGGCTCAACGAGAGCTTGGCGGGCAAGGTTCACTACGAAACACTGAATGCGGCAAGTCCGGGAGGCGGGCTCGCCGACTATGACCGCTTTTTGCGCAACAAAAGCGCAATATTGCAGCCGGACATGGTTATCGTAGGTCTCGCGCTCAACGATATTCTCATTTATCGGGAGGGAACCAAGCTCTCCGTAGCCGAGGCGGAATGGGAGAATACACGCCTACCCTTGGCGCGCAAAATTAACCGCTTCTTCTTGCGGCATTCTCATCTCTACATGTTCTGTTTCTCAAAGTTCAAGGGGTTGCTGTACCAGAAGGGTCTGCTGGACATTAACCAGTTGCAAGGGCAAAACTTTCTTACGCTGGCGCCGCCCTCACCGCTCCAGGCAAAAGCCTGGGCCTCGAGCTTCAGAATGCTGTCCAAGATCAAAGCGTTCTGCGAGGAGCACAAGTATCGTCTGGTCGTGGTGGTGTTTCCGTTGCAGATGCAACTGTCCACCGAGCAAATGCAATTCTATAGAGACAACTATCATCTCCGACTGGGAACCGAGGCACTCTCAGGAGAACCGCAGAAAGTATTGGCCTCGTTCACGGAGGCGAATGGAATTGAGATGATTGATCTGCTTCCCTTGTTCAAGGACCGCAGCCGCGAACCGCTCTATCTCAAGAGCGAAATGATCCCTTCAGACCCAACTCATTTTTCCACTGCGGGGCACCGCGCAGTGGCGGACGCACTATTAGCTAGGCTGCGGATCGTATCTTCGAATCCGACCAACGCATTGAACCCATCTACCGTAAAGCCTGTTCCACTTCCGTAATCCAGTCCGGACGCTTCAGCACTTCGCGCGGCTTGGGGCCATCGGCTGCACCTACGATTCCGTCTTGCTCCATCAAGTCAATCAAGTGTGCGGCGCGTCCGTAGCCGACGCGCAGGCGGCGCTGTATGAGCGAGGTTGACGCCTTGCCAAACTCGAGGACCAGGCGAACGGCATCCTCATACAGTGGGTCTTGGTCTTCATCGCTGCCTTCGCCGGAGGAACTGGATTCCCCAGACGAGCGCTCATCCTTCGGCGCGTGCAGGAAGTGCTCTTGATATTCCGCAGTTCCCTGCTGGCGCCAGAACTCGACTACGGCGGCAATTTCTTTTTCTGTAACAAACGGCGCATGCAAACGATGCACTCTGGCCGAGCCAGACGGCAGGTAAAGCATGTCGCCGCGCCCGAGCAGAGACTCGGCGCCGTTGGCGTCAAGAATGGTACGAGAATCCACTTTGGTGGCCACGCGGAACGAAATTCGCGCCGGGAAGTTCGCCTTGATCAAGCCAGTAATGACATCCACAGAAGGCCGTTGTGTCGCCAGTACAAGGTGGATGCCGACTGCGCGCGCCATCTGCGCTAGACGCGTAATCGACTCTTCCACGTTGCTGGAATCCAGCATCATCAAATCGGCCAATTCGTCGATGATGATGACCAGGTACGGAATCGGCTTTTCTTCCTCAGCATCTTCAAACAAGCTGGGTGTGCCTTGATCGTCGAATAGGCGGTTGTACTGGTCGATATTGCGCACGCCCTTCGCGGCGAGCAGTTTCAAGCGTCGTTCCATCTCGCGCACAGCGTTGCGCAGGGCATTTGCGGCCAGCTTCGGTTCAGTGATGATTGGCGTGTAAAGATGCGGAATGCCTTCGTAAACGCCAAGCTCGAGGCGTTTCGGGTCGACCAGAATCATGCGCACCTGGTCCGGCGTCGACTTGTACAAGATCGACATGATCATCGCGTTGACGGCCACGCTCTTGCCAGCGCCAGTTGAACCAGCAATCAGCAAGTGCGGCATAGAAGCGAGATCTGCGACGACGATGCGTCCGTTAATATCTTTGCCCAGATCGAGAGTGATTTTCGACTTCCCGCCGGTAAACTCAGGCGTCTCAATGCCTTCTCGCAGCCAGATAATTTCGCGCTCCCGATTGGGAACCTGAATGCCAACCGTAGATTTCCCCGGCATACGCTCAATCAGGATACTTTCAGCCTTCAGCGCCAGACAAAGATCGTCGCCCAACCCGGTGATGCGGCTGTACTTCACTCCGGCATCCGGCTTGAACTCGAATGTTGTCACGACGGGGCCGGGATTAATTTGCGTCACCTGACCATGAACATCAAACTCAGCGCATTTTTCCGTGAGCGTCTGGGCCAAAACCTTCAACTCTTCTTCGTTCACGGCGTGTTGCGCATCGGGACGGGTGAGCAAACTGCTGGGCGGCAGCTTGAACGTGCCTGCGGCGCGCGGCATGACGGTCTTCGCCTTCAGGCCAACATCGGCTCGGCTCGTAACTTCCGGCTCGGCGGAACTCGCGGCCACACCCGCACCCACGGCAGGAGGTTCTTCTTCCAACATGCGCTCAATGCCCGTGCGCTTCGGCGCGGCAGGAGAACCGTCCGAGGAATAGAGCGGAACTCGCGGAGCAATTGCTGGCTCAGGATCAACCTGTTTTGCCGGGACAAGCTTCGCGGTAATCGTCGGCTTCTCCGCGCGACGCCGATCGAACTCTTCCCGCTCTCTGCTTTTCGCGCGAGCGTCTTTCCAGTCCGCCCAGCGCTGCCACAGCGCCTGCACAAACGCAAAGCGCGTCGGCAACCACAAATGCATCGACGAAAAAGAGAACGCAGTCGTCAGATAGAGTGCGACCGCAACCAGCGCTCCGCAGACAATGTAGGCGCCAACAACATTCAAGTAATGAACGAGGAAGTCACCGAGAATCCTTCCCAGAAGACCTTCCACGGGGATCGCATGCAGCCAGCGCAGATGGCCCGGCAAAAGTCCCAGCGACGCGGGAACGAATAGTAGCAGCAAAGCGGCTCCCAAAACTTTTGCGACGGGTGCCTGTACTTTGCGCGAACGAAACCATCGAACGCCCAGCACGGCCGGAAAAACAGCCAGTAAAAGCGCCGGAAGCCCGAATACCTGAAAAGCCAAGTCGGCGCCGTAGGAGCCGACCACGCCGATCCAGTTGCCGGACACACGTACGCCAGAAGCGCTGTTCCAGGAAGCATCTCGAGGAGAATACGAGACGAGTGCGAGGAGAAGGAGGCCTGCGAAAACGCACCACACAAATCCGATCAGCTCATTGAGCCGACGGTTGCTGGTCGGAGTAAATACCTTCGCGATAACTTTCATGGGCGTATTTCGCATCCCGGCTCACGCCGGACACGCAGAACTACACCAGAGCCTTTTAATTATGCCAAGAAACCAGCGGGAGGGCTACGCGAGAGACGCGGAAAGATGTATCGAGTTGGGTTCCTCAACCGATTCGACGCACTATCCGGCAAGCCTACCTGCGAAGGCCAACACAGCAATCCCCAGCAAAATACGGTAGATGGCAAACGGCACAAATCCGCGGCGACTCACCCACGCCATAAACGAGGCGACAGATCCGTAGGCAACAATAAATGACACCATAAATCCAATGCCCAGGATCGTCCACTCGTGGGGAGTCAATTGAGCCACGCCCAGGGAGTTCGCACCCTTCTCCGGAGTAAACATTGACTTCAGCAAAGTGTAGAGAGTAGCAACCGCCATAGTCGGAATCGAAAGAAAGAAAGAGAATTCCAACGCCGAGGCGCGCGACATTCCCATGATCTGCCCAGCGGCGATGGTGGACATTGAACGTGAGGTCCCAGGAAAGACTGCTGACAATATCTGGCAAGCGCCAATCCACAGGGCTTGCGCGGAACCCATGTCGTCCATTTTCCATGTGTGGATCGGACTGCCTGCTGCCCTCGGCCCGGCCAGTTCCCACGGAGTCCGCATCCTATCGACAATCCACATTACGATTCCGCCAACCAACAAAGCGGCACCCATGATTTGAAGATTTTCAAGATTCTTGCCAATGACTTTGGTCAGCACGAAGGACGGAATCGCAGTCACCACAAACGCAATCGTCACCAAACCCAACGGGTGCGTAAAGATGGTACGGTCCCTGTGTTCACCTCGAGGAAAATTGGCCAAGAAATTCGCAATCCGGCGCCAAAAATAGACCGGCAAACACATAATCGCGCCCAACTGAATCACGATAGAAAACATCTTCCAATAGCCATCACCCAAGCTGACGTCGAGTAGGCGCCCTGCGATTCGCAGGTGCGCAGTCGAGCTAACCGGTAGAAATTCCGTGAGTCCCTCAACAATTCCCAGAACAAGCGCCAGCCAATAGTCGTTCAAGCAGCCTCCCAAAACGAAGTAATAGTATCGCAGATGTGGTTATGTGGCGCAGATACTCTTGCCCGCGAAAAGTTGGATGCAAGCCAATCCTCTACTGGATAAGGATCGCTATTCTTCGGCGTTCCCGTAAGTTGGAATTTCCTGCTCCACAAGATATAGCAGCCGCTGCGCGCGGTTGGCGAAGTCACTCTCCGCATATTTCTCCAAGATTCGTCGACAGAGATCCATGGCTGCCTTTCGAGTCTCAGTAGATTTCTTGGGCTGGGCTTCAGTCTTGTAGATCTCAATCAGCGCCGAACGCCGCCAAGCCGCGTTGTAGAGAGCTTCAGGTGCCGCAGAAGATTGCGGTCGGTCCGCCGCGTACTTCTCGTATAGATCTGCTTCTTTATTAGGGCACTTGGAGGTTCCCTGCCAATCGCCGCACAATTTATTGTCCAGCAGATGGAAGGCGGCAAGGTCCGCCCATTTGGTTGCGGGGAACTTTTTTATCAATTCCTTAAATCCGTGCTCCTCCATCTGGCCGCGCAGGTACGCTTCCTGCGCATGGGCGGAAGGCCGGGAAGCAATTTGATCCTTCTCAACTTGCCACTGGTCATCGGCGCTTCGGTACAGGGATTCCGCAGCTAGCGGCGAGTTGGGAAAATACTCCGCGACGCGGCCATACAGCCTAACCGCATCCCGGGCCGCTCCTTTGCGACCACGGCGACGACTTGCCTGGTCCTCAGAATCGATGGCCTCGCCGTAAAGAATCCTGTCTCCATTAGGAGTTGTTGCGCGGATCACGCCCTTGCCCAGAATCCATCCGGTAATCGTCTTTCCTTCCACCTCCTGTTCGTCATCGGGACCTCTTGGTTCGGTAAGGTCAGCCCTGACGTGCAGCCACTCGCGGCTGGATTCGATCACTACAACCTCGAACCCGCGTGCGATCAAGCCAAGCTTGGCGGATTTCGCATCCGGGGAAACATAGATCACGGCCTCGCGGATCATAGCCCCACGTTCGAAAGTGGCACCCGAGGCGAACGAACCAACCAACAGAAGAGTCAGGACAAGGGAAAACAGAACTCTATGCATGATTCGATGATGGCCGAAGACGGCGCAGGAAGCAAGGTGGATAGAACGCGTTGCCTTTGTGCTCCCTGCGATGGTGATAGCATGCTTAAGGCAAGCAAAAGAATGCGGTTGAACATGGATGCAATATTGGAACGGCAAGCCATCGCGCAGCGCGGTAAGCACCTCGAATACCTCACCATAGGCTGGAACACATTCGAAGGCCTGGCCGCTATTGCAGCGGGGATCTCCGCTGGCAGCATTTCTCTAGTCGGCTTTGGTATTGACAGTATTATCGAAGTAGCCTCCGCACTTGCCCTTATATGGCGCATGTCTCTTGATCCCGATGTTCACGCACGGGAACGAAGCGAAAAGATAACCCTGAGAATTGTTGGCCTGTGTTTCCTTGGATTGGCCGCCTACATCGTCTGCGAATCCGTTTTCTATCTGATCCGCAGTCAAGGCCCGGACCGCAGTATTGTGGGCATTGCTTTGACCTGTGCCGCGCTGGTTGTAATGCCCATGCTCTCACATGCAAAGAAACGCATAGGCAAAGAACTTGGGAGCCGTGCTATGGAAGCCGATGCCAAGCAAGCCGATTTCTGCGCCTATCTGTCAGCAATAACTTTGGTCGGATTGCTTCTCAATGCCGCGTTCTCCTGGTGGTGGGCAGACGCAATAGCGGCCTTGATCATGGCTCCTCTAATCGCGAGAGAGGGCATTCAAGCGTTGAAAGGCGAGGCCTGCGCCTGCCCCTAAATTCCTTAAGGATGGGCAGCCTCGCGCTTTTATCCGCAAATCTCCGCTTTTAGCGCAGGGTCAATATTCCCACCACTGACCACGGCCACGTTCCGAGTAGTCTGCGGCAGCTCGTTGCGACGAAACAGGAACGCAGCGACCGCGACCGCCCCACTCGGTTCCGGCGCTAGCTTCGGGTTCACCGAAAGCCTTCGGACTGCCTCGCGAATTTCTTCCTCACTCACAGTAATGATGTCGTCCACAAAGCGTTGGATGTGAGCAAAAGTGATGTCTCCCAGGCTCTGTGTGCGGAGACCGTCGGCCAGCGTCCTGGTAATTTGGTCCGCCGTCCACCGAACCAGATGTCCGGCGCGAAAACTATCTCGCGCGTCAGCCGCAAACTCCGGCTCGACGCCGATCACGTTCACTCTGTGTTGCGCACCAAGTTTAAAAGCGGCAGCGATCCCACTAATCATCCCACCGCCACCGACTGGGACAAGTACAGTTTCGACATCGGGCATATCTTCCAATATTTCCAAGCCCATGGTGCCCTGCCCCGCAATAATGAATTCGTCGTTGTAAGGAGGAACCATCGCATAACCGTGTTTTGCGGCAAGTTCTTCGGCCTTGAGTTGGCGCTCTTCGCTGCCGGGTCCTACTGTAACAATCTCCGCACCAAGCGCCGCTGTGCCTTCGCGCTTGATGGTGGGGGCATTGCTGGGCATCACAATCACAGCTTTGAGGCCAAGCGCACGAGCGGCATAGGCCACGCCCTGTGCATGATTTCCGCTGGAATAGGAAATAACGCCGCGACTGCGTTCTACTTCTGGGAGTGCTGCGATCTTGTTATATGCGCCACGCAGCTTGAAAGCGCCGATCGGTTGCAAGTTCTCCGGTTTAGCCCAAAGCTGCCAAATTTCCGGATGCGCCGCCTGCTTGATCTCGTGAACAGGAACATTCAGCAGAGGGGTACGAACCGCCACATCTCGTATACGCGTTTGAGCCGCGCGAATGTCATCCAGGGTAACGATAAAAGCTCTCCCTAAATCTCTAGAATCACCGGCATGATCAAGGGCCGACGCTGCGTCTGCTTCGAAATATAGCGCTTGAGATCCGAGCGAATTTTTTCTTTGATTACACCGTAATCCGTCTTCTCTTCCGAACTCGATTGCTCCAGAGTCTGCATCACAATCTCGCGCGCCTCATCGACAAACTCTTCGTGATCGGGAGCAAATCCTCGAGTCACAATCTCCGGCGTAGACTCCACGCGCCCCGTCAGTTTGTTGATGGCGATGATCGGAAGCACGATACCGTCTTCGCTGATGTGGCGACGATCTTTGATGATCAGGTCTTCGACGACATCCGTACGCGATCCGGAATCAATGCAAACGCGGCCAACATTAACTTTGCCAGCTTTCCGCGCGCCCAGTTCGTCGAATTCCAGCACGTCGCCGCTTTCAATCAGCATTACGTTGCCGACGGCGGGACGCATGGTCGCCGCCATCTCCGCGTGCAGCTTGAGCTGACGGTATTCACCATGCACAGGAATGAAATATTTCGGCTTCACAAGGTTGATGAGCAGCTTGAGTTCTTCCTGGCTGGCGTGGCCGCTAACGTGAATCGGCGGCGAAGAACCATCGTCGTAAATTACATGCGCCTGTCGCCTGAACAAATGATCGACCACCCGATAAATCGCCTTCTCGTTCCCCGGAATAATGCGCGACGACAAGACAACCGTGTCGCCCTTTTCAATCTTGGCGTGCTTGTGATTGTCGACAGCCGCTCGAGAAAGCCCCGACATGGGCTCACCTTGCGTCCCGCTAATCAACACACAAACTTTTTCCGGAGGCGTGCTCTTGATGTCTCCGGGGTTCAGCAGCATCCCTTCCGGAATTTCGATATAGCCAAGATCTTCCGCAATCTCCGCCGACGTATTCATCGAACGCCCTATGAAGGCAATCTTGCGATCATAAGCATAGGCCATGTCGATGGTCAGCTTGATGCGATGGATCGACGACGAAAAACACGAAATGAACAGGCGCCGCTCGGTCGTCGCAAATACTTCATCAAACTTCTGCCGCACCGCGCGTTCACTCGGCGTATAGCCTTTGCGCTCGATGTTGGTGGAATCCTGCAGCAGCGCCAACACGCCTTGCTTGCCGTATTCGGCAAACGTGTGCAAATCAAAAAGATGGTTGTCGGTCGGAGTGGGATCGATCTTAAAGTCGCCGGTATGAATGATGACGCCGAGCGGAGTGTGAATCGCCAAAGCGACGCAATCCACCAGGCTATGCGTCACGCGAATCGGGTTGACGGTGAAAACGCCGATCTTAACGCGCTTCCCCGGCTCAA
>JAYVEP010000118.1:0-12189 GCA_043749225.1 Acidobacteriaceae bacterium
GCTAACACACGCTGCCGGATGCCCTCAATCTGCTGCTCCGTGAGTTCGGCTAAAATGTCTTCCGCTGTGGGCCGTGCCAGTCGGACTGCGCGCTCATCCTCATCTTCCATGCGTCGCAGTGCTTCGCGCACTACTTCACTCGCGTTATTGTAGCGGCCGCTTTTTACCTTTTTGTGAACATATCCTGCGAGACGGTCCGTGATCGACACGTTCATTTGATCCATGGTCTGCTCCAGGTGATCTTCCCGACTCTGCGTGCTCCACTCAAAGCGTAGCGCTGACGAGAATGGATGTCAACCTTTGACATTCATTCCGCACTCGCGGAGTCAGGCTTCTTCTAGCCTCCGTCACTTCCGCTCCGAAAATCCCGCCCCCAGCGCGTAGTCCCCAAGCGGTCCGAACGTGCGCTTTTCCGTGTAGAGCCGCCAACGGTGCCATACAATTCTCAAGCTCGCCATGACGGGAATCGACAGATAAACGCCAAGCACTCCGGCCAACTCGCCGCCCGCCAGTACTCCGAAAATCGCGGCCAGCGGATGCAGTTCCATGCGTGCACCCATGATTTTCGGCGACACGACGTAGTCCTGTAACACGCGCCAAACTCCCAGAAACGCGATCAGCCCAAGCCAGTTCTGATACCCGAGGAGCAGAGCAATACCCATAATCAGAACAGCCGCAACCAGCGGTCCGACGACCGGAATGAACTCCAGCAACCCGCCCGCCGTCCCCAGCGTCATCGCGTAGGTGATGCCCATGATCTTCAACGCAATGGAATATACGACAAGCGACAACAGAGCCAGAGTCAGCTGGGCGCGAATGAAATGCGCCAGCATCTGGTTCAGGTCGGTGAGTACGCCTTCCAGGAAATCGCGCTTCGCCCGGACTTCTACTGAGTTGAGCAGAAATTGTCCGAACGCATGGCCGTCGCGCAAAAAGAAAATGGAAAGAATCGGTACGAGAACGAGAAGCCAGGCGTCCTTCGCGGTATCGGCCAGACGGAGTGCCACCCGTTGCCCCAGGTCCATGACCTGTGCGCGATGGCTCACCAAGTAACCCTTGACCAAATTGCGGGTGTGGTAGCTCCAGCCATTTTGCGCGCCGATCTGGTCGGCAATTTGTCCAGAGCTAAGATTCTCGAGGAGTTTGGGGACGGAGTCGCTCAAACGGGTTGCTTGCTGCGCTATACGCGGCCCTGCCGAAAGCAGCAGCCATCCTACGAGCATTAACAGCACGATGTAGATCAAAGCAATGGCGCGCCCGCGTCCACGCAAGACCTTCTGCAGACGGGAGACCAGGGGGTCCATCAAGTAGGCAAAAAAGATTGCAAACAGGAACGCCGTCAGGGTATGCCGGACGGCATGGAGAACGTACAGCCCCAGCGCAAACAGCAGCACTGTGAAGAGAACGCGAGACGTGCGTGAGTCAATGGGCGTCAAGGGCTTGGGTTGAATCCTGCGTTTCCATTGTAAAGCTTTTGGGGCAAATGCGATTTGTCATTCCGAGCGCGGCGAGGAATCACTTTCAAATACCAGCAGTCTTTATGCCCAACAGGGATTCTTCGCTGTGCTCAGAATGACAAAATCTCTGAAGTATTCTTGCAATCCCTGCTAGTCGCGCACGATTTCCGTAGACTCGTCGGGAATGACCATGCGGACAACTTTATAGCTATCGTCCAGCCACAACTGCCAGTCGGGACCCTCGGACTTGATGTCGAAGCGATTGAGTTCGCGAGGCTGACCGTGAATTTGCACGGTGTCGCGACCGAGGAATTCAATGGTCACCAGCATCGACGTACGGGCCTTCGGAATCACCACCCCCATACTCGTCTTCTGTTTGAGCGGGCACTGCACTTGACCGTTGGTCTGGCGGCAGCCCGTGGCGAGGAATCTCCAAGCCAGAATCTCGCGGTGAATCAGGACGAAGTCATCCAGTACGCTGGTCGCAGCTGGCAGGATGTAGGGATGCTCTTCCGGCTTTTCGCCCGGAGTGGTGGTGCTGCGCTGCATCAGGAATTCGTTGTTCGGCTCAAGAACAGCCTGCTGATTGCCAGGACTCAGTTCCTTGAACTCATAGTGCCGCAACTCGCCGGTAGCGGAAAGCCTGAGCTTCGTGCTCTGATGCGCGGGGTTTGTGGCTTCTTCGGTCTTAAAGTCGGTGGTGACGACGCTTCCGTCCGAACTCTGATCGACGGAGAATTTTTCCGTGGCAGTGCGTTTGCCGTTCAGGAAGATGCCAAACGAGCCGGAATCCACGGCTGCGGCCGGAGCGTCCTTCGCTGCCAGCGCCGCTGGAGCCGTCGTAAGAACCAAAAGAATCAGGGAGACTGCAAGTTTCATATCTATAGTCCTACGTGGTGCGGAGGTTACCAGCAAGTCCCAAAAGTAACGTTATGTGCTGCGCGACCTCTTCCACCGACCGTTCGTGGGTTTCAACCCGTAACGTACCATCTAAATAGACTGGGCGGCGAGCGGCATACAAATCGCGGAATCCGTTTTCGTTCTGCAGCAGCGGACGCAAGCCTTGTTCCGGCGCACATCGCCGCCAAAGTTCTTCCACCGGCGCGTCCAGAAAAATCACGGGCAGGGAAGACTTCTTCAGCAAGTCAACATTGGAAGGCTGTGCCCAGGCGCCCCCGCCCAACGAGACGACCGTTTTCTGGGAGTCGAGCTCGCCAACCAGGGTCCGCAGTTCATCATGCTCCCTTTGTCGGAAAGCGGCTTCGCCTTCCTGGGCAAAAATCTCGGCCACCGAGCGCCCGCTGCGAGCGACAATCCGTTCATCGAGATCCACGAAATGCCATTCCAGGCAGTCCGCCAAAGCACGGCCTACAGAAGTCTTTCCGGCTCCCATGAAGCCGACAAGGAATACCGCTTTGCTAGTGCGTTGGAGATTCGAAGAGGAAAATGGCGCATGCACGGAGGTTGACATGAGAACCGGCTTCGAACGGGGCACTATTTTTAGAGGTGCTGATCGCAGCCTGAAGATTTGGGGGCTAAGCCCTGAATGTCGGTCAATCCGCTCCTAGCGCTGCCTGAGGCGGATTTTACCACTGAATGTATGCAGAAATACGGAGGAGGCAGCTCTTCCGGCAACCCCTATGAAGGAATGTCCCTTTTCGGGTACGAATTTTGTGTGTGCCTTTGGCTGCAGAGGGAAATCGTTATCGACCTGTCCCTTAACGGAACTCGCGGTCACGTCGACCGAGGCCGTTGCCGGAATGCTGGCGTCAATATCGCCGGTGTGGCTGTTAAGTTTGTAGGAGCCGCTGCCGCCAAAATCGCCGTCGTAATGGATTTTGCCCGTATTCGAACTGACTTCTACCATCGTCCCGTCGACATTCTTCATGGTCACGTCGCCACCCAAGGTGCTAATCTCCACGTGGGCCTGGTGCGCTTCCAGCAGGTTGATATTCCCCGAAAGCGTCTTGACGTGAATATGCCCGCCGCTGATATCGCGTAGGTCTACATTGGCGGCCGCCCCTTGAATGGAAACATCGCCAAGTAGATTTTGAGCGCTCAGCGGGCCGTTGTTCGATCTCAGAATTACGGAGGATCCAGCCGGAACTACGAGTTCATAATCCACCTGTCCGGCGCTGCCGTTCGCGCCCTGCAACAAGTGCGATTCGACGGTAATGCGGTCGTCACTCCGGTTCGTATCGACCTCAACTTGATCGGAGCGCAAAATGTAAGTGACAACCACTTGGTTGTCAGCGCCTGCGTGCACCGCAATGGGGCCATACTCGTTCGTGACCGACACAGTCGGCTTGGGGCCGCAAGCGAACGTCTTCTGCTGCCGCGTCTGGGCGGACGCCAGAGTGGATGCCAAAACGGCGGTAAGGACCATGCATTGTGCGGCGCGCTGGCTGCTAGACATAGGCTCCATCTTTTCTGTAGGCCACGTTCGAAGGGGTAACCTCCCGGGCCCTGTTTCTATCCAAAATATATCGCACAGCAGTTAGTGCGCGGACCGGTTGGCTGCCATTTCGTACACCATGGTTTTTTCGTTGTAAGCTTGCATCAATTCATCCTCTGCCGCGTCGTTGCCGGGATTTTTCTCGGCCACTTCCTTGGCATCGCGGATGTAGGCATTCACATTCTTCAGGCTGTCTTCGTAAGACGCTCGCACGGCCGGCGAATCTACCGACAACTGGTTCAGCAGTTGCATGTCCTCGTCATCCAACACAGCAACATCGGATGGAGCCCCTGCGGTGACTGCTGTTTTTGCGGCATCCGAAGGTCCATGCATCGAACCGCGGTCCGATTGATAAGCCACGAAAGCAATCGCCAGTGCCGCTACCGCACCAACTGGAACCAAAATCGGTCTCCAGCGTGGCGCGAAAAAGAAATCCATCAAGCGACCATGCTTTGCCTGCGGCCGAATAATTCCTTCCGCCACCAAAGACTTGCGCAATTCCTGCCAAACGCGCAGGCTGGGTTCCTCAGATTCCGCCAGATACTTCGATTCTTGCGCGATGTTGCGCAGGTCATTCACCAGACTGGTGCAGTTCTTGCAGCTCTGCGTGTGCACGCGCTGCTCAGCGGTCCAAGCGCCGCCGTCGATCACTTCAGGAAGAAGGTCTTCGAATTGTTCACAGTTCAGCATAACTATTCCTCCGCCACCGCAGTGCTTCGTCCCGCTGTTTCCCAACTACCAGTTCCAGACTCTTCATTCTGAATTCTATTGCTTGTCAAGCTTGCTTCTTTTCGGCCTTTGCGGCTCTATGCTGTTTTAGAACTTCCCTGAGCTTCATCCGCGCCTTGTGCAATTGCGATTTGCTGTTCCCGATCGAGCATCCCACCATGCTTGCAATTTCGTTGTGCTCGAACCCTTCTACATCGTGCAAGACGAATACCGATCTGTACCCTGGCGGCAAATTCTCTACCGCGCGATTCAATTCCACGCGATCCATCGCGCCCGACAAATTCAAATCTTCCGCACCCAAATCCCGCTTCGGCGCTTCCTCGTCGCCATCCGGCGACTCGTCCAGCGAAACCACCGGCAAGCTCTTCTTGCGCAATTGCATCAACACGACGTTTACGGTCATGCGATGCAGCCAAGTCGAAAATGCCGACTCTCCGCGGAACGTTGAAATTTTGCGGAACAACTGTAGAAAGGCTTCCTGCGCCAAATCTTCGGCGTCGGTCGGATTTCCGGTCATCCGCAAACAGAGCGAGTAAACGCGCCGCTTATGCAGACTGTAAAGAGCCTCAAACGCATCGCCGTCGCCCTTTTGGGCTCGTTCGATCGCCTCGGCCTCGGTCATTCCGCCGCTCAGTTTTTGTGTTGCGTCGGCCAATGCGCCCCAGGTCAGGCTGCATTCAGATAGATGCAGCCTAAGTGCCTTTTCGTTGTATGTGTTGCGTGTTACTAACGGAACGGATGCAAAAAATCTGCGCCATCCCAACCGAATCTTTTCGGACCACCCGGAGAGAGTACGCGGCTATTTCAGCGTAAACCCTTACCACTCCCGGTCTTAGCCCTGTTGGAGAGGGTAAAGAACCCAAGGCCAGCCCGTCAACCACTATGGTTTTCCGTAGAGTTTGCGATTGAAGTCTACGGCAAGCCATAGACTCTCACGCTGAGACCGAATCTTTCCGAAGTTTTTCGGCTCGGGCGTACCAGTCAAGCGCCTTCTTCTGATTCGTCTTGGTGCCTCTACCGGTCTCGTAGAAGAAGGCCACATTGTGGGCAGCCTCAGAGTGTCCCTTTTTCGCCGCTTTCAAATACCATCGAAAAGCCTCTCTCGGATCGGCGGGAGTGCCCTCGCCGCGACTGAAACACACCCCAATCGAATACTGGGCTTCGACTGCCCCTTTTTGAGCGGCTTTCATTTGCAGCCTAAAGCCTCGCCGGACGTCTCTGGCGACCCCCAAGCCACGCCTGTAGCAGTATCCCAGCATATCCACGGCATCGGCATCGCCCTTCCGCGCGACTTTCTGAAACCAACTCGCAGCGAGACGATAGTTCTTCCGCACGCCCTGTCCCCAGAAATAGAAAAGACCAACGTTATACTGGGCACTCAAACTTCCTGCCCTCGCTGCGATTTGATAGTGATGAAAAGCTCGGGGCCGGTTCGGCCGAGTGCCCAACCCATAGTCATAAGCCACAGCTAGATATTCGTGTGCGTTCGCGTTGCCCAACTGCGCCGATTTCTTGAGCAAGTCCAGGGCGGGCCGATAGTTGCCTCCGTCCGAAAAGCTCGAAATCGCTCTTTCGAAGAGGCTACGTGCTTCGTCGGTAATCTTAGGCTTTGTCATGAGTCTTTGTCGTGAAATTCACAGGCCACACTAGCTAGCTTACACAGAGCTAGCCGCCGTAATCGTCTCCAAACCATGTCCATTTGGTCCCGTCTCGCGGATACGCAGCAGGATGGCGAAGAACAGCCCTACAAACCCTAGCACGGAGAAAATCCACATCCCCAGCACATACCCGTGTGGATTTGATAACCCAGCCCCAGAGAAATCGTTGGCCTTACCAATGGCTAAATTCAGCGCAAAAAACCCAATCTGCTGGATGAGAGTCATCAGCGAATAGGCTGTTCCCAACCGCGACTGATCCACGATATATGCCACCGACGGCCACATAATCGCCGGAATCAGGGAAAACGCGATTCCCATCAGCGACACCGGCACAAACAGAGAAACATGCGTGTAGCCCATCAGCAGGTACACGGGCATCAGCAGGATCGAACCAAACATCATGAACAGCGCCCGCTTGCCCACGCGATCCACCAGCAGTCCGAACAACGGAGTCGCGATCATGGCCGAGAAGGGAAGCAGGCTATTGAAAAACCCCGCCTTCTGCGTTGCTGCCGCCATCGTGAGCGCTCCGCCTGCCATCAGCTTGTTGGTGAAGAAATCAATGGCAAACGTGCGGAAGGGGAAGATGGCCGAGTAAAACGTGAAGCACAGAATCACCACGTACCAATACGACGCGTTGAAGCGAAAGATCTGGTTGAATTCGAGCTTATCGACCGAGCCTCCTGCGCCGAGCGAGTATTTGCCTTCAGCCAGACTCTCCAGTGCCCAATAGATGGCAGCCGCCAGCACGCAGAGAACGCCAGCTCCAACCGCTACGATCAAAGGCCGCTGCCAGCTTGGCGCCCCGGCATCGCCATTCGGATAGAACGCCGCGTGTGCCCACGTCGGGGAATTGTCCGCCGCTACCGACGCCAATCGCGCAATCGTTAAGTTAATCCCAAACGCGAAGCTGAGTTCTTTTCCTTTGAACCATTTAGCCAGGGCTACGGTCACGCACACTATCATGGACTCGGCTCCGAGTCCCAAAACGGTACGCCCGAGAACCATCGTCGTAAAATCGCCCCTCCAGGCCGTCAAGGCGGCGCCGAGGAAGCAGACCACCCCAAAGAACGTCAGAGCCTTCTTGGTGCCAATCCGGTCGATGACGATGCCTCCTATGAGCAGGGTGAGGACCGCCGCGACGCTGTAGCTGGAGTTCAGCCAGCCGAAATTGGTACCCGTAAATCCCAACTGCTGCTTGAAGATGTCTTCCAGCGGATTGATGCTGTCGTAAATGTAGTAGTTCCCGCCCTGCGCGAGACTGATGAACACCAGCACCATCCAGCGGTAAGAAACCGACGGGCGGGGAAGAGCAGATTCGGCCATAGGGAAGCCTTTCTGTTACGGAAAATCGAAGCAACCGAAGATAACACAATGAATGTGCCAATCCGAGCGCGTTGTATAATCCGCAGGTTCTCGAATAGGAGTAGCTCGTGAATTACTCAAACTCAAGCGGTGTAAAGCGGCTGCGAACTATGTTCTGCGTTGTATTCATTCTTCTCATCGTTCGCGGCTTTGCTTTCGCGCAGCCTCCCTCAGCAAAGGTCAACGACATCAACGAGCGCATTGTCGGCGCGGCGTTGACGCGGGGCGGATCGATCTCCTTTCTGGAAACACTCACGGACACCATAGGAGGGCGCATCACTGGCACCACGGAATCGCGGAGAGCTGCGGAATTGATTTTGAACACACTGCGCGAGGCGGGGTTCGAGAACGCGCATTTTGAAGAATTTCCGATCAACACGAGGTGGAACCGGGGCAGCGCGGCTGGGGCGGTGGTGAGCCCTGTGCGGCAACCAATCGTCGTGGGAACCTATGGATGGGCGCCGGGAACGAACGGTCGAGTGGCGGTTCCACTGGCATCCTGCACGGCGACGGTTGAAGGCAAGTGTTCTGAAGATGTAACGATGTTACGCGGAGCGGCGGTGCTGGTCAGCCTGAATGTTGGAGCGAATTCCTTTGCTCCCAATTATGTCGTTTTGCGCGCGTCGATTGCGCGATACCTGGCCAGTGTTGGTGCGGCGGCGATGATGATTGCTTCGGACAAGCCGTTTCGGATGCTCTACACGTCAGGGGCTGGTTTCTATCCGCACGCGCCGTTGCCGGTGCTGTCGGTGGCGAAGGAAGACAATTTATTTCTGCGGCGGCTTCTGGCGAAAGGCGACGTCAAACTCGAGCTCGATATCCAGAATTCTTTCGATGTAAGTCCTGCCCGCGAACGGAACGTGGTGGCTGACTTGCCCGGTACGAATCCGGGCGATGTTGTTTTGTTGGGGGCACATTTTGATTCGTGGGATCCCGCGCAGGGGGCCAACGACAACGGTACTGGGGTTGCCGCGGTTCTTGATGCGGCGCGCATTTTGAAGGCACTAGGAGTGAAGCCGAAAGCTACGATCCGATTCGTGTTCTTTTCGGGAGAAGAGCAGGCGTGCCTGGGCTCGCGAGCCTACATCGAGAGCCACAAAGATGAGATCGATCATTTGCGGGCGGCGCTGATCATGGACAGCGGTTCGCAAATGCCAACCGGGTTTTCGCTGCACGGTCGCGATGATTTACAGGCCCCGGCGAAGCGTCTGCTATCAGCGCTGACGCCGCTTGGGGCGGGTGATATGTCGTTGGGAGGCGAGCTTTTTTCCGATGACGAAAGCTTTGTCGTCGCGGGCGTACCTGCGCTGAGCCTCTCGATGGAAGAGGGAGGCTACGACACGCTGCATCACGCCATCACGGACACCTTCGACAAGATTGATCCTCGAGCGCTCGCCATGGATACAGCCGTGTTGGCGATCTCTGCGCATGCGATTGCGAGCGCCGATCAGCCGATGGGTCGCCGATTGTCGCATCCGGAAGTGGTTGAGCTGCTGAAGAAGACTCGGCAAGCGGAGTACGTGGAGTTGGATTTTGGGCCGCTGACGCCGTAGGAGATTTCCAATTAGTTTCCCACAAACCGCGCGTACAAACTCCGCGCCACCGCTGTATCGGTAGTGCCCTTGATGATGGCGCGGCCATCCGGGAAGAGAGTTATTTCGTGCGGGTCGCGCCAGAATTTCAAAACGAAATCGTTGTGCCGCACCGTGCCGTGGGGCTGGAGCCTCCCGCTGAGTTCGACGAAGTCGATGGGGCGATGCTGCTCGTGAATCTGCACGGAATTGCGACCGCAGAGAGTGATGTGCGGGCGACCTTCTCCGGCCAGGTGAACGAAGTCTTTCTTTCCGCAAGCGCGACAGTCACCCCTCGGATGTCCGGCGGCGATTTCGGCGCGGTTGTTGTGCCAGACGTCAAAGGAGAGCAGAGTCCTTCTCAGGCGTTCGTGAGCGCCGACCAAAAACTTGAGGGCTTCCGTTGCCTCAATCGAAGCGACCAGGTTTACGGCGGAGTTGAGAATGCCTGCCGTTTCGCAAGTCTCGACCGTGCCCGAGGGAGAGTCAGGGAAAATGCAGGCCAGGCAAGCTGTCTGCCCGGGAATCACATTCAGCGTTACTCCATAGCTTCCAACGGCGGCGGCGTATATCCAGGCGCGGGAATTTTTCACCGCGTAGTCGTTCACCAAGTAGCGAGTCTCGAAGTTGTCCGTGCCATCGAGGATGAGGTCGGTATCGGCTAGAAGTTCGTCCACGTTGCCAGGAACAAGGTCGGAGACCTTGGGCTCGACGATGATCTCGGAGTTGAAGGCGGCAATCCGGCGGGCTGCGGCGATCGCTTTGGGCAGCGATTCGGCGGCGTCGGATTCGTCGAACAACGTTTGGCGCTGCAGGTTGCTGGACTCAACGTAATCCCGGTCGATGATGCGGAGCGTGCCGACGCCGGAGCGCGCTAGTAGAGCCGCGACCGCTGAGCCTGTCGCGCCGCATCCGATGATCGCGACTCGGGCCGCGGCCAACTTCCGCTGGCCTTCCGTCCCTATGCCCTGGAAGAGCACCTGCCGGGAGTAACGCTCTGGAACGTCATTAGGCATAGGTTGGAGCACCGAATACCCCTTATTATAGAGGCTGTCGTTTTCCGCCAAGATTCAGGTCATGGGAGTCGCCGGTACAACACCTCGGCACTTTATGTCCATCGAAGCTATTTTGGTGCGAAACCGATCCGTGAGTGGTCGACTTCGGGAGCTGAAAACTGAGAGGGTTATTTGCGAGCGAGGTTGCTTTGGAGCCTGACGGCATGTTTGCTGACGCTGGCCACAGTTGTGGTGCAGGCGCAGTCTGTCGTCCCGACGCAGTCTCCGGTGACTGCGGTCTTGTCAGCAAAACCTGCGGCTAGCGCGCAGACGTCGAGAGCTATCCTTAGCTACCAAGGTTTGCCTGTCCGAGAGATACGCCTCTCTGGAGTGCGCTCCGACGCGGAAAGTAAGGTTTGGAGCCAGATTGCCCAGGCGCAAGGGCAGCCGCTGGATCGTGCGAAGATTCGGCAGACCATCAAGAATCTCTACAACACAGGGCGCTACACGGATGTGGCTGCTGAAGCTGAGCGGACGTCCGATGGCGGCGTGTCGCTGACTTTTGTTTTCCAACCCAATTTTTTCATCGGCGCGGTTGACGTGGTGGGAGCTCCGGATCGGCCGACAGCGAGCCAGATTGCCAACACAACCAAGTTCCAGCTAGGGGAACAGCTCACGTTGGACAAAATCACACGCGGACTGGAACGCATTCGCGTGCTCATGGAAGATAACGGTTTCTATCACTCTTCCACGGCGTACTCGGAGCAGCCGGATGCTGCGGCGCAGCAGGTGAATATTCGCTTGCAGGTTATTCCGGGCCCGCCAGCACGAGTCGGCAAAATCATTCTGTCGGGCGGAGACATCAAGAATTCGCTGGTGGAAGTGGAGGAGGATGCTCATCTCCACCCGGGGGACCGCGTTACCGCGCAAGGCATTCGGGATGCCATCGACCGTCTCCGCAACAAATACCGGAAGGGAGGCCGTTATACAGCGCAGGTCTCTCTGGTAAATCGCGAATATCACGCAGAGAGCAATACGGTGGATTACACTCTACGCGTCGAACGCGGGCCGGTGGTTGAGATTTCCGCGGAAGGAGCCAAAATTAGCCGCAGCGTACTGCGAGCGCGGGTGCCCGTCTACGAAGAAAACGCAGTCGAGGATGACTTGCTGAACGAAGGTCGCTTGAATTTGACCGACTACATGCAGACGCGCGGCTACTTCGATGCCAAAGTTCGTTTTAAAAAGAAAGAAGACGCTGGCGGGAAGAAACTGCGCATCATCTACAACATTGATTCGGGCTCGCGGCATAAGTTAGTCAAGCTGGAAGTGAAAGGGAATCAGTATTTTCCGGCGGACACCTTGCTGACTCGTATGCAGGTGCAGGTGGCCAGCCGCCTCTTCTCCCATGGACGCTTTAGCCAGTCGATTCTGCATTCAGATATCAAGGGTTTGCAGGAACTGTACCGCGCGAACGGTTTCCAAAAAGCGCAGCTGGCGGCCAAGGTTGAAGACGATTACCAAGGAGCACAGGACCAGGTTGCTGTTTTTCTGAATGTGGAAGAAGGTCCGCAAACGCTAGTGGGGGCTTCGAAGTTTACCGGCAACCGGTCCATTCCCGAAGAAGAGTTGCGCAACCAAATCACAAGTACCGAAGGGCAGCCATATTCGGAATACAACCTGGCCAATGATCGCGATCAACTGCTGACGGAATACGTAAATCGGGGCTATCCCGAGGCGCGACTCGATATTTCGTCCAAAGCCGGCTCGGAGCCGAACCACATGGATGTGGTTTTTGACGTTCACGAAGGCGAAAAAGTGTTGGTGGACAAAGTACTGGTTTCAGGACTGGAAGCTACGCGGCCGGAAATCGTGCAGCGGGAAATTAGCATGCATCCGAACGATCCGCTGAGTCAACGTGAGCTGTTTGCGACACAACAGCGGTTGTACGATCTAGGCATC
>JAYVEP010000119.1:0-12091 GCA_043749225.1 Acidobacteriaceae bacterium
GATGCTGTGGCGGTCGCGATAGAGGCTGAGGGGAACGCCGTGCGTTGCGATCATGGAACGGAGAGCGCGGAGATAGCCGACGGTATTTTCGGCTTCCAGCTGGAAGTGGGCGGCGAGGATCTGGCCGGTGGCGTCGTCTTGGAAGCCGAGCAGAGTGAGCACGGGGCCTCGACCGTTTAGCCAATCGTGGCGGCTGGCATCGGTCAGGGCCATCATGCCGAAACGCGGGCGGGTCGGGCGGCGCGAGCGATATTTCCGAGGGCGCCGCTTCTGCGGCGAGACCAGCTTGGCGGCCCGCAAGGTGCGGCGCACGGTCTCGCGGCTGACGGCGAGGCCCTCCTCGTCGCGCAGCTCCTCCGCCGGATGGGAATCGTTGAAGCCGCGGTATTTGCCGCGGGCCAGGTTCAATATCCACTGCTGCTGGGGAGGAGAAACGGCCCAAGGCACGGTGCGTCCGCGATTGCCGTGCTGCACCCAGGCCAGCGAGTCGGGCTGATAGCGGCGTTTGAGCCGCCGCACCTGCCGCTCACTCAGTGCAGCAGGCGGGCAGCTTCGCGTACGCTCAGCCGCCCGCCTGCTGCATTCTCCATTACTTTCACCCGTTGGAACTCTTTCTGACTCATCGTCACCATCCCTTTGAGGGTGACATAGTCTCGTTGCAGTTAGGGGTGACATTATCTTGGAGCATCTACACGGTGCCTGCCCCTGCATTGCGCCCAGCATTTCTTCTCAGTACATTGCTAGAGAATGGCTTCTCCAACCGTCAACGAGCTCTTTTACCGCATCGTCGAGCGCAATTCTGAGCGCGTGATGATGCATCGCGAACATGCAGGGTGGATTCCCGTCTCCTCGTGGGAACTTTACCGGGACACTGCGGGAGTGGCTCGCGCGTTGCTTGATTGGAAGATTGCCAAGGGGGATCGCGTCGCCATTCTTAGCGAGAATCGACCGGCGTGGGCCATTGCGGATTTCGCGACTCTGCTGGTCGGCGGAGTTGTCGTTCCTATCTATCCGACGCTGACCGCAGAGCAGATCGCGCACATGCTGCGGGATTCTGGAACGCGCGCGATCTTTGTTTCCACGCAGCAACATCTGGATAAGGTCTTAGCGATTCGAGAACAGACTCCATTGGAACAAGTTGTGCTGATGGATCCAGTTGACACTTGCCCTGTCGTCCGAATGCAGGACTTGATGTTATCCGGCCAGGAATCGCGCGACTCTAAGTTGGATGAGCTCGCCCATAGCGTTGGGCCGGAAGATCTTGCAACCTTGCTGTACACGTCGGGCACGACGGGTGTTCCTAAGGGAGTGATGCTGACCCATGGGAATCTTGCGGCGAATTTCCTTTGTTCGCTGAACCCGTTTCCCTTTCCAGTGGACGCAACGAGCGTTTCGTTTCTGCCGCTTTCCCACATTACGGCGCGGCACGTGGATTACGCGCTGCTATATGAAGGTGTTGCGCTGGCTTACTGTCCGTTCCTGGAAGACCTGCCGCGGGCGTTGCAGGAGACTAGACCCAGCATTTTTGTGGCAGTGCCGCGGGTGTATGAAAAGATTCGGCTGCAAGCGGAGCACACGGCGCAGGGCTTTGCAAAACGCCATATTCTGGACTGGGCTCTGAAAGTAGGTCGCGCCCATCGTGACGAGATTCTCGAGGGTCAGCGGCCGACATCCTGGTCCTGGCAAATGGCGGACCGGATTGTGTTTTCACAGATTGTCCAAGGCTTGGGCGGACGGGTACACACCTTTATCTCTGGAGGCGCACCTCTCGGTCGCGAACTCGCCGAGTGGTTTGCGAATGCCGGAATCCGTATTCACGAAGGCTACGGGTTGACGGAAACTTCGCCTGTGATCGCAGTCAACACACCAAGGGCGCACCGACTGGGAACGGTGGGTAAGCCGCTGCAGAATGTGGAAGTCCGTATTGCTGCGGACGGCGAGATATTGGTGAAGGGGCCTTCGGTCTTTCGTGGTTATTGGAACAAACCGCAAGAAACAGCCGATGCGTTTGTCGATGGATTCTTCAAGACGGGAGACATCGGCACGCTCGATGCCGACGGTTTTCTTTCCGTCACTGATCGCAAGAAGGATTTGATCAAGACGTCTGGCGGCAAGTTTATTGCGCCGCAGCCGATTGAAGCCTCGCTGAAGAACAACGCTTTGATCGCCGAAGCGGTGGTAATTGGCGATAGGCGCAAATTCCCCGCAGTGCTGATTTTGCCTTATTTTCCCGTTTTGGAAGACTGGGCGCAGGTCAGTCAAGTCCCCTTCACGTCCCGCAAGGAGTTGGTTGCCGAGCCGCGGGTGCGGGCGCTTTACGAAGGTATTGTCGAAAGCGTGAACGCCAACTTGGCCCGCTTTGAAAGGATGAAGAAGACTCTGCTCCTTGCGGATGAGTTTTCCGTCGCCGAGGGCACACTCACGCCCACGCTGAAGATGCGGCGCCGCGCCGTGGAGGAGCGGCATCGCGCGGTGATTGACGCGATGTACGCTGCCGCCGACAAATCCCCCTCGGACTAATCGCCTGAGCTATTGGTCGGCCATCCGCCCTGGCTCGCAGGCGGATACAATAAAGACATGTCACAGACGGTTCAAGATACGCTCAAGATCGCGGGACGAGAGCTGCGTTCGCGGCTTATTGTAGGCACAGGAAAGTACAAGTCGTTTCAAGAGAACGCGCGTGCGCTCGAAGCCAGCGGAGCGGATATGGTCACCGTCGCCGTGCGGCGCGTGAATCTGGATCGCAACAAGGAATCGCTGCTCGACTTCATCGATCCGAAAAAGTATATTCTGCTGCCTAATACAGCGGGATGCTACACGGCTGATGAAGCCATCCGCACGGCTCATCTGGGGCGCGAAGTTGGACTTTCCAGTTGGGTAAAGCTGGAAGTTATCGGCGATCAGGCTACGCTCTACCCCGACATTCATGCGACTCTGGAAGCTACTCGGGTTTTGGTGAAAGATGGTTTTACCGTGCTCGCTTACACCTCGGACGATGTCGTCTTCGCGAAGCGCCTGGTCGATGCTGGCGCGGCCGCAGTGATGCCGTTGGGTGCGCCGATTGGCAGCGGGTTGGGTATTCAGAATGAAGCAAATCTGCGAATCTTGCGCGAGATGATCATGGGCGTTCCGTTGATTCTTGACGCCGGCGTGGGTACGGCTTCCGACGCTGCGATCGCCATGGAGCTTGGCTATGACGCAGTACTGATGAACACTGGCATCGCAGCCGCACAGGAGCCTGTTCTAATGGCGGAAGCGATGAAACATGCCGTCATTGCTGGGCGTATGGCTTACCTGGCGGGGCGCATGCCGAAGAAGCTTTATGCTACGGCGAGTTCTCCGTTGGAAGGGGTTGTAGGGTAGCGCCAACTACTTCTTCGCGGAATTATTCTTCGGCGTCTGCGCAGGCGGGGGCGGGGGAGCTACATAGACGATTTCTCCCGTTTTCGTATAGTGCAGTTGTTCGCGGGCTTCGCGCTCGATCGCGGCAGGATCGGATTTCAGAGCCTCTACGTGTCTCTGCAATTGATCGTTCTCTTTTTGCAACTGGCTTACGTCTTTTTCCAAAGCGCTGTATTCAGCTCGCTTCTTTCCGTAGGCAACTGTGCCATTGGCGCCGAAAAGAACGTGGAAAAGAATCCACGCGGCAAGCACGCTGGCGACGGCGGTTCCCAGCTTGCGACGCCAGCCGAATACGCGCGTTATGGTTGGCTCCAGCTTCTCCGCAGATTGCAGAACGAATTCGCCGGTGCGGCGCACGCCCTCGTCGCCACTGGGAAGGCGCATGGACTGCAGGCGTGATTTAAATTTTTCTTTCATCCGTTATTCAAAAATCCACTGCTTCGCAGCAACGCTTAACTTGTCTAAATCCTGCTGCGTACCAGCTTCCGTATAAACACGAACCACTGGCTCCGTACCTGAAAGCCGGTAGCAAACCCAGCTTCCGTCGGCAAAAAGCAGCTTCAAACCATCCTTGCGAACCACTTCCTTGATGTCCAGCCCGGAAAAATCGCGCGGCTCCATCCCCAACTTCTTAGTGAACTTGGCTTTCACATCGTCCGTCAAGCGGAAGTTCTCTCTTTGTGGGTAGAAGGAACCAACTTTGACAAACAGCTCACTCAGTTGCCGGCCAAGGGACTTGCCTCGGCGCGCCACCATCTCGCAGCACAGCAGCCCGGCGATCACTCCATCTTTTTCTGGCGTGTGGTGACGAATGGAAAGCCCCGCACTCTCTTCCCCTCCAATGGCGATTCTGTCCTGCTTGATGAGCTCGCCAATGTACTTGAAGCCCACGGGCGTCTCATGCAGCTCAACTTTGTGATGCTCGGCCAGCGCGTTGATCAAGTTCGTCGTCGCCACCGATTTTCCGACACCATTCTTCCACCCGCGCACTTCGACCAAGTAATCGAAGAGCAGCGCGACGATGTAGTTAGGCTGCAAGAAAGTTCCATCTTCATCCACAATGCCGAAGCGGTCGGCGTCGCCATCGGTCGCAATGCCAATGTGGGCGCGAGTTTCGCGCATCTTTACACGCAAGTCTTCCAGCAGATGGTCGTCAGGCTCCGGCGCGTGATTGCCAAATAGAACATCGCGATAGTCATGCACGGTTACGACTTGCACGCCGCTGTCGCGAAGAAGTTCATCGGAGTATCCACGCGCTGCTCCCCACATGGGATCGAACGCTACACGCAGCCCCGCTTTGTTGATGACGTCGAAATCCACCGCTTCTTTCAACCGCTGCATGTAAGGCGGTTTCGGATCGAGAGCCACGGAATCGCCTTTCAACCCGGGCGCGATTGCTCCGGCATCGATTGCAGCAATCTCCGCTTCGATTCTCTTCGTCACTTCCGGCAGCGCCGGCGCGCCGTCGGGCGTCGAGAACTTAATGCCGTTGTATTCCGGTGGATTGTGCGACGCGGTAAAGTTAATCGCGCCATCGGCTTTGTTGTGCATCACGGCGTGTGAAATCGCCGGCGTTGGCGTGGCCTCGGCAACCATCAAGGAAGTGATGCCGTAGCTGCTCAGAATCTCGGCGGCCATCGCGCAAAACGTCTCGCCCAGGAAGCGAGGATCGCGTCCGACAATCACGCGCGCGCCGCTGGGCTTCTCAGAAACCACATAGCGCGCAATGCCGCCGACCGCGCGTCGGACATTGGCAAAAGTAAATTCTTCGCCAATCACTGCTCGCCATCCGGAAGTGCCAAACTTGATTGGAGTCGCCGTTCCTTGAGTGCCTGCAGTTTGAGTCGTCATGGTTTGCCTTTCAAGGCCGAACAAGTGAAAATACGCCGATGCCGTTTGAACGAAGCCGATGGCAGACAGCCAACAGCCGCACCATTTTATATGACCGACAAACGCCTAGTGCTCTCGACCGCCGGATCTCAGGAAGAAGCTCGCCGGATCGCCCACGCCCTCGTCGAGAGGCGTCTAGCCGCCTGCGTCAACATCGTACCCGGAGTGGAATCTATTTATCGCTGGCAAGGGAAAGTCGAGACTGCGGCAGAGTGGCTGCTTCTGATTAAGACGACGGCTGAGGCGTTCCCGCGTTTGCGAGACACGTTGGCGGAGTTGCACTCGTATGAAGTTCCGGAATGTATTGCCCTGGTGGTCGACGAGGGTGAAACAAACTATCTGGAATGGATTGGGGAGTCGGTGGGCTGGCACAGCAAGTAAGAAAACGATGGCGGCAGGTTTTCCTGCCGCCACTTTCTCCAGCAAGTAACTACTTGCCTTTCCGGTCATGCCGGATGTCGCGCTTGTCGTGACGAATATCTTTACGGTCGCCACGGGCATCAGTGCGGTCGTGGTGCAAATCGCGTTTGTCGTGGTTGATGTCCCGCTGATCGCGATTGCGATCGACGCGGTCGTGGCTCAGGTCACGACGGTCGTGGTTGATGTCCCGCTGCTCCGCTCTAGCGGCGGCGGTGTTCCCGCTTTTCAGGTCCTGTGCCCGCTCTCTGCGATCCTGGTTGAGGGCTCTACGATCATGGTTGATGTCGCGTTGGTCTTGGTTGCGGTCGACGCGGTCGTGGTTCAAGTCGCGTTGATCGTGGCGAATCTCTTTGCCATCATTGCGCAGATCGCGGCGGTCATGGCGCAAGTCTTTGCGATCACCCCGAACATCGCTGTTCGGCGCAACCGGGGTATCGGCGGTTTGGGCGAATGTGCACAGCGAAGCCATGGCAACAAACGTCAGAGTCAAGAAACTGCGTCGCATATGAATCTCCTAATTAGGGGTTGGAGCTAATTTCGTCCTACGCAAGAGTCAAACCCCGGGCCTGCGGAAAAGTTTCGCAGAGGAGTTTTGATTGCGGAAGTTACCGCCGGACATGGCCAATCGGGGAAGGCAACCTCTTTCATTGCAATAACTTCTTTGTGATGGCCTACAAGGAAACGCTAGCGCAGTGCCGACGAAACCGCAAGCGCTTTATCCAGCGCGGAGACCCCTCCGCGCTGGGCTTCTAGTTCTTTCAGGAAATCTTCCTGCGATAGCTGGTCGCGACGCACAAATAGCGCCAGCAAGGAATCCGCTTCAATCTTCGCCGCATCAGTATTGGGCCGGGTATCGAGATCCATTTGCTCGGGCTCAATCAGAATTTGCGGCGTACGGCAGGAGCCAGATCGCAGCGCATCCAGGAAGGCAGCGACTTTCGCGCTTTCGTCGGGAGTCTCCTGCACAAACTCAACCCCCATGCCGGTTTCCGGATGCACAACTCGGACAATACCTTCGGCGCGGATGTCCATCAAGCCAACGCGCATCACTAGAGCAACGCGCGCGTGCAGCGGAAACGGGGTACTCATCTTCAAGTAGCAGGCATGCAGACTCAGGTCGGTGAGCTCGCCCGGAACCGGAGCGTCCTGTTCTTCCAAAGGTTCCCCGCTGGCAGCGTCAATCCATACCTTGAGCTGATGGCGTGCTTCGGGAGATATCTTTGTGAAGCGAATGCCGGTCAGCCCTTGCGGATTCCGCCACGCTACTTCGCCCGTCGCCTCAATCCGATCAATGGACTGCGGCAGGAAGAATGAAACTTGCAGAGTGCCGCTAATTTGGGCGGCCTTCCGAGTTTGTAACGCCAGACCGCCTTCTCCAAGATCGGAGCTGGTACATTCCATTTCGGATTTGCTGGGAACGCGACACACCACGGGAAATTCAATCGGCATCCGCGTATTGCGACGCCGCTCACGCTTCATGAGCGTTCGCACAGCGCGGAAGCTCGACTTGGTTCGCTCCACCGAAGAAGTTTTATGCAAAACAAAGTGCGCGCCCTGCGCAAAAGCGCTGCCAGCCGCCATTTCTGGGTCCACCAAGGCCACGACCACGGCACGTTTGTTGACGGGAGAAAGTTGAACTCCCCGCAGAATCTGGTCCGCTACGCTGTAGTCCCGGAAGTCCACGATCACAGCTTCGTAGCGGCAGCGAGTCAGCTTCTGTACGGCGGCTTCACCATCCGTGCACGACTCAACCTGCACGTCCAGGTCGCTGAGCACGCGTCGAACTACGCGCTGCAACTTTTCTTCCGTACTCATCAACAATGCTTTTAGTGCATTCGGTGAACTCAACGTCATTCCTCAAGGTGCGTGTCTGAAAATCTCGATGGGTTCTCTCCTATGGGATCCCCCACTTCCTGTCGCCTCTTGCTTATGCTGGAGGTTTTCTCAAATTTGTCATCCTGCGAATGAGCCCAAAGACGGGGCCGACGGCTCATTTTCCTCGAGCAAGTGCTTCACGGCACCCAGCTCTTTGATCGCCCCTTGCAACGCCTCAATCTGCCGCTCAAGTTGCGCCTGCTGGGCCTGTTTTTTTCGTATCACTTCCGAGATGTCTCGCACGAGTACCTCCCGCTTTCGAATCTACGGTTCCTATCGGCTCGAATCAACCGATAGGCCACACCAAGTGGTTACATCGGTAAGCAAAGCCGCACTTCGTCTAAGGCCAACCGCGCCAACAGGCGCGACTCGACCCGCTTCAACACCTGCAATTTCCTCATACATAGGGTTGAAGTGTGGTAATCTATTGATAATGAAGTGGTTAGATAGACTAGGCAAGGCCGGATGAAGCGGTGGGCCGCCTAGAATGAGTCGGTAGTTTGGATTCCTGGGTTCAAATCGTAAGGCAGTCCCTGCATCGAATCGGGCTCCAGCGGAATCTACATGTAGCAACACTAGAGTTTGCAGCAACCATCCTTGGAAAGTGCGAGGCTTATTACTTCATGGCAAAACGACGCGGAAATCCCAACTGGGGCAAACCAGAGCCTTTAGGACCGATTACTCCCACGATTACAGAGTTTGAGCAGGTGGTGAAGGAGTACAAGCTGGAGCCGGATCAATACCTGCGGTCCACCCGCCTGCGTGAATGGGCGCGCCGTAACAAGAATTCGAAGTACATCCCGGAACCATTGCTGGAAGCCTGGGGATTTGAAATTGAATCGACACTGTAAGATCGCGCGGTAAGTTGTTAAGATAGAAAGACAATTTAGGGTCGCCTGGCTTGGCGACCCTTTCTTTTTCCGTTAGCAACCACAGGCTTGGGGCAAGCCATTGGGAGGCGCAATGGTTCTGAAGGGTATGGTTCTCCACAAGGTAAGTCTTTTTGCAGCAATGATGCTGTTTCCAATGTTGTCCGGCGTGAGCATGCCGACGCAGGAGATTGTGGCGTTACTGACTGCGACCAGCTTCGCGGCTGGCCTCAACGTTTATGCAACCGTGGGGACGCTGGGCATCCTGGGGCACTACAATGTGCTGGCACTGCCGCCAGGCCTGCACATGCTCACCGATTGGTGGGTAATAGGAGTAGCTGCGGCCATGTTTGTGGTGGAGTTCTTCGCCGACAAGATTCCCGCCTTCGATCTGGTCTGGAATGCAATGCACACGTTTGTGCGCATCCCAGTAGCAGGGTTGCTGGCCTACAAAGCGACCGCGCAGCTTTCACCGCAAGAGCAGATGATCGCGACCGTAGCTGGCGGATTGATTGCTCTGGCGGCGCATGGCGGCAAGACAGCGGCGCGCGCGGCGGTAACGCCCTCGCCGGAACCGTTCTCCAATGCCGCACTCAGCCTGACGGAAGATGCAACTGCGATTGGCCTCACCTGGCTTGCGACCAAGCATCCTTACGCCGCGGCTGGAATTGTGCTGGTGGGATTGGTATTCGTGGTTTTCATTGTCCGATTTGTCGTACGCTCGCTGAAATCGCTTTTTGGCGGCGCCGAGCGTCAAATCGAACACGACATACAGCAAGCCCGAGCCGCTTGAACCTCTAGGAGCGAGTAAAAAAGTTGCTCAAGTATTCGAGCTGCGCGGCCTCTCGGCCATTCTTAGCGAGTCTGATTTTGTGGACGGCAGTCTGCGCGAATTCTTGTGGAGGCGGAAGTTCGGATGGCATCGGACCTCCACCACCACCTCCTCCTGCCAAGTGGATCGCGACAACATGGGACACTACAACGCCGTAGACAAAGCCAGATCGTTCAGTTTCTGGATCACGCCGTGGGAAGCATGTTCAGTTCTCCGGCCTACTGGAACGGAACTGTGTATTTGGCAGGGCAAGTCAACGGGTTGCAGTCATTTTCCATCAGTAACGGGTTGCTGACGCCGGCGTCGCAAGCCGAACCCACTTGTTGCATGCACGTGCCCTCGATTTCGGCCAACGGAACACGCGAGGGGATCGTGTGGATTGTGGATTTCAGTACGTTCGACGCGAGAGACCTGACACACAAGCTCTACACCAGCAAGCAAGCTGGCACGCGGGACTTGCTGGGAACGACGGCGCACTTTAACATACCGACGATCGCAAACGGGAAAGTTTATGTAGGAGCCGAC
Organism: Acidobacteriaceae bacterium; assembly: GCA_043749225.1. Lineage (GTDB taxonomy): Bacteria > Acidobacteriota > Terriglobia > Terriglobales > Acidobacteriaceae > JANXUC01. The sequence goes on from JAYVEP010000119.1 coordinate 9,814, forward strand.
CTCCAGTTGGCCGTCTACAGCTTGCTGTAAGAAGCTTCGTCACTATCGGCGAACTAAGGTTTTGCCGGGTGGCGCTCTCTCCTCGTATACTCAAAGGAACGGTCGCAAACAGTTTCGCGCAGCCGTTGGCGTCAGCCTTGACGCTATCGGATCGAGATGGGTGGTTAGCTCAGTTGGTTAGAGCGCCTGCCTTACAAGCAGGATGTCGGGGGTTCGAGTCCCTCACCGCCCACCATTCTTCCTGGCCGTACGCCACCCTCACATTCCTTCCACGCTGCGGATTGTAACTCACGTTTCACACAAGATTCATCTTCCGTTAACCTGCGCCGGAACCCGCGTCCCATAAGCTTTTGAAGCACCTCGTACGATTTCCCCAAGGAGAACCACTGTGACAACTTACCGCTCTCTCTCGGTGCTGCTGCTGGCAGCGGCGATCGCTTGTGTCTCTACGCCAGATGCATCGGCGCAAAATCATGTACTCCTCATCAGCGTGGACGGTTTGCACGCTCTGGATGTTGCACGATATGTGCAAGCGAACCCGAAATCGGCTTTGGCTGAACTGTCACGCCACGGCATCACGTACTCCAACGCACGCACGCCTTCCCTCTCGGATTCCTTCCCTGGCCTCCTCGCCTTGGTTACTGGCGGCTCGCCGGTGAGTCACGGATTGTTTTATGACGTCAGCTACGACCGCACGATTTTCGATCCCACCAACACGACCTGTGCGGGCACTCCAGGCAACGCCATGGTTTTTGATGAGAGCATCGATCTCTATATCAACAGCGTTCCGCAGGATGTGATTGATCCGGCCCTGCTGCCTCGGCATAAGGATGCACACGGAAACTGCGTGCCATTTTTCCCGCATGACGCGCTGCGCACGAACACGATCTTTGAAGTGGTCAAAAATTCGGGCGGACGCACCGCTTGGTCCGACAAGCATCCCGCTTACGATCTGGTAAACGGACCTTCCGGAAAAGGTGTGGACGATCTCTACACTCCTGAAATCACGACGATCGCGTTGGATGCAACCCACAGCGTGGTCTGCACCGTCGAAAACGATCAGAAAAAAGTTCAGGCCATCCTGAACGAAATCAACGGACTCTCGCACGATGGAAAGACTGCTCCTGGAACGCCTGCTATTTTCGGCATGAATTTTCAGGCCGTCAGCGTGGGAGAGAAACTGTCGAAGGATAACTTCGACAACAGCTGCGTGGACGACACCGACCCCACCATCAATCAGCAGCCCGGCGGCTACGTCGACGGAGCCGGCACGCCGGGAGCAGTCCTCGCGTACGGACTGCAGAAGGTGGATCAAGCACTGGCTGGCATGATTCAAGCGCTGAAGAACAAGGGAATCTACAACTCAACTTTGTTTGTGGTGAGTGCAAAGCATGGCCAGTCGCCGATCAATCCGCTGAAGGTCAACAAGCCCGGCCACTTTGCGGACCTGGTCGCGGCCCTGCCGGATGGCGGCACGAACCCCGCGGCCATCGCGATTGCCAATGCTTCTGCGTGCACCACCGGCGCCTGCGGCTTTGTGAATGACGACGACGTTGCTCTCATCTGGCTGCAGGACCAGACGCAGAACCAGCTAGTCGCCGATTACCTCAACACCAACGCCAGCGCGTTGTTCATCGATGAAGTGATGGGCGGAACCGAGCTGACGCTGAAGTTCAACAATTCGACGAAGGACAGCCGGACACCAGATCTCATCGTGCAACCGCAGTACGGGACGATCTACACCACGTCGTCGAAGAAGAATGCTGAACACGGTGGCCTCAGCTACGGAGACACCAACGTGGGCTTGATCATCTCAAATCCGTCGATCAAGGCAAAGACACTCAAGACTCCTGTGGCAACCTCCCAGGTCGCTCCCACGATGCTGGAGTTTCTAGGAATTGATCCTCAGAAGCTGCAATCTGTTCGTATCGAGAAGACGGAATCGCTGCCGGAGTAATGCAACTTGTTCCAAAAAAGGCCGCCTGCTTGCAGGCGGCCTTTTTGCGCTAAACAGGGCTGAACTACTTGAACGCGATCAGACCGAAAGTTCCGGCCAAATTCCTCTTGGGTCCTGCAGCAAAGAACAGCTGATCGGTGCGACCATTGTTCTTCGTTCCACCTCCGAACGCAATTCCCCAGAGCTGGTCGATCAAAATCACTTTACCGGCGGTGTCCTTTACAGTGCCCACGTACTGGCCGGTGGCAAGATTAAAGCCGTTGATGGTTCCGTTGTTCGTGTTATTGGAAACCAGCAGCGTGTTGCTCAGCGGGCCAAAAT
>JAYVEP010000120.1:0-12082 GCA_043749225.1 Acidobacteriaceae bacterium
CGGCTGCTCTATTTTTCGTCCACACCAAAACAACGAAATCGAGTTCAAGTGTTACCCATGTCCCCGGTCTAATCTGTTACCTATCTCCCCGTCCGAACACTGGCAGCGGGAAGAATCCTTTGTATTAGAGAAGAATCCGGAATGGTGTAGAGTTGCGCCCTCAGGGGCTCAAGCCCGGATGTAGTTGGGCTCTAACGGCACGACTGAAGTCGTGCCCTTCCCGTGCTTGATTCGTACTCTACAGCAACTCGGAATCTGTCTTAGCCGCGTGGCTTCGGCCCAAAATCAATCCCCGAATACCGCAGCCGTGGTTTTCGATCAGGCTTTTCGCGGACAAGAGTGTCCGCGCCACATAAGCTAATTCCGAATCCCAACCGCGGCCATCATTCTTCCGGTTACGCCTTTTTCTTTCCTATACGAGAACAACTTGTCGATATTGCAGCTCGTACACAGCGGCGACACATGGATATTCCTGGCTGCAACGCCTGCATCCAGCAGTTGTCTTCTGTTAGCTTCCACCAGATCCAGAAATAGCTGGCTGGGTAACTCACTGTGTCCCGGCGCTCGGGCGGTCAGGAAAAGCATGGGATACTTTTCGCGGATGGGGTCCATCTCTTCGAATTTGTGAAAAAGCTCGCTGGCGTAAGCGAACTGCGTTTCAAACTTGGTGCGAACTTCTTCCCCAACTTCAAAACAGCATTTATGAATTCCGGGCCCAATCGCCGCTTGCAGATCGCGGGGCCGACTGTCGAAATGTCGCCGCATTTCCCCCACACCTTTTTCGACGATGCGCGCCAGCGTGCCGCGCCATCCGGCGTGGAATACGCCCACGGCTTTCTTCTTCGAATCAATCACAATTACCGGCAGACAATCCGCCGTCTGCACCGCCAACACCAGGCCGGGAGTATTGGTGATGACGCCGTCGCCAACTAGCGGCTCTTTGGGGACGGCGGAGACGGCGTGAACTAGATCCGAATGAATTTGGCGCAGTGTGACCAGAGACGAGGTTTCAGGCTGGCGTGCCGAACTACCGGCACCCAGAGCAGTGAGGAATATCTCGCGATTGCGTTCGACTGTGGCGCGTTTGTCCTGCTGGGTGAGGCCGAGGTTCAAGCTAGGGGCTCCGTAGCCCGTGGAGAGGCCTCCAGGGCGCGTGCTGAAGCCGTGGAGGAGCCAAGGGAACTCCCTCCAGGGCTCGATGAACAACACTTGCGGCTCGGTCTTCGCTTTCGCGAGCTTGGCTTTGGGGAGCTTGGTTTTGGGGAGCTTAACTTTCGACTTCCGCAGGGTCTGCTGCTTGGGCTTTGATTTCGTAGGCACGGTCTATTCTAGCGTGGGCCGCACGTAAGCCTATGTGGCGCGGACACTCTTGTCCGCGTTTCTCTCGATCCAATTGCGTCGTCTGCCTATTGCGCCTTGCGCCGAAACTCCACCGAACCTATCTGACCAAGGCCGCTGTGGTGTCGATGACAGCGGTCCAAAAACCGACGCTGACAAGCAGCGCCAGGCTGATTCCTAGAACGGCGCTCCAATTCAAGCCGCCGCCTTCCATCTGCTTCGTGCCAAACTGCTTGATGTCCTGCATACTGTCCTCCACGGAACCGGGGATAATCCGCCGAAGTACTTTGTGCTGCTGTTAACATGAGATGCACGCGCGGTGCCAAGGTTTCAGTTGCGCGAAGTGTAACAGAATCAATGATTTCCAAAAGCGAGAAGCTGTGCAAAACGGGAACGACGGGTAAGAATTCCCGCACCGGGAAGTAGTATGGGTCCAAAATGCCCACGTGCGGTTGCGAAAAGGCTGGAAAAATTGCAAGAGTTGGGCTTCAGACCATTCGCCCGAGGCCTACGGCGATGAGTATAAAGTTTGATGGCCGAGCTTCGCTCGGTGGACAGGCGAGGGCGCCTGTCCCTACGAAGAGGCTGCGCCACTTAAGCAAGGCAATTCAGTTTAGGAATCAGGCTGCACGCACTTCCGAAATCACCAGCCGAGCATCCTTGGGCAGGTAGCTCTTGCGACGGAACCAGTCCTCCATCGCGTCGCGCAACTGGTCGAGCGGCACCGACGACCCAATTTCCATGCGCCCGTCCGCGACCGGCAGCGTGTCGTCAAAGACGGAAGCGTTGGTAAAGTTGCGCATAGAAAAATTGTCCAACCACTTCAGTGGACAAGCTAAGCGCTGCCCGTCGGTTTCGTACTCAACCTGGATTTTGCGCGCGAACATGGGGAGATTCTACAGGGGGCGCGCGAACCTAGGATTTAAGCTTCCCGAGCATTCCTTCCGTGTTGCCCGTCATTCGGGCGTAATGATCACGTGCGAATTCGCACGTACAAGAACCAGCGTCTCGAAATGGTAGTGGCCACCGTACCTGCGAGGTCTGCCTTTTCAGAATGTATTGCTACAGTTGTCGGAAAAGGCGCGGGCCAGATAAGATTGCGGCCATATGAAATTTAGTCGGCGAGAATTTGTAAAGCTATCCGGATTTGCCGCTGGTGGATTCTCTTCCGAGTTGAGTTGGGCTCTGCCGCAAAAGGTGGAACCGCGCCACGCGAGCGGGAAGCAAGTTGTAATACTTGGAGCAGGACTCGCTGGGCTCGCGGCAGGATGGGAACTGCGCAACGCAGGGCACGACGTCACGATTCTCGAGGCACAGCTTCATCCCGGCGGGCGCGTGCATACCATCCGCGAAGGACTCTCCGACGATCTCTACGCCGAAGCTGGCGCCGGGCGGATTCCGAGCACCCACATTGTTGCGCTGGAGTGGGTAAAACACTTCGGACTCGAACTGGAGCCGTTTTATCCCAAAGACCTGGCGCAAGTCGCGCTGCTAAAGGGCAAGCGGGTTAGGATCCCGACGGATACTGCTGTGGATATGTCACTCGTTCCGCTTGATCTCACCGCAGACGAGCGCAGGATAGGGCTTGCGAACTTGGAGGAATACTATTGCGGTGAAACCTCGAGGCAGATCGGCGATCGGATTCGTGAGGACTGGTCGGCTGAGATTGTGCGCCTTGGCGACATCACGATAAGAGACTTCTTGCAGCAGCACGGCGCGTCGGACGACGCTATCCACTACATATTGCTCGGCTTTGAAGATGAAGCTGCATCGGACTTCCTCAGAGAGCTGGTGAACGAGAATGCGTCTCTAAGTAAGATTAAGGGGGGCAATGACCAGCTTCCGCGGGCATTTGCTGCCAAACTGAGTGAAGCCATCCGCTACGGTTGTGCCGTTGAACACATTCAGCGGAATGAAAAGCGGGTGCGTATCGCCTGTCGTCATGCAGGAATATTGGACCACATCGAGGCGGACGCTGCCATCTGCACGATTCCTTACACCGTCTTACGGCACATTCCGGTGTCACCGGAGTGGTCGCCGAAGAAGCGAAACGTCATCGATCACCTTTACTCCGGACCGGTTGTCCGGACAACCTACCAGGTCAGCCGGCGCTATTGGGAGGCGGAAGGCTTGAACGGATTTGGGACATCGGACAAGAATTTCGCGGTTTGGCATCCCACCTTCGGCAAACCGGGCAGACGAGGGCTACTCCAAGCTTACAACTACGAAAAATACGCACACCACTTGGATCAAATGAGTGATGCTGACAGAACAGCACAGGTCATTCGTGACATGGATGAAGTGCATCCGGGACTGCGACCCAACCTGGAGGCAGTTGTCGTCAAGTCTTGGGTCAACGACCCATGGCAACAAGGCGCGTACACCGTGCACCCGGCTGGCGAGATAAAATGGTATCCGGAAATCTGCGCGCGGGAAGGTAACGTGTGGTTCGCTGGCGAGCACGCTTCTCCATTGCCGGGATGGATGCAGGGCGCGATCATGTCGGGAATCAAGGCGGCGCGAGAAGTCAATGCCGAGTCTGGTATAGCGACTCAGGGCAGAATAGTCGGCCAATCGGAAGTTATGTGGCGCTCCTGAAAAATGGCGAGCAATCATGATTGGGCAAATTCGAGTAAAGCCCCAATCTCCCCCGCATCCGCTTTTCGTAGTGCGTCCAAATATCTTGCGCGCAAGACGCTCGGTTCGACGAGCGCAGTTGAACCCCAAGTGAACACAGGCTGTTTCAGTTCGTGGACCAGTACGTCCGCCATAAGCCTGCTGTGTCTCCCATTACCGTTGGGGAATGGATGAATGGCCGCAAGGCGGTGATGAAGACGTAAAGCCGTTTCATCGGGAGAAAACGTGCTGTTGCCAATCCAGCAGCGAATGTCGCCGAACAGGACGGCGAGTCTTTCTCGAATTTCATCGAATGGGACCCCGATATTCCTCTCAGTTTGTCGGTACTCTACTTCTGCCCCTTCGGTCCCGCCGCCAGAACTTCTTCCGGCGCGTCGAAGTTTTCAAAGTTCTTGGCAAACCTCGCACACAAGTCAGCAGCAGCACGGTCGTAAGCTGCTTTATCTGCCCAGGCATTGCGCGGACTCAGCAGTTGCGACGGCACTCCCGGGCACGATTTCGGAATCGTCAATCCAAACGACGGCTCGACTTCAAACTCCACCTTGGCCAGCGTGCCTTCCACGGCCGCATCGACCATGGCGCGGGTGTAGGGAATATCCATGCGCTTGCCGACGCCGTAGGGACCGCCTTGCCATCCCGTGTTGACGAGCCAGCATTGCGCGTTGTGCTCGCGCAGGCGGCGGCCCAACATCTCCGCATAGACCTTGGGAGCTAGAGGCAGGAACGGCGATCCGAAGCAGGTGGAGAATGTGGCTTGCGGTTCCTTTACGCCCGTTTCCGTGCCTGCAACCTTTGCTGTGTAGCCGGACATGAAATGGAACATAGCCTGCTCGGGCGAAAGCTTGGCGACGGGAGGCAGCACGCCGAAGGCATCCGCCGTGAGGAATACAACGTTTTCGGGGTGTCCGCCAACGCCGGGGATGACACAGTTTTCGATGAACTCAACGGGATAGGCGGCGCGAGTATTTTCCGTCAGGCTGTCATCGTCGTAGTTGGGGCGGCGATTCGCATCCAGAACAACGTTTTCCAGCACCGATCCGAAGCGTAGCGCGTTCCAAATTTGCGGTTCCTTCTCGTGCGAGAGCTTGATGCATTTGGCGTAGCATCCGCCTTCGAAATTGAAGACGCCTTTGGCGCTCCAGCCGTGTTCGTCGTCGCCAATGAGATTGCGGGAAGGGTCGGCGGAAAGAGTTGTCTTGCCTGTTCCGGAGAGTCCGAAGAACAGCGCCGTGCGTCCGTCGTGCCCAACGTTGGAGGAGCAGTGCATGGGGAAAACATTGCGCGGCGGCATCAGGAAATTCATGATGCTGAAAATCGACTTCTTCATTTCGCCGGCATAGGCGCCGCCGCCAATCAGAACAATTTTTTCGGTAAAATTCAGAATGACAAACTGCTCGGAGACGGTTCCGTCTCGCCGCGGATCGGCTCTAAAATTTGGCGCGGCAATTACCGTGAACTCCGCGTTGTGCGTTTTGAGTTCTTCGGTGCTGGGTCGAATGAAGAGCTGCCGCACAAAGAGATTGTGCCAGGCAAATTCATTCACAAATCGCACCGGTAGGCGATAGGTCGTATCGGCTCCGCAAAAAAGATCCTGGACGAAGAGTTCCCGTGTGCTCAGATATTCCATTACACGCAGATACAAAGCATCGAACTTAGCCGCATCGAAGGGCTGATTCACCGCGCCCCACGCGATCTTGTCGGCGGTTAGCGCGTCTTTCACTACAAATTTATCTTTAGGAGAGCGGCCCGTTTTCTTGCCCGTGGTAGCGACGAGAGCTCCGTTATCCGCCAGCTGTGCTTCGCCTTTTCGAATCGCGTGTTCTACAAGATGCGCGGGCCACAAATTGAAATGCACATCTTTTCGATTGAGCAGTTCTCCAACCGTAGGTGTATGAGTTGCAGTCGCCATAAAATCAAAGCTCCTTCGTATCAATGCCGCTTACCATTGTCCCTCTTGGGCAGGAGAAAGCCAAGTAGCGGGCGTGCGTGAAGGTATGAGAGTCCGACCACAAACGACCGGTCGGTACCTCGATATGGGGCGTCCAGGAAAGTTAGTACCGAGCAGCTATCCTTTGGGCGGTGAAGCGATGGTTGTGTCGACGGGAACACTGACTGTGCCAACACGCCCGCTGAGATTATCGCGCACCACAAACCGGACGGTGTACTTCCCAGGTAGCACAGAAATAGCTCCGTCGTAGACGACACCATGGACCCCAACCTGTTGCGCCATGTCGGCTCCTAGATTTCCTTCCATTTCCTTTACGAAATCTCCGGCGATTCCCTTGGAAGTCTTGGCGAAGGCGCCAAAGGCCAAGCTCATCCGGTTGTTGTTCTCGCTATCGATGGTGATGCCCGCAGCTGCAACATTGAATCGGAAGCTTAGCTTTACCTTTTCGCCATCTGCTGTGCGGCCCGTCCATCGTACTAGTATTGGAACGGCGCTGAAGTCGGTGGGAGAAAGAATGGCCGTGTCCATATCCTCGCGTTCGGACTTCTTGGGATCGGGTGGCTTCGGTCTGACGTAATAACTGGTCCGTGCGTGGACATCCAATTTTTTCCCGGGAACTGTGACTTCCAGTTTGCGCCAACCGGTTTTGCCTTTCGTGGTATCGGCATAGTAGCCGATGACGTAGTAGTCGCTGGCGTCTTTCTGCGTTTCGTTGTAGCAACCGCTCAGATTCAATTTGAATTCGCAAAGTCTGCCGCCAGTCATCCTGGCAAAGTTCTCGAGATTTGATACCGAGTCCACGAACCGCCGGTAGCGAACTGATCGACCAAAGCGCGGGGAAACAAAGCCTGGGTTAAACAGTCCACCCATGTCGAGCGGATACACGGAGACTTGCGACTCGTTGAGAGCGTTCCACGCGGCCTCGTAGAGGGGCAGCAAATCGCCGCTCCGGAACGAGAGAGAGGATGGGTCATCGGCGACGAAGGGTGCTCCTCCCGTGGCCCAGATTAGAGTCTTTCGGCCGGGCACGCCGGAGAAAGATTCTGCAATCTGTCGTAGAGCCCGCAGTGTCGTTTCAGCAGCTTCTTGCTGTTGCATTTGTTCGAAGCGGTCGTAGGCGCCACTCGCAAAACCTTCCAGATTGTCGGCAATCTGATTCTGGCTCGTGGGTCCGCGGCCGATGCGCTGTTGAAATTCCATCGCCAGATCGAGGTCGGCGCGGTCCGCTTCGGACCTCTCTGCGGCGGAAGGTTGCCCGCGGACTTTCTTGACGGCGGCAGCAAGCACCTGCGGGTCGGTCGTGAAATCGTTCATGAGGCGGAGGCCGCTGGAACTTATCGTCATGAGCGCGACAGGCTCGTTCGGTTGCAGCGACTCCTCGACGAACTTCAGCAATTCTTTCCTGGCTCGCACTTGATCCTGAAAACGGGTATTGAGGGTATCCAGAACAATTAGAGTCAGGCGCTGCGTCTTGGCATCCGGCGTTACCGCGTTAGTGAATCCGGCATCTGTTGATTCAACGCGCCGAATTTTACCCGGCTCTGTTTTGATTTCTTCGAAGACTGCGATCTTCTGGGTGTGTCCATTTTCCAAGACCCCAAAGTCGTCTTTGGTCAACCCGGTCACGTGAGCGCCGCTGTGATCCGTGATGACAGTGGGAATCAAAACGAGCGAACTACGAGAGACGAAGCGGGGAATTGCCGCTGGGGAGGGAGGTGTGTCTTTGGACTGCGCCGGAGAAAAACCGGCAAGCCAAGTCAAACTCAGCAGGAACGTTGCTAGACGAACTTTGCTAAGCATGGTTCGGAGTCTCCCTTGTATCTTGTTCCGAATATCTTGGTCCGGAAACCGCTAATCGTAGGGGTATTTCACCTGTTCCAAGAGCTCCAGTCAAGAATAAAATTCAGCTATCGTCTCCACCACGTGCCGCTGTTCGTCTTCGTGGAGCTCTGGGAATATGGGCAGCGCCACAACCTCTTCCGCCGCGCGTTCCGATTCTGGTAAGTCTCCTGCGCGGTATCCCAGATAGGCGAAGCAGCTTTGCAGGTGCAGTGGAATGGGATAGTAAATTTCGCTTCCCACGCCGCGCTCGCTCAGGAAAGCTCGTAACTCATCTCTACGAGCCGCACGAACAACATACTGGTGGAATACTTGTTGCACGCGTGGATCGCGATAGGAAAGCGCCAGGAAATGATTTTTTGTTCGTTCGGATATGGGCGTACCTGTTCCGTGTTCAGAAGATGCCATCGCCAATCCTGCTGAAACCAGCAGTCGGTCGTAAGTTGCGGCGCGTTCCCCGCGCTGTTCGTTCCATTCTGAGATGTAGCGCATTTTGACCAGTAGGATCGCGGCTTGGATGGAATCCAGACGGCTGTTCCAGCCAAATTCTTCATGAACGTATCGCCGAGGGCTGCCGTGATTTCGTAGCTTCCGCATGTGCTCGGCGAAGTCCGCGTCCATGGTGGTGACGGCTCCGGCATCGCCGTAGGCGCTCAAATTCTTCGTCGGATAAAAACTGAATGCTGCGGCCACGCCCAACGATCCCGCCGCCCGACCGTTCCACGTTGCGCCAATCGCCTGGGCAGCATCTTCGATGACGGAGATTTTCGCGTCCGCCGCTAGCTGCGTGATCGCATCCATATCCGCGCATTGTCCGTAAAGGTGTACGGGCAGAACGGCGCGCAATTTTCGCGATTTGCCACTCTGCAACGCCTTCTCCAACTGTATCGGATCAAGATTGAAGGTTCGCGGATCGATATCTACAAAAACCGGAGTCGCCCCCGCCCGAACGATTGCGCTAGCCGACGCGAAAAAGCTAAATGGGCTAGTAATGACCGCATCCCCCGGTCCAACGCCCGCCGCCACCAGTGCCAACCAAAGCGCATCGGTCCCAGAGGCGCATCCGACCGCCGCCGCTGCTCCTGTAAACTGCGCGAGCGCGTGTTCGAGAGCCGAGACTTCCTCGCCCAAAATGTAGTGTTGAGAAGCGCAGACGCGCTCGATAGCCGCAAGAATCTCCGGCCGAATGCGCTCGTACTGACGGGAGAGGTCCAACATGGGCACTGGCTGTCGCACAGTCTCGCCCAAACCGGTGTGTGCGGAGGAAGTCACGAAGTCGGGATTCTAACATTCCCGCCTCAAAGGCGCTTTCGGGTCCAAATTTCAGCCCGAACCCAGAAAAGTGCAGCCCTGCCCCGGAGAGAATGCATCCCACTTGGTGGTAAACTTTCTACAACTCTATAAGGACATTCATCTCATGCAGTCCGGTTTCCTGTTTTCAGAGGTAGAGGTTAAAGCAATGTTGGTGCTCCGCAGCGTTCCTACCGTCCAGAATCAGCTCCGTCGGGCGGGTCGCATTTTTTCGCTGGCTGCAATCCTGTCCTGCGTGGCCACAGTCATGACGTTGTCGCTAGTTCCCGCGACCGCTTTTGCCTCGAGCGCCGAGAAACAGCTGACGAAGAATTACAAGACTTGGCTGCAAAAAGAAGTGAACTACATCATTACCCGGAACGAGAAGAACGAGTTTCTGCAGCTCAAGACCGACGATGAGCGCGACAAGTTCATTGAGCGCTTCTGGGATCTTCGTAACCCGAATCCGGGCGCTCCCGACAACCCGTACAAAACGGAACACTACAAACGTCTGGAGTATGCGAACGACCATTTTTCAAACAACGATTCGCACGATGGCTGGAACACGGATATGGGGCGCATCTGGATCACGCTTGGCCAGCCGCAGCAGAAAGCCCGTTATGTGACCCAGGCTGAAGTCCGTGGCATGGAAATCTGGTTTTACTCGCAAGGGCATCCGGCGCTGCCGCCTAACTTTTACGTTGTGTTTTACGAAAAAGATTTCGGCGATTTTCGTCTGTACAGCCCGTACATGGACGGCCCCCAAAAGCTGATCAGCTCGCATTTTGCGGAGAATGGTCGCGTCGCGGCAGTGAAGCAGATCGACAAGATTCTCGGTCGCGAAGTCGCTCGCACAACGCTGAGCCTAATCCCCGGCGAGCCCGTCAACTTGAACGATGCGGTTTCAACTCTGCAATCCGACTTGATGTTGGGAACGATCAAGGATTTGGCAAATCATCCATTCACGATTGAGGCGCTGAACCTGCGTCGCTCCTTAAAGGAAAGTGTTTCTCACCGCGTAGTCATGCCGGGAGAATCCCTGAACGTCCTGACCATGCCACTCCGCGACCGGCAGGGCATTCCGCGGCTGAACTACGTGCTGCGGCTCGACAACGTCAGCGATTTCGCAGTGGCCAAAGCCGACGAAAAATACTACATTTCCATTGAAGTAACGACGCAAGTCTTCACTCCCGAGCACAAACTCATCTTCCAGCAGGACAAAAAGATCGCGCACTATCTCACCAAAGACGAGCTCGAAGAAGTCAAGGGTAAGCCCTTTGGATACGAGGGCTGGCTGCCGCTGGCTCCCGGCAAGTATCACGTGGAATTTTCCATGCTGAACCTCCTGGGCCGAGCCTTCTTTACGGCGGAGCGTGAAGTCGTCATGCCCAGCCCGCCAACCGAAGGCTTCACCGTAACCGAGGTCGTTCCATTTGTGGATGCTAAACAAATCGACCCTGCCAGTTCCGCCGTCCTGCCCTTCAGCTCCGGAGGGGTGAAGTTCACTCCTTACACGGGCAAGAATCTGGTGTTTGCTCCGGGCGAGGATCTAAAAGTTTTCTACCAGATATGGTCCGCGCCGACTGCTCCGCAAAGCAGAGTCGGCAAGAAGCTCATGGCGGACTACGCCTATGGACGCCCCGGAATTTCCGGTACGGCCAAGCTGATTCACGATGAGGCATTGAAAGAACAGTTTGACGAGAGTGGCTCCATGATTAGCGGCAAAAAACTCGAAACCACCGATCTCGATCCCGGAAATTACCGCATGGCGCTCACCATTTCAGATCCCGAAACGCGCGAGAAACGTTTCGGAACCATGTCCTTTGTTATATCGCCCAACGACCCTTCACCCAAGGAAGCCTGGGACGTTTACGACGACAAGCTGGCGGAATACGTCAGCAAAGGGCAGTCCGATTACGAATTCGGTCTGAGCTGCCTGGCGCAAAACGATAAGGTCGACGCCGAACGCGCCTGGCTGGTCGCTCTGCAGAAAAATCCGCAGCACGAAATGGCGCGCACAAAATTGGTCGATTTTTACCTAACCCAGCAAGCCTACGCAAAGATCACGCAGCTCTACTCCAAGGCTCCCGTAACCGCCAAGACCGACGACCAAACGGTGATTGGAATTTCCGATAGCTTCGATAAGACCGGCAACACAAGAAAGGCCGCAGATGTCGTCGAGTCAGCGATTGCCTTGAAGCCCGAGAGCGGGCACCTTTACTTAGCGCTGGCTTCCTACTACCAACGTCTAGGGAATGCGCAGAAGGCGCAGGAACTGGAACGCAAAGGAAAGTCGCTGCTGGCGGCAGGTACTCCGCCTTCCGAGTAGCCGCTGACCCCGTTTGCCCTCAGCGTTTACCTTAGAGCACGGGGGCATGTTTTGGCTTCTTTCTTCGGAACTTCATCCACGAATCCATAGGAGACAGTCGGCGATCCCTATGGTTTTTTGTAGATTGCAGGATGTTGCCGGCGCCTCGCCCGTTGCATGTGTAACAAACAAAATAAGTTACCTAAATATAAGACTATGCCCCACACTGGCACTCATAGTGCTTAAACATAACGGACGGACTGCGGCGTGTTGTGTTGCGCCAACCTCATCAACGCCACGAATTTAGGATTTGTCTCAAAATGATTCACATAGTTTCCAGCGTTACGTCTTCAACTTCACGAAGGAGTCACAATATGTTTAGAAAGCTTTGCTCAGGCGCCGCAATTTGCGCGCTGTTTCTCTCGCTTACGACTTTGGGCTTCGCCCAGGGTTCAGCCGAATCGTCCGTTTCGGGCAGCATCGCCGTGTATGCGACCGATCCTTCCGGCGCCGCAGTTACAGACGCCAAGATTACGCTCACCGGAGCGACGGGCAACAAAATCGCCGAGACCGGCGTAGATGGCAAGGCTCTATTCCAGATTCTGCCTCCGGGCTCCTATTCGACTAGGGTCGAAAAGGCGGGCTTCAAGACCTCAGAAATCAAGGATATCTTGGTTGTCATTGGCCGTACCAGCCCAGTCAATGTGAAGCTTGAGGTGGGC
>JAYVEP010000121.1:0-12074 GCA_043749225.1 Acidobacteriaceae bacterium
AGAGCGCGCGGGGGTTATTTAGCAAGTGCCCCTTCTCCAGAAACGCCGACGCGCCTTCTTGCTTCAGCTTCTGTTCGTTCTTCTGCGACATACCGCTTAGAACGATCACAGGGATATGTGCGGTTGATGGGTCTTGTTTTAGCGCACGTAATACCTCCGGCCCACCCAGTTTGGGTAAGAGCATGTCTAGAATTACGAGGTTGGGAAGTCTGTTAAGGGCAACCACGAGCGCCTGCTCGCCGTCGCTGGCGCTGAGCACCTGATAGCCTGCTTTGACGAGCATGCGTTCGATCGCAATTCGCAAGAATTTACTGTCTTCAATGAGAAGGATTGTCTTCATTGCAAGATTCCAATGCACGGAGCGGACACGAACGCTGGCGAGTCCGTGGCCAGGGGATTCACATGATCAACCCTGTTCCGACCGTTTTTCTTCGCCTCGTACAGCGCTCGATCGGCCTGGTCCAGAAGATTCTTGATTTCGACATCTTTCTGTCCTTTGGCTACGGCAACTCCTATACTCACGGTAATTGAGGCACATTTTCCACGTGCGCGCACCGCGACACGGCTAATGAACGAACGAATTTGGTTCGTACGAGCGAGCGCGGTTCGCAGATCGCAACCCGGAAGGATCAGCAGGAACTCTTCTCCGCCGTATCGGCCAATGAAATCGTAGTCGCGGAGTTGGGACTGGAATCTGCGGGCAACTTCCCGGAGCGTCTCGTCTCCAAATAGATGCCCCAAATCGTCGTTCACAGTCTTGAAGTGATCAACGTTAATCATCGCGACCGCTAATGGTGAGTTCTCACGGCTTGATCTGGACAACTCCCGTTGCAGAGACTGCAAGATTTCTCCACGGTTCATCAATCCTGTAAGGTGATCGTGCGAAGCAGTGTGCTCCAGTATCGTATGAGCCTCCAAGAGCTTATTTTGAAGTTCAATGACGCGCTGACCCGCGAGGAGTCGGGCCTTTAGCTCTAAATCATCAAAAGGTTTGGTTAGGTAGTCGTCTACGCCAGCTTCCATCGCGCTTAACAGGTCAGATTGGCTGTCTTTTCCGTTGAGTAAAAGGGTGTAAGTGTAGGGACAAGTGCTTGGGAACGCTCTTAGTCGTCGAACCAGTTCGACGCCATCCAATTTTGGCATGACCCAATCCATCACAACTAGCCGAGGACTATCAGGCTGCTGCAACAATTTCCATGCTTCCTCGCCATCCCTAGCTAGGCTTACTTCAAACCCCCAATCATGGAGGTGCTTCTCGATGATTCGCTGATAGATCAGCGAATCGTCCACCAGCAAAACCTTTCTCATGAACGTATCGCTCATGCGGCTAAGCCTGCCTATAATTTTGTTCCATTGCTCGAGCACAATCTTTACCGACCGGCAAGCGTGGGATTGTGACGGCATAGACCATGGCACCGTTGTTGGTTGGTGTCACTTCCATGCCCCAGTTGTGGAGATATTCGGTGAGGGCTTGTTTGAAAATGGGCGAATTGTCGGCGAATTTACTGAGTATTTGGTTCATTGTGCGCTCTCCACAGTAGCTAACGGCTTTCACACTTCTCATCATCGTGAGTGCATGCCTTTGTCGGAACACCCAGCGTAATCACATTGGACTGGCTAGGCGCGCTCTTGGAATCTCCGGTGTAGGTGGCCTGCACACTGTGCGATCCCTTACCCAGACCAGATACGTAGTGAACGGTTGCGGCCTCGTGCTGACTCCCGAGGAGGACGCTGGCCGTACCCACACCAGCAGACTTGAAGTTAGGTGTGACGAGATCCAATAGGCCGTCTCCGTTGAAGTCCGCAGCAATCACAGCCATCGGCGAAGTGCCCACCGGGTACACCACCTGTGACTTGAATGTCCCGTCTGCACGACCGTAGAGCAGACTTACGGTATTGCCATTCGCGTTTGCGACTGCGACGTCGAGTAGGTTGTCGCCGTTGAAGTCTCCCAAAACCATCTGCAGTGGGCCGGCGCCGGTGGAATACGAGACTCGAGTCTGAAATGTGCCGTCTCCATTGCTCAAGAACACGCTGATGGAGTTATCGGCGCGATTTCCGACCACAAGATCCGCGATTCCGTCTCCGTTCAGGTCGCCAGTCTCTATCGACTCTGGGTCGGCGCCCGCAGATAAGGTTTGGGCTGCTCCGAAGGTGCCGTCGCCGTTGCCCAGCAACACGGTTACGGTGTTGTCCGTGGCATTGGCTGTTGCAATGTCGGGATAGCCGTCGCCATTAAAGTCTCCGATCGCTACCTTCCTCGGCCCACGACCAGTCTGGTAGGACCTTGGCGATTGGAAGGTGCCGTCCCCGTTTCCCAGCAACACACTCACGTCATTGTTCATGGCGTTGGCGACGACAAGATCCAGGATCCCGTCCCAATTGATGTCTGCGATTTGCACCGAGGAAGGCGCTCTGCCTGTCCCGTATGCCACCTGAGCGCGGAAAGTGCCATCCCCGTTCCCCAAAAGAACGCTGACCGTGTTGCTGCCGCTGTTGGTTACTGCGAGGTCCTGAATGCCATCGCCGTCGAAGTCCCCAATCGCCACCGCCTTCGGTGCGAGGCCGGTGCGATTCATCGTCGGACCCTTAAAAGTCCCGTCTCCCTTACCCAAGAAGATGCTCACTCCATTGCTTCCAACAATGGCCAAGTCCGGCGTACCATTCCCGTTAAAGTCTCCAGTTGCCGCAGCGTACGCCCGAGCATCCACAGCCAGTGCCGGAACTGGGGAGGGAATAAGCGACTGGCTGAGGGTTGCAGGATCCAGCAGAGCCGTCGCGAGGACGCGGTTGCCGTTGCTCGTGTCTACAAATGAAACAGTTCCCGTAGGCGCAAGTCGCCCGAAAGCGGTGACTGTCGCAGTCAATGAGCGCGCGCGGGCGTTCTGCCCAATCGTGGTCGTCGACTTGTAACTGGAGTTTCCAGTAACGGTTAGCGCCTGCTGGCCGGAATCACTCGTCCAACCGCCGTTTAAACCATTAAA
Organism: Acidobacteriaceae bacterium; assembly: GCA_043749225.1. Lineage (GTDB taxonomy): Bacteria > Acidobacteriota > Terriglobia > Terriglobales > Acidobacteriaceae > JANXUC01. Next base: position 2,985 of record JAYVEP010000121.1, read on the forward strand.
GTGAGCCTGCAATGCGTAGTCGCCCGCACCCAGCACGAGTGTCAGCGTGGCTTTGCCGCTACGGTTCAATACCGCGGTTCCCAAAACTCCAGGACCCGTGCACCCAACGGCGGCATCACAGAACGTTACAGATCCGCTCGTGATCGGCGTGCCATGGTGCGACACCGTCGCGGTAAGCGTTGCCGCCGTGCCCACAGTGACGGATTTGCCCGGCGCAACCTTCAGGATCACGTTCGAATCCGGCTGCAATGCGAGTGCAGGACTGGTAGCCGCGAAAGCGAGCGCGACTATCGCCAACAAATGCGTCGAGACGCCGATTATGCCGAGTTTCGAGAATTCCGCAGGATAGAGTCTCATGATTGCAGTGTCCTTTCCAGCAGCTACGACTCTGGCTGGGCAAGTGGCATTTCGCCGGCTACAGGCTGCCCGGCTCTGAACCTATCGCAAGCGGTCGGCCAAAGCGTAAAAGAGCCTAATCTGGCTGAAACATTGGTGTTACGGGACCAAGGCGCTCCGCCGGATGCCTCGGGCTGGTACAACTGTACGAATTTGGAACACCACTGCAAGTGTTCTGTCTCATTTCTGCGTGGTCTAAATTCGCATTCATACGTTTCAGCTGCAGTACTGTTCTTGAAACATGTTTCCGGGCGGAATTATAGTGAGCAATTCGGACCATTTTTCGGGCACATCAAGGATCTGAATGCTAGAGATATATGCTTTTCCTCGCCAGTTCGGGCTCTTTGACCAAGTCAGGTCAACTGAAGCTCTTCTCTGCCAAATTCTCCGGCCCAAGAGGGCGGTTCCGCGAGCCACGGATTGATCATCGACAACGAAACGGGACGCTGCAAGTATCTCAGCACCTCATGCAGGTTCCCGTTCGACTTCAGTTACCCACGTACCCTCAGTCATAGAATTGAAGGATGGTTTTCTTCACGACGTCGTATTCTATTTAAAGAATCACATGTGGGCCCGAAGTAGAGTCTGGGGCGGAGGCAGGAATTTTCCGCTCGGGTGAGCCTTTTGAAGCGCGCAAAAAAAGTTAGAGTTCTTGGGGAGAATCTACCCCGCAGATCTCCACAGGCCGGTCGCTTGAGCTCCGTTCTATCGGAGGAAGATGCCGGTTTCCAAGCCCTATTCCAGCAGAACCCCCAGCCGATGTGGTTTTTTGATCCGAATAGCCTCCAGCTCCTGGAAGTCAACGAGGCGGCCGTCTCGCACTATGGATATTCTCGAGAGGAATTCGTCGGGATGTCGCTCTCCGAGTTGCGGCCCCAGGAAGATGTGCCCCGTTCATTGGGGGCGATCAGCCGAGCGGGTAAGGGAGGGCGGTACTGGGGAGAGTGGAAGCACCGGCTCAAAAGCGGAAAGTTCATCGATGTTGAAATCTTCGCGCACAGTGTGGATTTTCGCGGAAGCGAAGCGTATCTGGCGGTGGTACGAGACATCACCAAACAAAAAGAAGCCGAAGCTTCGTGGCGTCAGGCAGAGAGTAAATACCGGCAGATCTTTGAGGACGCGATGGTTGGGATTTTTCAGAGCACGCCCGACGGGCGCATACTGAGCGCGAATCCAGCCATGGCGCGCATGTATGGTGTCGCCTCGCCGAAAGAGTTCGTGATGTATGTCACAGACGTCCAAATCCAGGTGTATGTGGATCCGTCGGGTCGCGCAGAGGTCCGGCGGCTAATGGAAGGCGAAGGCGGAATGCGGAACTTTGAGGTACAGGTCTACCGCAAGGATCGCAGCAAAATGTGGCTCTCGGTAACTGGGCGAGCCGTCCGCGAGGGAGGGGCCGTTGTTCGTTATGAGGGCACCGCTGAAGATATTACGGAGCGCAAGAAGCTAGTGGAAGATTTGCTGAACGCCCAAGAGCAGTACCGTGAAATTTTTGACAACGCCGTTGTGGGAGTATTTCAAAGCACGCCCGAAGGGCGCTACGTAACAGCGAATCCTGCCATGGCCAAGATGTTGGGCTATGATTCGCCGGAAGAATTGATCGACAACGTTACCAATATTGGCACGCAGGTTTATGTTGATCCTGACTTTCGCGTTGTTCTGCATGAACGTGTGAGAAAGGAAGGGGTCGTTAAGAACTTGGAGTGCGAAGTTTACCGTAAAGATGGCAGCAAAGCATGGTTTTCGGCCAACCTACGAGCAACTTTCCAAGCCGGCCAAATCGTCAGCTACGAGGGAATGAATGAGGACATCACCCAACGGAAGCTGCTCGAGGATCAGCTCCGGCAGTCGCAGAAAATGGAAGCCGTCGGGCTCCTTGCAGGCGGGGTTGCGCATGATTTCAACAACTCTCTCGGCGTGATCATTGGGTACAGCGATCTACTGCAAATGAGTCTGCCGCCTCAGTCTGCTTCGCACAAACATGCGGAAGAAATTGCCAAGGCGGGGCGACGAGCGGCGGCGCTGACGCGGCAACTGCTGGCCTTCAGCCGTAAGCAGGTGATCCAGCCCGTGGTCTTGAATCTGAATGCGGTGACGCGCGAGTTGGAGAAGATGCTCCAGCGCCTGATTGGGGAACAGATCGAGATTACTTTGCAGATGGACCCCGGGTTGGGACCCGTGAAGATGGATCCGGGACAAGTGGAACAAATACTCATGAATCTCTGCGTGAATGCGCAGGACGCGATGCCCGATGGGGGCAAGCTGTGTATTCAAACCGCGAATGCCGAACTGGATGCAGCCTTTGCGAAGCAGACCGGCTTCGTATTGCCGGGTTCGTACGTGATGCTGAGCGTGAGTGACACGGGCTGCGGCATGGGATCCGAGGTCCAGCGTCGCATCTTTGAACCGTTCTTCACGACGAAAGAGCCCGGCAAGGGAACGGGTTTGGGGCTTTCTACAGTCTACGGAATTGCAAAGCAAAATGGCGGATACATCATCGTGTGCAGCGAGCTTGGAAAGGGTTCGACGTTCCAGTTATATCTGCCGCGTTTGGGAGAAGGTGCCGGGCTCCCTGTAGAGCCACCAATACCGGAGCCCCTTCCTGTCGGAATTGGTACGGTCATGGTGGTGGAAGATGAAGGAGCTTTACGTACCTTGGTGTGCACCTGCCTGCAAAGTAATGGCTACACTGTGCTGGATGCGCCAGACGCGGCTACCGCTCTATGGCTGGCGGAGAGAGACAGCCGTAGAATTGATCTGCTATTGTCCGATCTCGTCATGCTTGGAATGGGAGGCCCCGATTTGGCGAATCGCATGCGAGCCCTTCATCCAAAGGTGAGGGTTCTTTTCATGTCCGGGTACACCAACGACAGGATCGGCCGGAACCATGTACTTGAATCCGGCACGGACCTTCTGGAGAAGCCTTTCACCTTGCACGCCCTGTTGGGCAGGGTTGGGAGGGTGCTACATCGAGTGGAGTCCGACAAAGCAGCCGCAGCCAGACCAGCGCAGACGCTATGAGTTTCAAGAAGCTGTTGCTGTCGGTTCCCGCAAAGGGACCATCATGCTAAACCCGAGCGTGAGCGGACGAGGGAAGGGACGCCCCGGGACAATGACCCTTCTTTTGTCTTCGACTCGATCTTCGACAAGAAGTGATAGAGGGTACCGCGCCCGATGCCCAGAATTTCCGCCGCGCGGACTTTGTTTCCACCGACGTGTTCCATGACTCGCATCACATGCCGGTTTCGCAGCTCATCCAGTGAAATAAGCTCCGTGGTAGCCACCGCTTCCGCTTGCGCTTCGCGCAGATTTTCTGGAAGGTCCTGCGTGTCAAGCACGGGACCATCGGTCATCATACAAGCGCTCCCGATCACGTTTTCGAGTTGCCGTACGTTCCCTGGCCACGCGCAGGCAGACATTCGGATTTGCGCTCTCCGAGTAAACCCGAAGATCGATTTGCTATACGATTTGGCAAACTGCTCCACGAAGTATCTCTGCAACAGAGGGAGATCTTCCTGTCGATCCGCCAAGCGCGGCAATGCAATCTCACTCATCGTCAACCGGTAGAACAGGTCTTCGCGAAATCGTTCCTCCAGCACCATGGTTCTGAGATCTCGGTTGGTAGCAGCAATTACACGAATATCTACCTTGTGCGCTACCGGTGAACCGACACGCTGAACCTGGTGATTTTGCAGAACCCGAAGGAGTTTGGCTTGACCCGCCAACGGAAGTTCGCCGATCTCATCTAAGAAAACAGTCCCGCCATTGGCGAGCTCAAAAGTGCCTTTCTTATCTTGCACGGCCCCGGTAAAGGCGCCTTTTACGTATCCGAATAGCTCGCTTTCCACCAGAGTTTCTACGAGCGCGGAGCAATTGCACACCACGAAGGGTCCCGCTGCCACCGGGCTCAGGCGATGAAGAGCACGGGCTGCGAGTTCCTTGCCAGTTCCGGTTGCACCCGTGACCAGGACAGTCCTGAAGTGAGGAGCTATACGTCGAATTTTTGCGAATACATCCAACATCAGAGGACTGCGTCCAACCATACCTTCGAATTGGTAAGCGCTCACAAGTTGCTGGTCCAGTTGCCGAGTGCTGAGACGCGTTTGCGCGTCTGCCGAGAAACTCTTCAGTCGGCCCCGAAGTTTCTCAATATCAAGGGGCTTCGTCAGATAGTCAGCCGCGCCCTTCTGGATGGCTTCCACTGCGGCTTCCGTGGAGTAGTGCCCGGTCATGAGAATGACGTCGACGGCGGGGTCAGAGGTCAGTATCCGCGCCATGAGTTCCAAGCCGCCCATTTCAGGCATGAATACGTCCAGTAAAACAATGCGCGGCTGGAACGAGGCGAATGTTTCCAGCCCGAGTTGCGCTCCGAGGGCGGTCGCAATTTCCAGTCCATCCTGGCCCAATGCCTCCCTCATTAGCTCTAACTGTTGAGGCTCGTCATCAATCACTAAGAGCTTGAGCAGGTTTTTATCGAGTGTCATAGGTTTCCGCCGCGAATCTTTGTTGCACGCGATGCGATTGACTGGGGGAAGACTTCGGTCATACGCTAGCGATAGCCGCGGACTGAATCGGCCCGAATTGTCCGTAGGTAAGCATCGCTTGTTTCAATTGTGAGTCAACCTCATCCGCGATGGTTATAACGTCCAGCAGCACTTTACTAAAATCAACGCTCGGCAAATTGTTCTGCAGCGTATTAAAGATGCTGACTTGGAGGATTCGCGACTCCTCCACGATCATGGCGGGCGTATAGCCTTGACGTCGGCGAACTTCTCCGTGTCGGCGGGCAGCCATCGAGAACGGAGCTTCCGCCGCCGCGGGAAGACGTAGCCGCGTGATCAGGTCGCGGAGAAGCAGCGGCAGGTGCCCGGTCAGGTCCTGGAAACTCATTCGTATACAGGTTAATTCCCCGTCGCGTTCCACGAGACTCATCCAATTCCGGACTGTAATCTCGACGTTATTTCCAAGTTTGGAAGCTACGCTCTGAGTGGCTGGGTGAGGTCGGGAGCTGCGGTTGGCCAGACCGACGCGGATCGTCTCCCTCAGCAAGGCAAGCTCGATCGGTTTGGTCAGAATTTCATCTGCCTGTAGAACAATTGCGGTCATGGCGGCTTCAACTTGAGGATAGCCGCTCAAAACCAGCGTCAGGGCTTGCGGATGTGCGTTGCGCATCGCGCTGACCAACGCGAAGCCATCCCCTGCATTCGGCATGTGCAGATCCGTGAGGAGCACATCGAAATCTTGCCCGACGATACAGCTTAGAGCCTCATTCATACTCGTCGCAGTCACTACCTGAAAACCGTCGCGCTCTAGGGCTTCCTGCAGCAGTTCGCGAACTGCGTCATCGTCTTCGGCTAGTAAAATTTTGGGTGGCGTCATTCCACGCTCCTGTGCTTGGAGTCGGGGCCCTCTACTTGTAGAGACTACGAACAAAAGGTTGGCAAGTCTAGCCACAATTGGGCATTGTTCCAGAACAAAGGAGGAGTATACTACTTCGTTTCGCTCTACGCGATCGTGAGAAATCACAATCAGCAAACAAAGGTTCGCAGGAGCCTCTGCACATCACCAATCGTCGGTTGTAGCGCGGCGCGCTCGTTTAGGGCGGTCTCTTCCATCTGGCGGAGTTCGGCTTGAAGCTCGGAAAGATGTTCCTCAAAGACTAAATGCGAAACACCTGTTGCAGGCCGATTTCTGGCCAGGAAGGCGGAAGCTCCATTGATGGTCCTTTCTGATAGCAGGGAATCGGATTACCGACTGCGCCTGAGTTCATCCAATGGGCTCGCCCACCAGCAGTGCGGCGCAATTTGGCAGTGTGCCGAATATTCGGCACACCTTTCCCAACGCTAACCGGTCGGGCCGACGAGCGAATACCTAACCGCATGAACCGAGAGCGCAATACGGTTCTTTACGCCGACTTTGTGCATCATTTTGGCCATGTGCGCCTTGACGGTGAGTTCTTCGATGCCGAGAGGTCCAGCGATCTCTTTATTCGAATTGCCCTCAACCAAGAGAGTTAAAACTTGTTTCTCCTGAGGCGTCAAATCCATGCGGGCACGGGGAAGATTGCCGCCTGGATATTTGCCGGCCTGTACGATGAATGTGGAAAGCACTCGTCTAGGAGCCCAAATAAGCCCTTGGTCTACGACCCGGATTGCCCGCACAAGGGTCGTCGGACGAAGCCAATTCGTCGACGTAGCCTCGAGCCCGGCAGAACTTAGACTGAAAATGTGTGGGAACGAGTATCGCCGATAGGATCGTCGGCAAAGGATGCGAATGCGCATCCGCAGCGTGTTGATTCAGCGCCTTAGCCGCCTGCCTGCGGCGGTTGCCCGCCGGGCCCCTAAAGGCCAAAGGGGAACCCTGTGCTTGCAAGAAATGGCATTTAAATGTAGCGCCGCCGTCGATCAACTTGCTTGTGTAATATCTCACCTCTTTACTGTAGGTCTTCCCAGGGCAATAATTTACTTGACTCATCCAAGAGTCGGGTAGATTATGACCATAGCGGGGGTGCGTCTTGACTAGACAGCGCCACGCAGAAGCGGAGGCACTCTGGTTTCTTATGCACCATTCAGATGATCCCCGAAGGCTAGCTCTCGCCCTCACGTGTTATTGCGATGACAGCGGCAGCCATGATGAGGCGAAGGTAGTAGTCGTAGGAGCTCTCATTATGAACAAACCCAGATTCCTTGAGTTTAATTTCGACTGGGACAAAATGCTGAAGGAGTTCCGGGTTCATCGTATTCACATGACCGACTTCGTGCGTCCATATGGGCAATATTCAACCATGCTACCCGAGATGAAAAAGGCTCTATTCCCAACTGTGTCCAAGTTTATAAATCGTAAGAAGGATTACAGTTTGTCGATCGGCATCCCCCAGGCCGACTACAAGTCTCTGTTGTCTACTGAGGTCTGCCATGAACTTATGGGTCCATATGCAATGGCATTCTTTACTGCGGTACTCGCAAATCGAGAAGCGTTAAAGATTAGGAACTATAACAATAAAGTGGCCTATCTCGTAGACAAAGGCTCAAAGCATCACCACGAACAAATGCAAGCGGCGCACACTGTAATTCTGTACCTTGAAAAGGCGCGGGGCGAGAAACATACTGGCGCAATGGCCTCCGACATTGACGACAACAACAATGCTTTGCAGGCCGCAGATGTAATCGCTTGGAGCTACCACAGACAATGGAATCCGCAGACTTGGGGGGTGAATTTGAGCCCCTACTCGCGATTTTCAAAGAGACACAAGTGGTTGGATTGCCGAACAGCGCCGTGAACAAGCCCCACATTAAGATCAACATCCCTAAAGATGGCATAGAGATATTCGCCTCTCTGATTAAGCATTGGATAAATCAGCACGGGGAAGTGCCAACATGGGGACAGCTAACCACTGGGAGATCAACAGCATGAGCAAAGACGCCGATAACTTCGATAGAGTTGTACGGAAAGTCCTTTCCGTTTCGCACGAACAGTTAGGGGTTCTCGAAAGAGAATGGAAACAGAAACGAGCAAAGAAAAAGCGAGCTAAAGTTTCGCCCGCTTCCCGCGCTTCCGGCGCAAAGGGTTAGTTAATCGTTTCTCCCGCCTTCCCAGTCAGTTGGGCGAAGGTCAACCGCTGGCCGACGATCTGGGAAACGGCAAGATTAAAGCGGTCAGCATCTTTCAAGTCTTTGCGGTTATTGAAACGAAACATTTGCTCATCAAGGTAACGGAAAAGATGAAACGGTTCCACGCTAACGTAAGTGCCCGCAACGCCGCGCTTGAGGAGGCTCCAGAAGTTCTCAAGGCCGTTGGTATGGACTCGTCCGTCTACATACTGACTCGCATGGTCAATCACTTGGTGCGCGTAGTCGCCTGCCAGCCCCGAGTAGGAAAGCAGCGCATCGGTGTAGAGCGCCGCGCCAGCGGTTACATGCTTGCGAACCTGCTCTTGCAGCACGCTTTTGCGACGGCTAGGAATCACGCTTGCGCGAACCTGCCCACCACGCTCCAAGATGCCGATAACCGCAGTCTTGTCCTTGCCACCAGTGCCAGTGATGCGGCGTTTGCGCTCGCTAACGTGCATGTTTCGCGCTTTCCCGCCGATGAAGGTCTCATCAACCTCCACTTCGCCCGACAGCTTGCTTCCAAAGAAGTCATCCTGCAAGGCGAGACGGATGCGGTGCAGCATAAACCATGCCGACTTCTGAGTCACCTTCACGTCTCGCGCAACCTCATAGCTGCTGACTCCGTTTTTGCAGTTAGTAATCAGCCACATTGCGGTAAGCCACTTGTCGAGACCGATTGCCGAATCTTCCATGATGGTCCCAACCTTCACGGAGAACTGGCGCTTGCTGTGATGGCTGCTGCATTGCCAGAGCCCACGCGAAGGGTTAAAGGTCGCTTTCTGCGATCCGCAGCTAGGACACACAACCCCCATCGGCCAGCGTCGCGCTATCAGGTAGGCGATGCAGTTGTCAGGGTTCGAGAAGTAGATGATTGCTTCCTGAAGGCTCTGCGGTTCGGGGCTTTTGTTGGCTTCCATGCTTCAAATTATGCCCGAAAAGTGTGGATGAGTCAAGTAAATTATTGCCCTAATTTGGAATCAGAAGTACCGCATGCCAGTCCGTACTATAGATAGCATCCAGTTCGTCCGGTTTGCTGGGTGCTACTGCCGTTGCGATTGGAGGTTATGTGGCACGGATTCAACAA
>JAYVEP010000122.1:0-4701 GCA_043749225.1 Acidobacteriaceae bacterium
GTGCCGGCGCCGTAGCCGATGGCGTTAATCTTCATCTGCGGGAAAGACGAAAAGCGCCTGGAGAGCGTCGTTACGATGGCGGCGCCAGTGGGGGTCACAAGTTCCATTTGTGGGCCAGAAGAAAACACCGGAGCATTTTTTAGCAATTCGAGCGTCGCCGGAGCGGGGACCGGAAACGTTCCGTGGGCACACTTGACGGTGCCTCCGCCAACATTGAGCGGCGAGCAAACCCATTCATCCACTGCCAGATGCGCTGCTCCAACGGCGGCGCAAATGATATCCACTAAAGCGTCGACAGCCCCCACTTCGTGAAAGTGAATCGTCTCAATAGGAATGTTGTGAATCTTACTTTCCGCCGCGCCCAGAGCTTCAAAAATGGCAGTGGCGGTAGCTTTCGCTTCGGCTGGAATTAAAGATCGCGAAATGATCTCGCGAATCTCGTTGAGTCCGCGACCATGCGAATGCTTGCTCCCATGCTCGTTGTTATGCGAGTGATCGTGTCCATGGTCGTGGTTATGATCATGGTCGTGCTTGTGAGAATCCTTTGCCTCAGCGATCTGCCCAGCAACCAGCACATCGACTTTCGTGGCGGTAATCCCACTGCGGTCGACTTTGGAAATCGCAAGCGCCGCCCCAATATCTAACGCAGCAACTGCTTCTTCGAATACGCGCGCGGGCACACCTGAGTCGATAAGTGCGCCAAGAAACATGTCGCCGCTAATGCCGGAAAAGCAGTCTAGGTATGCAATGCGCATGGGTTGATCGGGCAACCGCGTAAGCGTGGAAAGTTGTCTCGCACGGAGTGCAACGGCGGCACTCTTCATCATAGGGAACGCGCGGGTATGCGTCAAACCTGCGCGCGCTGTACCATTTGTTACAATCACTCTTTTCTTCAACAAGTTAGCGAGGATTCTTGTACCGTCATTTGCAACGCAAGCTGGCCGGGCATGTGCGCGAGTTTCTGCGTAAGAATTATGACCTCGACATCGCGCATCTAGCGATGGAACAGCCTCCGAATGTGGCGTTCGGCGAGTACGCTTTGCCGCTTGCCTTTGAGCTGGCGAAGAAACTGCGCAAGGCTCCGCGCAAAATTGCGGAAGAGATTGCCGCAGGCCTTGGCGACATTCCGGAAATAGAACGTGCGGAAGTGGCCGGCGCCGGGTATTTGAACTTGCATGTAAAGCGGGAGATGCTGGCCTCCGCCGTGGCAGCGGACGAAAAGCCTCCGGCGGATGTGGTTACGGGCAAGATCCTGGTTGAACACTCCAGCATTAACCCGAACAAAGCCGCGCATATCGGGCATTTGCGGAATGCAATTCTTGGCGATACGTTTGTTCGTCTGCTGCGTGCTGCCGGTCGTGTTGTCGATGTGCAGAATTACATCGACAACACGGGCGTGCAGGTCGCGGACGTGATTGTCGGGTTTTTACATATTGAGAAGAAGTCCCGCGCTGAAGTCGAGGCGCTAACACTTCAACCGCAGTTTGACTATTACTGCTGGGATTTGTACGCGCGTGTTTCGCAGTGGTACGCAGCTGACAAAGAAAATCTGAGGAAACGGGCCGAAGTCCTGCACGCGCTCGAAGTCGGTGGCAACCAAACTTCAGAAATTGCTGAACAGGTTGCGACGGCAGTTCTTCGTCGGCACCTCGAGACAATGGACCGCCTGGATATTCAATACGATTTTCTTCCGCGTGAAAGCGAAATTCTCCATCTCCATTTCTGGGATGCGGCATTCGAGCGTCTGAAGGCGGGAGGCGTGCTGTCCTTCGAGTCGGAAGGCAAGAACAAGGGCTGCTGGGTGATGCGGCGCGCTGGCACGGGACAAAAGAATCTAGCCACAGAAGATACGAAGGGCGCTGAGAAATCGCCGAAAGGTTCCGAGGCCGAAGCTTCTGATGAAGTTGCCGAGGAAGATCAAAAAGTAATCGTCCGTTCGAATGGAACTGTTGGCTACGTGGGCAAAGATATCGCGTATCACATGTGGAAATTCGGATTGCTCGGGAAAGACTTTGGATACCGCAAGTTTTACCGCTATCGAACCGGCCAAGATTGCTGGATTTCTGCTCTCGAAGGTGAGCGGGAGCATCCGCATTTTGGAGACGTGGCCGAAATCTACAATGTGATTGACGCACGCCAATCCGAGGCGCAAAACACGGTGATCGACGCCCTTCGAGGTCTCGGTCACGACGAAAAAGCCGATCACTATACCCATTTGTCCTACGAGATGGTAGCGCTAACGCCACGCTGCGCCGCGGAGTTGGGCTATCAACTTTCCGACGAGGACAAAGGTCGATCCTATATAGAGGTATCGGGGCGCAAAGGGTTCGGCGTTAAGGCCGATGACTTGCTCGATCGTCTGATTGCTTCTGCGCAAAATGAAGTGGACACGCGGCACCCCGAGGTTGTGGATGAAGAGCGCCGCGAGGTTGCGCGTCAGATCGCCGTAGGAGCGCTGCGATTTTTCATGCTTAAATTCACCAAGCCTTCCGTGATTGCGTTTGATTTCAAGGAAGCGCTGAGCTTCGACGGCGAAACAGGGCCGTATGTGCAGTATGCGGTCGTACGCGCTTCGAATATTTTCCGCAAGGGCGGCCTCAATCCGGACAAGTTTTCTTCGAAAGACGTAGATTTTGCAAAATATCTGGACGCCAGCACCACCACAGATCCCGCCACACAAAAGGAAGTCAACGAAATCTGGACACTCTGGCTCGCTGCCTCGCGCACCTCGTTAGTAGTTGAGCAGTGCATCGCCACGTCCGAGCCTGCCTACGCGGCAAAACACGCTTTCCAACTCGCACAAATGTTCAACTCGTTCTATCATCACCATCCTATTCTGGCCGAGCCGGATGCCGAGCGAAAGCAATTCCTGCTTGCCACTGTGGCGGTCGTACGCCGAGAATTGGTGCGTGTGCTCGGATTCTTGGGCATCCCTGTTCCTCCGGTCATGTAGACGGAGTTTTTGGTAGGGACGGAAACGCCGGTGCCTCTACAATCAATTCCACCTCCTGACACTCGAATTTCAGACCTGCTACCTTTTAGCTATCTATCCGCCCTCAGTAACTCGTGCGGTAGTTTCGGAGACGTCAATATGTCGTTTCGTTCTCATCGTTCCTCTTTGTTCCAATTCATTACATTGATTCTTGTCGCCTCGCTCGGTGGCTCTTCAGCAGCCGCGCAGGAAGCGGTGCCGCAGCGTTCATCGCCCCGCCCAAAGATTGCCCTCGTATTGAGCGGTGGTGGCGCGCGCGGTCTGGCGCATGTCGGCGTCATGGAGTGGTTTGAGGAGCATCGCATCCCTGTCGACATCGTGACCGGAACGAGCATGGGCGGCCTGATTGGGGCGATGTATGCGACTGGCATGACGGCGCATGAGGCGCATGAATTCATCGGCGCTATTGATTGGGACGAGACGCTGCTCCCCGAGCCGGATTACGACCAGCTGGCGTTTCGCCGCAAGGAAGACCACCGCTCGTACCAACTGGGCATTCCGCTGGGACTGAAAAACGGTTTGACAGGGCCCAACGGGTTTAATCCTGGGCACGGTGCAGCGCTGTTGTTTGATCGGGTCGCGTTCGGATATTCCGAAGTCGGAAGTTTTGACAATCTGCCAATCCCTTACCGATGCGTCGCCACCGATCTGTTGTCTGGGAACGCCGAAGTCTTGAAAGATGGTCAACTCTCCCAGGCGTTGCGCGCGACCATGGCAATTCCGGGCGTGTTTACCCCGGTTGATCTCGGCGACAAAGTGCTGGTAGATGGCGGGCTGGTGGATAACATTCCGTCGGATGTAGCGCGCGATCTCGGTGCTGAAGTTGTGATTGCCGTGGATGTTGCATCGCCGTTGGCTGGGCGCGACGAGTTGCAAACTTTGGGAGGTGTTCTCAATCAGACGCTGAACATTGTGACGCTGGAAAATGAACGTCGAGGCCGGAGCCTGGCGGACTTGGTCATCTCTCCTGAGCTGGGCAAACTGACCGGAGCAGACTTCTTAGAAGCCGAAAAAATCATTCGGCTGGGATACGAAGGTGCGGGAAAGAATCTAAGTACTTTGGCTCCCTATGCCCTGACCGAGGACGAATGGCGGCAGCATTTGCTGGCACGTTACGCTCGCAAACGCACTCCCGAAGTTAAAGTGGCGCAGATCGAGATTGCCGGCGTCACTGGCAGCGAGAAGGCCCGCCTGCAGGAAGCGTTGGAGAAGTACGCTGGAAAAGAACTCGCTGTTGCTTATCTGGAAACAGATTTGACTCGTTTCACCGGCGAAGGGCGTTTTGATCTTCTCGGCTATGAGAGTTTTTCTACGCCGACTGGAACAGGCTTGCGCATTCGTGCGCACGAAAAGACCTATGGCCCGCCCTTCATAGATCTAGCCATAAACGTGCAAGGTTCGGGAACCGGAAACTTCGATTTCTCCGCTGGATTCCGCATTACGATGATGGACATCCGCAAGCACGGCGGTGAGTGGCGCAGCGATGTTGTGCTTGGCGGAACCAATCTTATTGCCAGCGAGTTTTATCAGCCCATTGGGACAAGCCGTTTTTTTGTAGCTCCACGCGGCTTCTATATGAAGCAGGCGCGCAGCACCTTTCAGGGCGATCACCAGATTGCCGAGTATCACGACCGCCGGCTAGGCGCGGGGTTTGATGTAGGTTACGATTCGGGCCGCCGTAGTGAAGTTCGCGTGGGCTATGAATTTTT
>JAYVEP010000123.1:0-83204 GCA_043749225.1 Acidobacteriaceae bacterium
GCGTTTGTGGTTGCGTCGACCGTGGTGATGTATCCGCTATCACTGGCTAACCTGGTACCTGCCAGCGTGACGCTGAGCCTGATGGGGATAGTGACGTTAACGTATTTCGCGGTCGCGGACTATCTTCATGTTGCTAGATTGGCGGGATACGTCTCGCTGGTGGAGTGGGACCGGAGTTCAAGGCCAATAGGGGAGATAGTTACGCCTGTTCTTGAAACGGTGGCACCGGCGTTCAGTGTAGTCTCCGCGAGCGAGCCTGCTGCAATCGTTGTGTCGGGAGGCGAGGCAGTTGTCGCTGGTGTAGCAACTGCCGAAGAGTCGGTCGGGTTGGAGCCGACGAGTTCTGTTCGTTCGGATTCGTCGCTAGGTCCGAATACCGCGTCATCGAATCAATCATCGAATCAAGAGGATGAGCCCTTCTTTTCTTTACCGGGCGCCCAAGCTTCGGGGCCAGATGACTCACCGGTGTCGGGTTTCGCACCCGGAGAGCCGCTGCGGCCGAAGTAGCTCAAGTTTTCGCTAGGAGCTGGAACTAAGAGCTAGAAGCTATTTACACCCGGCCCCCAATCTGAGAAACTCATTCGTGGAACCTCAATCAATCGTCATCCTCGACTTCGGCTCGCAATATACGCAGTTGATTGCGCGCCGCATCCGCGAACAGAACGTTTTTTCCGCCGTTCTTCCCTGTAACGCCAGCCTCGACGAAATTAAGGGTTATAAGCCGGTCGGGATTATTCTTTCGGGCGGTCCGAGCTCCGTCTACGATGCCGATGCGCCTGCCTCGGACGCGCGTGTTCTTGAATTGGGACTTCCTGTGCTCGGCATTTGTTACGGGCTGCACTACATGGTGCATACGCTGGGCGGCAAGGTGCGTCCGGGATCGAAGCGCGAATACGGCCACGCGAATGTAGATGTGATTGAGGAGTCGATACTCTTCCGAGGGCTGCCGAAACAGCTTACTGTATGGATGTCGCACGGCGATGAGGCGGAAACGCTGCCAGCGGGATTTCGCCGGATCGCGCAATCGCCGAATGCTCTGGCGGGAATCGAAGACACGCAAAGAAGAATGTGGGCTGTGCAGTTCCATCCCGAGGTGCATCACACGCCGCTGGGTTCAGAGCTTCTCAAGAATTTTGTATTGGGAATCTGTGGCGCGTTGGCGAATTGGACGCCGCAGCATTTTATCGATACGACCATCGCGCAGGTAAAGAAACAAGTTGGTGATGGCCGAGCGATTTGTGCGATCTCCGGCGGCGTGGATTCGTCGGTTGCGGCCGTGCTGGTGGATCGCGCGCTGCGTGACGAAAAGGGGAATTCGCGACTGACCTGCATTTTTGTGGACAACGGTGTTTTGCGGAAAGACGAGTTCACGAAAGTGCAGCAAAATCTGCGCGATAAACTCGGATTGCATGTGGAGGCAGTGGACGCAAGTTCGCGGTTTCTGCGCAGGCTGGGCGGCGTCACGGAGCCCGAAGCCAAGCGAAAAATTATCGGCAACGAATTTATAGCCGTGTTTGAAGAAGAAGCGCACAAGATTGTGGATGCGGCGACCAAAACGACTCCGCACCGGCCCTTTGCCAAAGAAAAAGCTGAAGATGCCAAGCTGGATAATTTCTGGTTGGTGCAGGGGACTCTCTATCCCGATGTGATTGAATCGCGCTCTGTGCGCGGTCCTTCACAGACCATCAAATCGCATCACAACGTCGGCGGGCTGCCGGAGAAGATGCAGCTGAAGTTGATCGAACCGCTGAAGGATTTATTCAAAGATGAAGTCCGGCGCATTGGGCGCGATCTCAAGATGCCGGAAGAAATGCTGCAGCGGCAACCTTTTCCAGGGCCGGGTCTTGCGGTGCGTGTGCTCGGCGAAGTGACAAAAGAGCGCTGCGATATTCTGCGCGAGTGCGACGAAATTGTTGTCCATGAAATTAAGGAGGCTGGGCTGTATACGAAGATCTGGCAGTCGTTTGCCGTCTTGCTTCCGGTGAAGTCGGTTGGAGTCATGGGCGACCAGCGGACTTATGCCTACACCTGCGCGATTCGCTGCGTGCATTCCGAAGATGGAATGACGGCGGATTGGGTGTACTTGCCGCATGAAGTGCTGAAAAACATGTCCAGCCGGATTGTGAACGAAGTTAAGGGCGTGAACCGCGTGGTGTATGACGTGACGTCGAAACCGCCGGGAACGATTGAGTGGGAGTGAGGTTTTTGTAGCGCTGCCGTCTCGGCGGCACTCCAGCGGGCGTCTCGGCGGCAGTTGCTTTTTTCACTTCAACACAGCGCGGGCAAGATGCCCCCGCGACTGCCGGCGGGACGCGGGCGCTACAAATGCTAAGCGCTACTGCCTCTGTTCCTGAATCTTCCGGGCGATCGCGGCCGCCCACGTTCGTGGCGCGAAGCGTGTGGACTGAGCCACTAGCCAGTTCATGGTTCCAGCGATGACAACCGGTTTTCCCTTCAACATCGCGCGGTAGCCAATTTCGGCGACAGACTTCGCATCCATGAAGGGCGCTTTCATGATGGTGGAGGCATCCATTGCGGCCCGTTTATGGAACTCTGTCGTAGTCGGCCCCGGGCACAAGCAGGTTGCCGAGACACCGGTGCCTTGCAGTTCATTCGACAGTGCCGACGAAAACGAAAGCACGTATGCCTTAGTGGCATAGTAGACGGCCATCAATGGTCCGGGCTGGAATGCGGCGGTGGACGCGACGTTCAAGATTCGTCCGCGGCGACGCTGGACCATGGGACGCAGATACAGCTTCGTGAGATGACTTAGGGAAGTGATGTTGAGTTGGAGTTGCTCTAGTTCTTGCTTTAGATCAGTGCCGACGTAGAAGCCAAATTGGCCGAAGCCAGCATTGTTCACGAGCACCTCAATTTCGATTCCCGCTTGCTGCGTGGCTGTGAAGACTTGATCGGGGCCGCTCGATTGTGCAAGATCCGCTGCAACGACTGTCGCGCGGATCTTGTAGGCCTTTTCCAGTTCCGCAGCAAGTTGCGTTAGTTTGTCCGCGCTGCGAGCGACAAGCACAAGATTGTAGTTGTCGCGCGCAAGAAGTTTTGCGAGCTCGTATCCGATGCCGCCGGAGGCGCCCGTGACCAGAGCCGTGGGGGACGTGTTCATGGCGAGATCATCTTAGCGCGGATGTGGGTTCAGGGGAACAGGGAGAGTTTGTTTTGGGGTCAGTGAGAATCAACAGAACGTCCCCAAAGTGCATACACAGGCGAGGCGCCTGTGGCTACGTGACGCTCAACTAAGTGAGGCTCCCCCACGTGAGACCTGTTCAGCGCTTGAGCTGCGCCAGATAACCGTTCTGTTTCTCGTAATTCTTGGAAGTGTCTTCTACAAACCTCAAGAAGAAGCGCAGCGTTTCTCGGCTGGCGGGGTCCATGTCGGTGTATTGCAGGCGGACGCCGAACGTAGGATTGTTTTCCGTGACGACTCCGTTAATTACAATCCCTTTCACCCAAACCTTTCCGTTGTTCGCCCACAGCCCGACTTCTAATTTTGTGTGCTTGCGGATTGGTTCAACTGTTTCAATATAGCAACCGCCTGCACTTACGTTGGCAAGGTTTCCCCAGACGGGAGTATCCCAGCCTTCGCAGCGAAGTTCGACGGCGATAAAACACCGAATGCGTGGATAGTGGCGGCGATCTTGTCCGAAGGATGGAGTAAAGATGTCAGGCACAAACGGAGGCTGCACCGCCGGAGGAGGCATTGACTTCGCTTCTGCCGGATGGCTGGCGGTCGGCGTTGCCAGCGACCGTAGTTCGGCAGGGGCCTCCGGCACTTTTGCCGCAATTCGCGTTTCCGCGAGGGCTTCTTCAGGTGCTTCGGGTTTGGTAGCAACGGCTGCCGCTGCTGTTTCGCCGCGTGATTCGGTCTTAGTTACTGCTGCCACGCCAGTTGGCGCCGTCGATTGCCCAGCAGAAGGCACTGCGGCCTGCTGGCGGATCTCGCGCATGGCACGCAGAAGGGCTTCTTCGCGCTTGTCCGCAGGAGCTTCGCGATAGGCTTGGAGAAGCTTACCGACGTGGCCCACGAGTTCCGGGTCAGTCAGCAGATGCGTCCAATCTTTCTGTCCACTTGTTCTTGTTGCACTCATAACTGCGTTGGACCCATGGCAAACTCCGGCCCGGCGGCCAACTTGCGCGCACGCCTTCGCCAAGGGCTAGGTTGACCCATCTGGCGCTCGACAACAAGATGACTGAAGTCACTGGCCCTTCTGGGAACCCATGTTTACGGAGTTTTCTTCAGGTTGGTTCGCAGGGTGAAGAGGGTTACTTCTGGTGGGGCCAATATGCGGATGGGGACGCCAATGGTGCCAAGGCCAATGTTGGTGTAGAGGGCCATTGGACCGACTTTACGTAGCCCTATAGGATACTTTCGGCCCAGCCGGGGCAGAGCCAGAGGAGGCAGAAAGGGAAGTCGAATCTGTCCACCATGCGAGTGGCCCGAGAGCTGCAAATCGATGGGGTGTTGCGCGGCCTCGTCGGCGAAATCGGGCTCGTGCGCAAGCAGTACGACTGGCTCTTTGTGGGGGATTCCTCGCAAAGTTGCGTCCAGGTCAGGGAACCCACCCAAAGCGTCGGCTGTTCCGGCGATCCAAATTCGTTTGCCGTCCTTTTCAACGGGAGTGGCTTGGTTGGTCAGCACGCGAATTCCGCGTTCTGCAAGAGCGCCTTCTACGAAAACGGGGTCGGTGAAGGTATCGTGATTGCCCAAGACGGCAAAAACGCCCAATTTTGGGCGCAGGGGTGCCAGCAGTTCGGCGCAGGGGCCGGCCGCTTTCGCAGCTCCAGGATCTTCCGACCGAAATTCGGAAAGGGTAACGAAATCACCGGTGAGCGCCAGGATGTCTGGATTGAGCTGACGAATGAGTTCTACGGCTTTGCGGATGACTCCCGCACTGAACTGTGGGTGGTAGTGGAGGTCGCTGATCTGAGCGATGGTGATGCCATCCAGCTCTTCTGGCAGGCGTGCCAGAGGGATATCCATGTGGCGCACGACGACGTGCTGGCGCTCGTAGAAGGCTCCGTAGCTGCCTGCGGCCAGCGCGACTCCCGCGCCGATCCTAGCGGCCTTGCGGAGAAATTGGCGGCGCGTGGTGGGTGGCGCATCGAAAAGGGTCATATTTCTTTCAAACTAAAGTTCGACACTTTCAGGCCAGATCAACGTATTTCAAATATAGACTGCCGAGGGCCTGGCACATGTAAACGAAGGAAATTGGTTTACAGCGGCGGAATCAAGAGTTTCACGAGAGCTTCGAAGTTTGATGCAACTCTCGGCTCGAACTTGGGTTCCAATAAGGGCAGGGAAGTCTTTGCTTCTGCGATCCGGTCAGGGTCGCAGTTCAGCCCTGCCCAAATTTTCTTGAGGTGATTTATGTTTGCCGCCCGATTCCGCCCGACTGGTTCGTCTGTACTGACGCCCACCGACCACTTGCCAAGTCGATCCCGGCAACTTGGTCAGATTGTTTCTGCGTCGATCGCACTCTTTCTGGTGGTGGCGATGGCCGCTTGTGGATCTTCATCGACAAAGACGCCGCCACCCTCTGTTACCGTCACAGTCGCTCCGACTGTGGTGAGCGTTCCCGTGGGGCAGACGGCACAGTTTGCGGCTTCTGTGGCCAACAGCACAAACCAGGCGGTGACGTGGCAGGTGAACGGAGTTACGGGCGGTGACGCTGCGCATGGAATGATCTCAACCAGCGGATTGTTTGCGGCTCCGGCGGCTATTCCCAGTCCGGCTGCGGTAACGGTCACTGCCGTTTCGCAGGCTAATACAAGCATTTCAGCTTCGACCGCTGTGACGATTGGGCCGACTGCGACGGTGAGTATTTCTCCCTCCGCGGCAACATTGCCAGCTGGCTCGGCACTGACGTTTACCGCCAGCGTCAACGGCACCCCAAGCACGGCGATCACGTGGAAGGTGAACGGAGTAACGGGTGGCGATGCGACACACGGCTTGATCTCCACGGCAGGTGTCTACACGGCTCCGGCGACTGCGCCAACGGGTGGAACGGTGACCATCACGGGTGTGGATCAAGGCGGAGCGGGATCAAGTAGCGCGGTGCTGACCATTACTTTTTCGAATGCGACATTACATGGCCCTTACGCGTTCTCGTTCTCTGGCAGCAATGCCAGCGGATTTCTGGCGGCGGCGGGTAGTTTTACGGCAGATGGCAACGGCAATATTACGGGCGGACTGGAAGACGTGACAGGCCAAACGGCAGTTTCCACCAATCTGACGTTCACAGGGACGTATTCGATCGGACCGGACGGTCGGGGTTCGGTAGCACTCGCGGTGAGTGGGAGCAACTCGGCGAGCTGGCAGATTGCAATGGCCAACGATCAGCACGGCTTCATGATCCGCTTTGATACAGCGACGGTGAGTGCTAGCGGAACCATTGACCGCCAGGATGCGAACTCGTTCAACGCTGCCTCGTTCAACGGAAACTACGTTGCGAACCTTTCCGGCATCGATGCAAACGCGAATCTGCTGGTGCAAGTGGGAGCGATGACTGCGAATGGCACAGGGAATATCTCTAGCGGTGTGCTGGATGTGAACGATAATGGGACGCCTTCCTTCAACCTTGGGTTGAGCGGGACGTACACCATGACATCCAGCGGACGCGGCACTCTAGCGTTTACGACCGTTGGGGGAACCGAGAATTTTGCTTTGTATGCCGTGAACGCGAACCAATTCAAGCTGGTCGAAACCGACGCGGGAGCAAGCTCGTCGGTTGTGGGAGATCTGAACCGGCAGGCTGCAGGCCCGTTCGGCAATGGCTCACTGCACGGGAGCTACGCATTCACTCTGGGCGGAGCGACTGCGAACGGTGCGTTGGCCTTGGGAGGCGTTCTTGCGGCAAATGGCGGTGGCTTATTTACCAGTGGCACGTTTGACGAAAACGATGCCAGCGTCGTCACGACAGGGTTCTCACTCTTCAGCGGATCGTACAGCATGGCTAGCAATGGTCGCGCTACCGCTGCGTTAGCGATCAACGACGACATCGGACGCACGCTGCAAATTGTGCTTTATCCGCAAGCAAACGGTGGAGTGGCCACGATTGATATGGACACTTCGTTGGTGGCGGCGGGGGTGGCTTTCGCACAGTCGGGAGCGCCGTTTGGCCAAAGCAATTTGGATGGCGGCTTTGCCCTGAATTGGAACGGTGTTTTGTTTACGACGACGCCGAGCTCGGAAGAGGACATTTCCGGCCAACTGACAGGGACTGGAAATGCTCTGGCGGGCAAGGTGGACATTAGCACGCTGAATTCCTTAGTTGGAGCCACGAACTCCAACACTGGCGTGAGTGGAAGCTTCACCATGGGAGCCAATGGTTTTGGCACTCTCAGCGTGCAAGAGTCTGGCGGTGGATCTGTCTTCACCCACGGCGTTTACATGATCGACAACACTACAGCGCTGGTCCTAGATACAGATGCACAGCGGGCGCTGGTGGGAGTGATGAAGCGGCAGTACTAGAAGGGCGGCTAGCGGCTATCAAAAACTTGGCAGTTGGCAGTTTGTGGTTTAGCTGAGAGCCGATGGCTGAGAGCCGAAAGCGAATCGGTGGTGCGCCCGGAGGGACTTGAACCCCCAACCTACGGCTCCGGAGGCCGGCGCTCTATCCAATTGAGCTACGGGCGCGCTCTTTCGCAACCCTATTAGTGTACATCCCTGTGCGGTAGCCTTCAATTCAGATGGTCATTCTCGGCTTCGCCGCAGCCAGCCATTTCATCGTGGCGTAACGCAAGCCCTTCCCCAAATCGGTTATGCTCGGGCTGAGGCGTAGAACAATGCACAAACGACAGCTTGGCAAAAATGGCCCCTGGGTGTCCGCGCTGGGACTTGGCTGCATGGGTATGTCGGAATTTTACGGCAGCCCGGATGACGCGGAATCCATCGCTACGATTCACCGCGCGCTGGAACTTGGGATCGATTTTCTCGACACCGCCGACGTGTATGGGAGAGGTTCTAACGAAGACCTGGTTGGTCGCGCGATTCGCGGCAAACGCGAGCAGGCTTTTCTGGCCACGAAATTCGGCAATGTGCGTGGACCGGACGGCGCCTTTCATGGCGTGAACGGCCACCCGGACTATGTTGCATCCTGCTGCGATGAAAGCCTGCGACGGCTCGGCGTCGATGTGATTGATCTTTACTACCAGCACCGGGTGGACACGACTGTTCCCATTGAAGAAACTGTTGGAGCGATGGCGGAACTGGTTCACGATGGAAAAGTTCGCTATCTTGGTTTGTCCGAAGCGTCTGCTGCTACGATTCGGCGCGCGCACAAGGTTCATCCGATTGCGGCTCTGCAAACGGAATACTCGTTGTGGACGCGGGATCCGGAGGATGAGATTTTGGCCACCACGCGGGACCTAGGTATCGCGTTTGTGGCCTACAGTCCGCTGGGGCGAGGTTTTCTAAGCGGGGAATTCAAGCGGCCTGAGGATATTCCAGTTGGCGATTATCGGCATAACTCGCCACGCTTCCAGGGAGAGAACTTCCAGAAGAATTTGGATCTGGTAAATCAGGTGAAGACGATTGCGCAGGAGAAGGGCTGTACACCGTCGCAACTGGCGCTGGCGTGGCTGCTGGCCAAGGGAGCCGATATTCTGCCTATTCCTGGAACGAAGCGCCGCACGTATTTGGAACAAAACGCAGAGGCTGCCGACATTCTCATGAGCGCACCCGAAATGCAGCGCCTGGAAGAAGTGGCGCCCCGGGGAGCGGCGAGTGGTCTGCGCTACCCCGAGGCGATGATGAAGCGAGTGAATGCTTGATGGTTCTTCGTACGGACTGAAATGGCGGCGGAGCAAGCTCCGCCGCCGCATATTCCGAGACTTTACCAGCGACCGCCGCCGCCACCACCACCGCTGCCGCCGCGATCACGACCGCCGCCGCCTCCTCCACCTTTGCGGCCACCGCCACCGCTGCCGCGATCACGACCGCCGCCACCACCTCCGCCGCCACCGGGACGGAAACCACCGCCGGCACCGCCTCCACCACCGCCACGCGGACGTTCTTCCCGCGGTCGCGCTTCGTTTACGTTCACCGTACGAGTTCCAATTTGTGAACCGTTGAGCGCCGTGATGGCCTTGTCGCCTTCCTCGGCGTTGGTCATCTCCACGAACGCAAACCCGCGTGAACGGCCGGTCTCTCGCTCCGTCATGATGCTTACTTTGTCAATTTGCCCGTGCGGTTCAAAAGCCTGGCGGAGTTCTTCTTCCGTAGTATGAAAATCCAAGTTGCCTACAAAAATGTTCTTCACGCGTGCCTCACGATGGTGGTTTGTCTGAGTGTGGGCGGCTTCGGAGGGAGTCCAGCGTGCAGAGTTCCAGAACCGGAGTTGCGAACAGTCAAACGAGGTAGCGAGTATAGCAGGTTATTTTCGCCTGCGGGGGAGGACTGCGGTGTTGCGTTCAGCAGCCTTCTGAACGCCAGACTCCAGCGCGTTCAAATTGGAACCGGACAGCCCGGAAGTGGCGGTCGTGCTTTTTGCCGCAATTCGGGCAGCGCAAGTGCCGGCCGTGAGGCCCGGTGGGAGTGTCATTTCCTGCAACGGCGATATTGTGGCCGCAAGAACAGGGAACCAGGAACACGGCAATACCCTGGGTGAAGATTCTTGCTGGCTCCTGGGACCTCATCTTCTTGCGCATCTTTCGATGTTACGCACGATTTTACGCAGTGCTAAGCATCTACCGCTACCGGGCCGCGCTTGCGCTTGTTCGCCTGCAAGACTTTTTTGCGAATGCGCAAGGATTTAGGAGTGACTTCGACCCATTCATCGTCGGTGATGAATTCAATGGCCTGTTCCAAACTTAGATTCTTGTAGGGAACCAGGCGGAGCGCTTCGTCGGCGGAAGAGGAGCGCATGTTGGTGAGCTTCTTTTCGCGGACGGCGTTCACGTCCATGTCGTTGTCCTTGGCGTTTTCGCCGACGATCATGCCCTCATAGAGGGCCGCGCCGGGGCCGACGAACATGTTGCCACGCTCCTGCAGACCCCAGAGGGCGTAGGCTGTGGAGGCGCCGTCGCGGTCGGAAATCAGGGCGCCGGTGAGACGCTGAGGGATTTCACCTTGCCACTCGATGTAGCCATCAAAGAGCGCGTTCATGACGATGGTGCCGCGCGTGTCGGTGAGCAACTGGCTGCGGAGGCCGATCAGACTGCGGCTGGGCACGCGGAACTCAATGCGGACGCGTCCGTAGCCGTGGTTGTGCATGTTTTTGACTTCACTCTTGCGCGAACCTAACTGCTCCATCACGACGCCGACAAATTCCTCGGGTACGTCGATGGTGAGCAGTTCCACCGGTTCCATGAGTTTGCCATCGACGCGTTTGGTGACGATCTCCGGCTTGCCGACCATGAGCTCGAAGCCTTCCCGGCGCATCATCTCAAGAAGAATCGAGAGTTGCAATTCGCCGCGGCCCAGCACTTTGAAGGAGTCCGTGCTGCCTGTGTCTTCCACGCGTAGAGAGACGTTGGTGAGGAGTTCTTTGGCCAGGCGGTCGCGCAGATTGCGCGAGGTTACGTACTGGCCTTCGCGTCCGGCAAAGGGGGAGGTGTTGATAGTGAACAACATCCCGATGGTCGGTTCGTCGATGACGATTGGCGGCAAGGGCGCGGGATTCTCTACGTCTGTGATGGTTTCGCCGATGGTGATTCCTTCGACGCCAGCCACGGCGATGATGTCCCCCATTTCCGTTTCCGTGCAATCGGTTCGCTTCAGGCCGGAAAATGAAAACAGCTTGGTTATTTTAGTTTTGTGGAACGTGCCATCGAGCTTCGCTATAGCGACATCTTCGCCGGTGAACATGGTGCCGTTGAAGACGCGCGCGATGGCGATGCGACCGAGATAGTCGCTGTAGTCGAGGTTGGCCACCAGAATTTGCAGCGGCCCCTTGGGGTCGCCTTTTGGGGGCGGAATGGTTTTTACGATGGCATCGAACAGCGGTTGCAGGTCCGGACCTTGTTGCGTGGCGTCGAGCGAGGCCGTGCCCGCTTTGGCATTGCTGTAGAGCACGGGGAAGTCGAGTTGATTTTCCTTGGCATCGAGGTCGATGAACAGGTCATAGATCTCGTTCAAGACTTCCTGTGCGCGAGCGTCGGGACGGTCTATCTTATTGACGACCACGATCACCGGCATGTGGGCTTCCAGGGCTTTGCTCAGCACGTAACGCGTTTGCGGCAGAGGGCCTTCGCTGGCGTCTACCAGCAGCATGACGCCGTCCACCATCTTGAGCGCGCGCTCCACTTCGCCGCCGAAATCGCTGTGGCCGGGGGTGTCGACAATGTTGATCTTCACGCCATGGTAAAAGACGGCGGTGTTCTTGGCGAGAATCGTGATGCCGCGTTCGCGTTCCAAATCATTCGAATCCATGACGCGGTCGACAACCGCTTCATTCGAGCGGAAGGTTCCGCTCTGGCGCAGCATGGCATCCACCAGCGTGGTTTTACCGTGGTCAACGTGCGCAATAATGGCAATATTCCTAATGTTCAAACTCAAAGTATTGGTTTCCTCTCGGGTGTGCAACGGAAGAAAAGCAGGAGCCTGAATGTCTTCTACAGTAGTTTACTATGCGGGGACCCTAAACAGGTAAAAAGGCTGTGTTTGCGTGGGCATTTGCCAGACGCAGAACATCAGAATTCAACGGACGAACGAGGCCGTGGATACTCCCCACCCAGTCTCGTCAGTTGCGAAATGCACAATCAGTCTCGCGCGGCTTTCAGGTAAGTCGTAGATGAGATTTCGCGAGCTTCTCGTGTCTTGCTGCTCTGTTCCGGATCGAGCCAGACGAGGGATGCTCTCGTGTTGTTGCGAAAGACTGAGCAGATTCACGCCGGAGCTGTTCGAAGTCTGTCGGTTGCAATCCGGTCGCACTTGTCGGTTCGTAAGTCTCAAATAAGCCATTCTGCATTCGACTCATCTTTTCGGTTGCGGAATGGATTCAAGATTGCAGAGGCTGCACGTTGAGGAACCTCACCAGGCGACGCCCCGTAGCAAACGAGGACGGGGCGATTAGCTCGGTCGCGATAGCAAACGAAGAATCCCGCAAATGCTAGTACGCACGCTCCGGCGAACGCAATCTTTCCCATTCGACGCTTCGTGGAAAAATTTGCCATTCCGAACCAATGCTATGCCGTTACCGGTGTACCCGCCAGCCGGGCTTCGGCTTGTTTCACTGAGCGGCGGGCGGCCTGGATGGCCATTGCCGTGGTCGATTCCGGCCCTTCGGAGTCGGTATTCGCGAAGAAAATTCTTTCCATCGGTTGGCGTACCAAAGGCATGGTCTGTGTGTATAGGCCAGGCGTTGACATATACAGAGGATGCCCTCGCCGGTAGATGTGGACTTCTTTTGGATTGACGTCCGATCCTGGAAATAGCTTTTGGAAATCGTGGAGGACCTCGGCGGCAATCTTCTGCGCGCCTGCTTCGGTCAGTAGGAGTGCTCGCTCGTGCTCCCGCAGTGGCGTGTAACAGGTTAGGATGTTGTGCTTTTGTTTGTATCCGGGCTTGTTGCGCACGACCCAGTCGGCCACGATGAAGTCAGTGAAGCGGTTGCCGGGGCACCAATTGTCGTAGCCTTTATTGAAGACGGGCTTGTCGAAGATCAAGTTCACAATTGGATAGGGTTGGTAGCGAATTTCACCCATAGCGTCCTTTTGCTTTTGCGGGAGTCCGTGCACGATGCTTCGAGTGATGAACTTCGGAGTGGCCATGATGACTGCCTTAGCTGCGACTGTGTGTAGTGCGCCGTTGTACATGTAGGTGACATGCGCTTCGTGTTTTTGCTGCACCACGCTAATGATGGTGGCGCCGCCGACCATGCGTTCGCCCATCTTTGGCCGCAGCAGCTCAGTGTAGCGTTTGGAAATTGCGCCTAGACCTCCCGGCCACGTGTACCGGTTGTCGACGCGCTTCTCTCCACCGGCGAATTGCACAGCCCATATACCCAGCGCCGCTGAGGATTCGTTGCTGACTGCTCCCCAGTTCGAGGGACCGAAACCGTCCCACCACTGCTGAATTTCTGGAGCGTATCCTTTCATGAAGTTGGAGAACGGCTGGTTGTCGAGTTCGGTCATGCGCTTCTCCACATCAATGGTGAGCATTTCATGCCGAAACTTCTTGAAGCTTTCTCGGATAATTTCCGAATCTGGAAGATGGTCCAAGCCTTCGCCCCAGGTGTCCGGGATAAATTCTCCTTGGATAATCGTGCCATCCCAATTGGCAATAGGCAGCTTTTCCATGCCGATTTCACTGGCAAGCCAGTCTGCGACCTCAACTTCTGTATAAGCGGCCGCGGTAGAGAAGGCCAAGCCGTCGTGCTCCATGGCATACGTATTGCCGCCGAAATGAGGTTCCTTTTCCAGGAGGAGGCAATCGTGATGCGGCAGCAAGTGTGCCGCAGTGAGGCCGCTGATGCCGCCGCCGACAATCACAACATCGTGCCGCTTGGTTGCCAGAGGCAGTGTGAAGGTACGCCCATCGCGGACTTGATGGCAGATGCGGTTCTCTTCGCCTTCAACTTGTGGCGCCGCGTCATTGGGGGCTGCCAGCAGAGTTTGATCGATAGGGCAGCCATTGGCTACGGCACCTGCTACCACGTACTTTATAAAGTCTCTACGATTGGGGCTCATGCATTGCTCCCTTAGATTGTGAAAAAGCGCTATAGAAATGAAACAGAACTGTCTGCAGGTGTTTCGGGCGGGATTTCTGCGGGCATCCTTATTCTGTACCAGAGAACGATGGCGACTAGCGAAAAGACGAAAATTACTGTTGAAATGGCATTGATTTCTGGAGTGATGCCGCGGCGTAAACGGCCCCAGATTTCGAGGGGCAGTGTATTGTCGCGGCCAATGAGGAAAAAGCTGACTGCAATTTCGTCCATGGAGAGGGTGAAGATCAGCAATGCAGCCCCAATGATGGGAAGTTTTAGATTCGGAAGAGTGATTCGCCAGAAGGTTTGCCAGTAATTAGCGCCAAGATCGAGAGATGCCTCTTCTTGCGCCCGATCTAGCTTCTGTAAACCGGCAAAGACTTCTGTTGTTGCTACTGAAATTAGCGCAGTGCCATGGCCCAGAATAATTGTCAGTAGGCTTAGCTTGACCTGCGCGACATTGACCAGCATTAGAATCGAAAGGCCTGTGATGATTCCAGGCAGGATGAGCGGCAGCAGCACCAGCCTGCGAAAAATGCTTTTGCCGGGGAAATCGGCGCGATCCAACGCTAGCGCCGCTGGAATTCCAAAAGCGAGAGCAATCGCAACCGCCGCAGCCGCAACGATCAGGCTGTTCTGAACAGAAACCCAGATGGGGTCGTCTTGCCAAAGAATGCGGTACCAGTTCAATGTGAGATTACGCGGAGGGAATCCTCCTACGCCTGCGCCGTTGAATGAATACACGATGAGCGTAACGATGGGCAGATACAAAAACGCATAGACGGCGACCGCATGCACCGACAACCAGCGTGAATTCTGAGAGGCACGGACTTCGGAACTCACGTGTAGCTCCATTTCTTCTCAAGACGTTCCGCCATCGCCAACAGTGAAACAACTAACACTAAAATGCAGAATGAAATCGCTGCTCCGAGCGGCCAATTAAAAGCTGCGCCGAATAGGCTGACGACGATGTTCGAAATCATAATGCCGCTAGGCCCGCCCAGAAGCTGCGGGGCTAAGAAATCGCCGAGGCTGAGCACGAAGGCGAACGTCGCTCCGGCAATCATTCCAGGAACGGAAAGAGGGAAGATGACTCGCCAGAATGTCTGCACGGGAGAAGCGCCAAGGTCGTGCGACGCCTCGACGAGATTGCGTGGGATGTGCTCCATCGCTGCGTAAATCGGCAATACTACGAATGGCGTATAGATGTGGGTCAAAGTAAGAACTACCGCGAACGGGCTGTAAAGAAGCGAATCCACGGGGTGCTGCGTAATGTGAAAAAACTGCAGCAGCGTATTCAGAACACCGTCGGTTCCCAGAATTGTCTTCCACGCGTATGCGCGGACGAGATAGCTCACCCAGAGCGGAATTATGACGAGTTGGTAAAAGAGATTCTTGCGGGCGCCTGCGTAGAACGATAAAAAGTAGGCCAGCGGATACCCTAGCAACAGCGCGGCGATCGTAACCCGTGCGGCAATCCACATCGAGCGGAAGAGAGTCGTGCGATAAACATCTTTTGTGATCAGTTCGCCATAATTGCTGAGACTCCATTGATGAACGACGTTCCCGCCAGCTACGACCCAGAAGCTATAGCAAAACATCAGCATGTAAGGCACGAGCAGGAACAGGGTGACCCATAGTAAAGGAGGAAGGCTGACCGCAGCCTTGTAGGCTCGCGAAAACATTACGCAGCCTCCGGATCGCGAACTGGGACTGCATCCTGTGGAGAGAATTCCAGTTGCAGCGTGCTGGACATTCCTTGAGCGTTGAGTCCAGCAACGCGAACCGAGAACACGGTTCCATCGGATGACTGTGCGCGTAGCAATTCTGTGGCTCCGTGGAAAGCCTGGTTCAGGAGCTTTCCTTCAAAGCGTACTGCGGCGCTCGCTGAGCCTGCAGCGATGCGAATATTCTCCGGACGCACTGAAAAAGCGCACGGGCCGTCGGCGAGAGTGACTGACCATGAGAGCGAGCCGCAATGTGCGAAGCCTTTCTCGACCCTTCCCCGAAGCAAGTTTGTGTGTCCGATAAACTGCGCTACGTATGCCGTTGCAGGCCGATTGTAAATTTCACGCGGCGCGGCGATCTGTTCCAAATTTCCGGCCCGCAGGAGTGCGACGCGGTCTGACATAACCATCGCTTCTTCTTGGTCATGCGTGACAAAAACAAAGGCAATTCCGACCTCACGTTGAAGGGTTTTCAGCTCAATCTGCATCTGCCGTCGCAGATTGGCGTCCAGCGCCGAAAGCGGTTCGTCGAGCAGCAATAGCTTTGGGCGATTTACCAAAGCTCGCGCCAATGCAACGCGTTGCTGCTGCCCGCCAGAGATTTTCGAAGGCTTCTTCTTCGCGTGAGTCGTCATCTTCACCATCGCGAGCGCTTCCTCGACGCGCGCAGCGGCTTCCGCCTTAGGCACACTCGCGATGTGCAGGCCATAGCCCACGTTCGCTTCAATCGTCATGTGAGGGAAGAGAGCGTAGTGCTGGAAGACGGTATTCACGCGCCGTTTGTAGGGAGGGAGCGCGTCCAGTCGTTCGCCGTCCATCCAAAGCTCGCCGGATGTTGCCTGCTCAAATCCAGCGATGATGCGCAACAGCGTGGTTTTGCCAGAGCCGGATTCGCCCAAGATGGTGAGGAATTCGCCTTCGGCGACTTCAAGTGAGATGTCGCGCAGCACCTGCGTCTTGCCGAAGCTTTTGGCGACGTTGCGAACGGAGAGGAGGGCCATGCGGGGCCTACTGTGCCGCTTTCACTTCGTTCCAAATTTCGTTGTATTTGCTTCGTCGTGGCACATTTTGCCAAAAGTAAATGCGTTGCTGATACTTGTCGACTTCGTCCAAGTGCAGGTTCTTCTTCTCATCGGCGGTCATGAACTGTCCAGCTTGCGGATTTGCCGGCGTATAGCCGGTGACATCCGTGATCTTCTTTTGCGTTTGTGCTTGAATCATGAATTCCAGGAACTTGTGCGCCAGCTCTTTGTTTTCACTAGCGGAAGTAATCATCAAGTGGTCCATCCACCCGGTCGTATTTTCTTTCGGAATGGTTTCACCGACTGGAAACCCGCCTTTACGAAGCTGGTTGGTCATCAGTGGCCAGCCCATGGCGGCGACGACTTCATGATTTTGGAACAAGTTTGTGAGCTCACCGCCGGTGGACCACATTTTGCGGACGTTGGGCTTCAACTCCAGCAGTTTCTTCTTCACTGCCTCGAGTTGCTCGTCATTCAGGTTGTAGAGCTGGTCTTGATTCGGCTTGTCGTAGCCCAATATCTGAGCCGCCATATAGACCGTGGAAAGATCATCCCAAACCGAAATTTTGCCTTTGTACTTTGCATCCCAGAGCACGCTCCAACTTTCTGGAGGCGTTGGGAACACGGTAGAATCGTAGATAAGGGGATCCGGCCCCCACATGAATGGCACGCCATAGACTTGCCCGTTTACCCGCACAAGCGGCAGAGATGTAAGCTTCGGAGAGAGCTGGTTGTAAGAAGGAATCTTGGTCAGGTCGAGCGGAGCTGCCAACCCGTTCGCTGCGATCATGGTGGCCACGTCGCTGGATGGAGAAATCACATCATAGTTCGAGGCGCCGCCGCCGCGCAGTTTTGCAACCAACTCATCACTTGATCCCATGTAGGAGGCGGAGATTTTACAGCCGTTCTGTTCTTCGAACGCCTTCACGTAGGATGCATCGGCATAGCCCTCCCATACCAGCAAATTCAGGTTGGGCGTTTTCTTTGCGCAAGATCCTAAAACAAGAATTGCTGTCAACGGTAGAATTGTGAGCCATCGCTTCATTTGGAATTCCCCTTAGTCGCGCCTGCCATCTCGGGCGTCTGGTACACGATCTTTCCTCCAACCATCGTTAGGAGGACATTGGTCTTATGAATGTCTCTCGGAGCGATCTTGAAGAGGTCTTGATCCAGAATAATAAGGTCCGCCAATTTGCCTTTTTCGAGGGACCCTTCTGATGCTTCCCGATGGCCTGCGAAGGCCGCACCTAGGGTGTAACCTTCTATGGCTTGTTCCAAAGTTACTCGCTCGCTGGGCACCCATCCTCCTGCAGGTGTGCCGTCCCGTTTCTGACGCGTGATGGCATTCTGAACTCCATGCCATGGATTCAAAGTGACGACGGGCCAGTCGCTACCGAATGCGAGGCGGCCACCGCTTTTGGCGACACTCTGCCACGCCCACGCACGGGAAGCCCGATCCGGCCCAGCATTCACCGCCCAGACTTTTAGTGTGTCGTCATCTGGATAAGAGTGTAGCGGCTGAAAGCTTGCCACCACGCCAAGTTTGCCAAAACGTGGAATATCGGTCGCGGTAATCGTTTCAATATGCTCGATCTTATGGCGCATATCCTGCGTGTGATTCGCCATCGCAGCGCCTTCATATGCGTCCAATGCCAGTCTCACGGCACTCGTACCGATAGAGTGAGTCATGACCTGAATGCCACGTTTGTCGAGCTCAGCAACCGCCTGTTTATATTTTGTGGGATCCCAAAAGAGTTTGCCGCTTTGTGTCGGATCGTCCGAATACGGTTCGAGCATGGCCGCTGTGTGTGACTCGACTACGCCATCAAGCATCGTTTTTACCAAGCCGCCTTCGATCCAGTCGTCGTGATAGATGCGCCGAGCCTCTTCTATTTTGTCGAGCGCATCTTTCGTTAGTTCGGGTGGATTGAGGAAGTATGCAATATACTGCCGGATCGTGAGTTGGCCTTGCTTGCGAAGTTCGTCATAGAGGTCAAGGTATTCAAAGTCCCCTCCGGCACTATGCACTCGCGTAAGGCCTACACGATTGGCTTCGTGGAGCCCAGCGCGGAGTGCTGCCATGCGTTCTTCGCGCCTCGGTTTCGGCGTGAGTTTGCCCACAAGGTCGCCCGCGCTTTCCTTCAGCGCTCCTGTTGGCTCGCCGTTTTTATCTTTGACGATAGTTCCGTTCGGTGGATTCGGTGTGTCCTTAGTTATTCCGGCTAGAGCCAGGGCTTTGCTGTTCGCCCAAGTCGTGTGGCCGTCGTACGCATCCAGAAGGATGGGGCGGTTTGGCTCGATTTCATCCAGCAACTTCTTGTGCGGCAGCGCCGAAGGTCCAAATACCGGATACTGCCAACCCATGCCAAGTATCCAGGGTTCATTGGTATGTGCGGCGGCGTAGGTTCTTACGCGCTCCTGAATCTCGGCGACACTCTCCATGCCATTCAAGTCGACATGCTGCAAACCTAGCGAGCCCTGCATGAAATGAATGTGGCAATCGGTGAATCCAGGCAGCACCAGTTGACCGTGAGCATCAATGACCTGTGTGCTGGGGCCGCGGAATTCGTCGATCTGCTGTTTTGTGCCCACCGCAATAATTCTGTCACCGGAAATAGCCAGTGCCTCCGCCCACGGCTGATGCGAGTTGACGGTGTAGATCCGGGCGTTCGTTAGGATAATTGCGGCCTTTTGTGGACCGGCGGCGAAGGCCATGCCAGACAAGACCAATAGTGTTATCGAAAAACTAAGCATCCAACTACTCGCTACATGCCTTCGTGTCACGGGCATTCCCCTAAAGTTAGGCTTGACGCACTCAATTTATTTTCAGAACGTCGGCGGCGTATTAATCCACAGCACTTGCGCCTCAACCTTGCCGGGGTTCGACCAGTGGTGTGGCGTCGTGCTCTCAAAATAAAAACTGTCTCCTGGCTTTAGGCGATATTCCTGTTTCTCCAGTGCAATAACAAACTCGCCTCGAAGAACATACAGGAATTCTTCGCCTTCGTGCGTATAACTTTCTTCGCTGCCCGCGCCTGAAGCTACGCGGAAGAGATGGGCTTCCATCACAGGGTTGCCCACTGCGAGCAGTTCCATGCAGATTCCAGGTGCTACTTCCAATACTTTGCGCGTCTTAGGGCTGACCAGCGGCGAGTGTGATTCGCTGGGATCGAAGAATTCCAGAATATTAGATTTGTAAAACTCAGCCAGCTTGCGCAACGTAGTAATAGAGGCGCTCATGTGAGAACGTTCCACGGCGCTCAGAAATCCAACAGAAACATTGATCTTCTTTGCCACTGCTGCGAGGGAGAGGCCGCGCTTCGATCGCAATTGCCGCAAACGAGCACCGATCGCGCTGGATGTGCCGTCTTTTGGTGCCCGCACTGCCCCTTGACGTTTCAACAACTGTACAATGGCAGGCGCGTTCAACCCTCGTACTTTCCGAAGATACCGCGCACGCTTCAACAGCTTTACATCTTCGCGCGAGTATAGGCGGTACTTGCTTTCGGTGCGCTGCGGACGGGCAAGCCCAAGGCTTTCCCATGCGCGAATCGCCGAAGGCGAAATTCCTACGAGACGCGCCACATCCCCAATTTTCAGCAAGTCTCCATTTGCCGTGGTGTTGCTATGTTTCTTGGATGACACTCGATCCCAATCTCGCCAGGGGGTGGCGTTTTTTCTTGACACGACGTTACAGTTTCAATAACCTTGCACAATTATAGCAAGGTTTGTTTTGCACGCAAGCCTTAGGTTTTGGATTAAAAATCTGTTCAACCAGACTTGGTTGGTTCCGTTCGGAGGGTTCCGATGCGCGCTTCCCGTATGCGCCGCGCTTGTGCGTGGCTAATTTTCTCTTTCCTACTGACATCTACCGCCAACATTCTCGCTCAGAGTACCGGTGGTCGTATCACCGGTACTGTCGGTGATCCGTCCGGAGCGATCGTTCCCGGAGTGAAGGTAGCTCTCATCAACGAAGCCAGCGGCGTCAACCGCGACACAGTGACGGACGCGAGTGGTGGCTATGTGTTCCCGGAAGTTCCAGTCGGAGCATATCGCTTGGAGTTCGACAGCGCCGGTTTTAAGAAGAACATTCGGCGTGGCGTGACGCTGCAACTCAGTCAGGTCATCACTCTGAATATGACGATGCAGTTGGGCGAAACAAGAGAGATCGTCGACGTAACTTCGGAAGCGCCGCTTGTCGATACCAGCAGCACGCAACTTGGCGCGGTGATTAATGATCGTTCCATTACCCAGTTGCCGTTGAACTCTCGCAATACATATCAGTTTTTGTCGTTACAACCTGGTGTGCAATCCACGGTTGGCGCTGATCTCTATGCCGGAAGCGGCGATGCGGGAAGTGTTTCCGTCAACGGCGGCCGCGGCCGTGCCAATAATTTCAGTGTGAACGGCGGCGACGCCAATGACTTATTCACAAACTCACCAACCGTGCAGCCGAGCCCCGATAGCGTGGAGGAGTTCCGCGTCTTAACCAATGCGTTCGACGCCGAATCCGGGCGTAACTCAGGTTCTGTGATTAACGTGGTCACTAAATCTGGCGGAAATCAGTTTCACGGCAATGCTTTTGAGTTCTTGCGAAACAAGGTGCTGAACGCTAAAGGATATTTTGAGCCCAG
This sequence comes from Acidobacteriaceae bacterium, assembly GCA_043749225.1. Classification (GTDB taxonomy): domain Bacteria; phylum Acidobacteriota; class Terriglobia; order Terriglobales; family Acidobacteriaceae; genus JANXUC01. The sequence continues at coordinate 21,048 of JAYVEP010000123.1, forward strand.
CAAAGCGAAGTACAACCAGAATCAGTTTGGTGGGACGTTTGGCGGGCCAATTCGTAAGGACCATACCTTCTTTTTTGCATCGTACGAAGGCAATCGGGTGAGGCAGGGGCAGGCGGGTGATACGGTTACGGTTCCGACAACCGCCGAACGGACGGGAGACTTCGCAGGAGCGGCATTTAACGGGTTCATCACGGATGATTTTGTGGCCCAAACCTTGAACGGTCGGCCAGGCTGCACTGCGGCACTCGGCGGAGCAATTCCTTTGCCTTCAGCGAGTGGAGGCTCGGTAGCCTGGGGGAGTGTTTTCCCGACCAGTGTCATTCCAACAGAATGCCAAGATCCAGTTGCAGTGGATCTACTCCGCTTTGTACCGAATGCTAACGGGAGTGATGGGTCATCCTACTCAGCCGTTTTGAACGGCAAGACTCGCCGCGACCAAGCGACACTGAAAATCGATCACCGGATCAACGACAAGCAGAATTTTTCAGCGTACTACTATTTCCAGGATGAGAAACGATTTGACCCATACAACTTCTTTCAGGCTGCCGGTGCCAATGTGCCAGGCTTTGGTGCGAATACAGCGAGCCGCTTTCAGCAAATCAACCTGAGCCATACCTGGACGTTATCGAATTCGATCGTGAATGAATTTCGTTTCAACTACAACCGCGAGGGCCAGCGCACGTTGAACCACCCGGAGAAGACGAATCTCGTGACAGATTCGTGCAGTTCGGCCGCTTCGGCATTCTGTTTTACGGGCACGTCGGATTCGAATTTCATTACCAGTACGCTGGGCACAAACCCCAAGTTTGGTATTACGCCGGGTCTCGGCGCGGGACTCGAAGGCGTACCTGACGTCTCAATCGGCGGTGGCTTCGTTATTGGAAATAACTTCGAAGGTGAGTTACCCCAGGTAGGCAACTCCTTCCAATGGACCGACAGCCTAACGATTGTGAAGGGTAAGCACACCATTAAGTTCGGTGGCGATGTTCGGCGACAGCGTTTTGACCAGTTTCTCGTTTTCGAGAACAGCGGCTACTTCCAGTATTTTGGCGGTGGTCCTAACGACGTGGGGGGTAGCAATCTTTATCCGAACTACCTTCTTGGCTTGCCGGATCAATATCAGCAGGGTTCAGCGCAACAAGAGCACGTGCGCAGTTCTGCGCTGTATTTGTTCGCACAGGACGCCTGGAAGGTAACGAAACGGCTGACCTTGAACTATGGCTTGCGTTGGGAGCTGAATACTCCACAGAAGGATATTGGAGGACGGGTTCAAACGTTCCGTCCGGGACAGAGTACGTCCATCTATCCGTGCTTGAATACCGGTAGCAATGATTGCGCTTCCGCGTTCCCTACGGGCCTTGTGTTTCCGGGAGATAAGGGCATTCCGGCTGGACTTACATCGACCTACTACAAGGCCTTCGCGCCACGAATCGGCCTTGCGTGGGATCCCCGTGGTGACGGTAAGACCAGCATTCGAGGCGGGTGGGGATTGTTTTACAACCCGATCGAGCAATTGGTGCTGGAGCAGTTCAGCGCCGAGCCGCCTTTCGGCGTGAGCTTAACGGCCGCGAACACGTTGTTCAACACGCCCTACATCAATCAGCGAGGTAACGTCACTCCGAACGGCGCGAATGGAGTATTGAGCCCCAAGCCCGGCAGTGCAGTGGATTGGTCGCTGTTCCGTCCAATCCTGTTGTTCGGCGAATTTCAGCCACACATGCGGACGCAGTACGCAGCTCAATACAACTTCAACATTCAACACGAGTTAATGAAGGATTTGAACTTGCAGGTCGGCTACGTTGGGTCACAGGGACACCGACTGCTGGCTAGCTATGACATCAATGCTACGACTCCACAAACTTGCCAACAGCTGAACAGCATCTTGGGATCCGGCACTTGCGGACCATTTGGTGAGGACAGCACCTACTTGATTCCGGCTGGAACGGTACTCAATACGAATTTGGACCTGCCATACGGAGCAAATCGACATTTTGCGAGCGGGACGACGGTGGGGGCAAATGGTATTACTTTGGTTGGCCTCCGTCCTTTCTCTTCGCCGAATTGTGAGCCAACAACTGGGGTTGGGTGCCCGCAAGACGGAACACCCGTGTTGTCCAATATTTTTGCGGAAAATACGATTGCAGCGTCTAACTACAATTCGCTGCAAGTGAGTGTCGACAAGCGATTCGCCCGGGGCTTGCAAGCTCAGATAGCCTACACGTGGAGCAAATCGATTGACCAAGCCTCGAGCTTTGAAGACTTTCTCGATCCGACGAACTCACGCCGGACGCGCTCCTTGTCCCTCTTTGATGCTCGCCATAGATTTGTGGCCAGCTATTACTGGGAGCCGCCAATTCGCAAGTACTCTGGCTTTGCCGGGAAAGCTTTGAATGGCTGGGCGCTTTCGGGTATTACGCAATTCCAAGCAGGATTCCCGATTCGCATCTTCAGTTACGGGGACGAAAATCTTCAGGGGAATGTCTCGGGGTTTACCTCTCCAAACTTCCCAGACCTTCTTGGGAAATTTCAACGGCTTGATCCGCGGAAGAATAACAATTACTACTTTCATGGATTTAATGATCCCACCCCCCAGTTCGCACCGCAGACGATTGGTACGCAAGGCAATTCGCCGCGTACAATTTGTTGTGGACCTGGCTTTGACAATACCGATCTTTCGCTGCAAAAGAACACTACGATCAACGAGCGCTTTCGTTCCGAGTTTCGGCTAGATGTCTTCAACGTCTTCAACCACACAAAATTCAGCAATCCCGATGGCCAGGTCAGCGATGGTTCTGATTTTGGTCTTATCAAACGTGCCGGTCCGCCTCGTTTGATGCAAGTGGCTTTGAAACTCTACTTCTAGAGGTATTTAGCCCGGGCAGCTCTCGTGGCTGCTCGGGTGCAAAGAGACGTAAAATACAAACAGGCAACATGTCCGCGCACCACATGCATTCCGCATACTCTAATGGCCTATGGCCTGAGATTCCTGGAGCAACTCGATGTACCCCGAACTGGAAAAAGAACTCTCCACCTATGAACGCCGCACGCCTAAATCCGCGGAAGCTCACAAACGTAATCTGAAACGTCTTCCGCTAGGCGTTGCTAGTAACTACCGCGCTTACGATCCCTATCCTATCTTTGTAAAAGACGCCAGCGGAAGTAAGTTCCGCGATCTTGATGGCAACGAGTACATTGATCACAACCTGACCTTCGGCGCACTCATGGCCGGACACTGTCATCCGGCGGTGATGAAGGCTGTCGAAAAGCGATTGAGCACCGGCACTATGTTCGGGATGCCGCATGACATGGAATGGGAACTGGCGGAGGAAGTTTGCACGCGTTTCCCGATTGAAATGTGTCGCTTCGGTAACAGCGGTACGGAAGCGACTATGCATACGATCCGTATTGCGCGTGCTGCTACGAAGCGAGACAAGATTGTGAAGTTTGAAGGTGCTTACCACGGGTTGCACGATGCAGCTCTGGTTAGTGTGAAGCCGCACGCGCCTGACTACGGAGATATCAACGCTCCCACATCGGTACCTGGCGGGATGGGCGTTCCAAAAGCGTCCATCGATAACGTCGTGATCGCCACCTTTAATGACCTGGTTTCCGTCGAGCGGCGTTTCAAAGAAAATCCCGGCCAGATAGCAGCCATTATCTTGGAGCCGATTTTAATGAACGTCGGACTCTGCATGCCGCAACCTGGCTTCCTGCAAGGGCTGCGCGACATCTGCACCAAGAACGGCGCGCTACTGATTTTCGACGAAGTTAAAACCGGCGCAAAACTCTGCTGGGGTGGCGCTTCAGAATACTTCGGTGTTATTCCGGACATGATCTGCATCGCTAAGTCAATCGGCGGCGGATTCTCGCTGGCCGCTTTCGGTGCGCATACATCGGTTATGGATTTGATCGCACAGCACAAAGTCTTCCATGGCGGCACATACAACACGAATCCTGTTGCGATGGCAGCGGGCTTGGCGACGTTCCGCGAAGTGCTTACCCGCGAGAACTACGCGCATGTTGGCAAACTCAGCACGAAGTTAGTCGATGGCTACCGAAAGATTGTGGCTAAGTCGGGAATTCAAGGCTATATTGCTGAGGCTGGAGCGAATGGCGCGCTGATGTTCTATCCGAAAGAGATTCGGAACTACCGTGACTGGGAACCGATTGATGTTGACCTATGGCGGCACTATTGGTTTGGCATGGTCAACCGCGGCGTGATGTGTCAACCCTATTGGTGGGACGAGCAATGGACGATTTCCGTACAACATACGGAAGCTGACATTGATGCGCACATTGCGGCATTCGCCGATATTGCCGATTCGTTAGCGGAAGCTCAGCATGAGCGGCTGAAGAATCCAGTATTGGCTGCAGCGCACTAGGAGATTTTTTGCCTGCTCAAGAGCCAGAGGTCGGTTCCACCCATCTGAAACGCGTTTTGGGGCGGCGCGATTTGGTGCTGCTGTTCGTCGTTGCGGTGTTCAACTTAAATGTTGTGCCCTCGATCGCGGCGAACGGCGGCGTCACCATCTGGTTATGGATCGTTTCACTGCTGCTGTTTTTCTGGCCGCAGGGGATTGCCGTCATTGAACTGGCGCATCGTTATCCCGGCGAAGGTGGTGTTTACCTTTGGGCGAAGGAAGTCTTTGGCGACTTCCATGGTTTTCTGTCGGGTTGGTGTTACTGGACCAATAACATGCTGTATGTGCCGACGGTAATGTTGTATTTCGTTGGCGTGTCGGTGTTCGTTTTAGGGCCGGGGCATTCGGGACTCGCCGATAACAAGACATTTGCTCTGATTGCATCGCTGGCCCTGCTAACGGTCTTGGTAGTCCTAAACATCATGGGCCTCGGCGTCGGTAAGTGGATCAACAACCTAGGCGGCATCGGAACGTTTGTTGCTGCTGGGGTGTTGGTTGGGCTTGGTATCATTATCGTATCCAAGAACGGGATTCACATAACTGCTGCGGATTTCCGGTTTCCGGCAGATCCAAAGTTTGTGTTGAATTCCTTCGGAGTTATTTGCTTCGGTTTGGTTGGTCTCGAACTGGCTTCGGTCATGGGAGACGAGATCGAAGACCCTCGTCGCACCTTACCAGGAGCAGTAGCTTGGGGTGGTCTAATTTCCGGGGCGCTCTACATTGCAGCTACTCTGACCTTACTGGTCGCGGTAGGCAAGGGCGGCATCAGCGTTCTGCAAGGCATTGTGCAGGCTGTTAGTCACATGGCTGATCAAGTGGGAGTGCCGTGGATTGTTGCGCCGTTTGCATTCTTGCTAAGCTTGTCGATTGCAGGTATTGGTTCGGCGTGGCTCGGCGGATCGGCGCGTATTCCGTTTGTCGCGGGACTTGACTCGTACATGCCGTCCTGGCTGGGCAAGATACATCCGAAGTATGCCACGCCCTATGCGGCTTTGATCGTGCATGCTGTTGTTTCGATGTTGCTTGTCGTAATGAACTTTATGGGCGGCGCCGGCGTCCAGGAAACCTTTCAGACCATGCTGTCGCTGGCCGTAGTCCTGCAGTTAGTGCCGTTTTTATACATGTTCGGAGCGTTGCTGCGGTTTTCGTTCCGCGCGCAGGACGGCCAGGGAGTTTACAGTCGCGGTGTGTTATTTCTCGCGGGGCTGAGTGGATTGGTCACGACAACTCTGGGCATTGCGCTGGCGTTCTTTCCAGCGCAGCAGATTACGTCTTTGAAGCTGTATGAGTTGAAGATGTTTGGTGGGACAGCGTTCTTTGTTGGGTTAGCTGCGTTCTTCTTCTTTGTATATGGTCGACGCAAGGCCGCGCTTGCGGCAGCGACACAGATTTGAAAATGTCCCGGCCTGGTGCCGGTGACGGTCTAACTACGGAGGTTGCTATGCTAGGTGGAGTGCAAACTGAAGTGCGTAATTATCAGATGTTGATTAACGGCGAGTGGGTCGCGAGTAAGTCGAATAAGACATTTCCTGTCTACGATCCTTCGACGGAAGAAGTGATTGCTCAAGTGCCGGATGCCTCGGCGGACGATGTGAACCGCGCGGTGGCTGCGGCTAAGTCCGCATTCGAGGATGGTCCGTGGGGCCAAACTACGCATCAGGAACGCGGGCGTGTTTTATTTCGCCTAGCCGACAAGATTCGGCAGAACCTGGCGATGCTGGCTGAGTTAGAGTGTCGCAACAGCGGTAAGCCGATTGTTGAAGCAGAGTACGACATTACAGATGCAGCGACATGTTTTGAATACTACGGCGGACTGGCTACCAAAATCACGGGGCAGGTGAACCCTGTTCCAGACAATGCATTGAGCCTAACTCTCAAGGAACCAGTTGGTGTCTGCGGGCAGATTATTCCCTGGAATTACCCACTAGTGATGGCGGCATGGAAGCTCGCACCCGCGTTAGCGGCAGGCTGCACGTGCATCTTGAAGCCTGCTGAACAGACGCCGCTGACCATGCTGGAAGTAGCGAGGTGGTTTGATGAGATTGGTTTGCCGAAGGGCGTCGTCAACATCGTCACGGGATTCGGTGAGACGTGCGGTGCGCCGCTAGTTGCACATCCCGATGTCAACAAGATCGCTTTCACGGGATCTGCTGCTGTTGGCAAGATGATCGTGAAGGCCGCCGCCGATACCGTGAAGCGAGTGACTCTGGAGTTAGGCGGAAAGTCTCCCAACATTTTCTTTGCCGATGCGGATTTCGAAGCGGCGATTGATGGCGCCTTGTTTGGAGTCTTTATCAATCAGGGGGAAGTGTGCTCGGCGGGAAGTCGAGTTCTTGTGCAGAATTCTATCTACAAGAAATTTGTTGACGCGATGGCAGCGAAAGCCAAGACCATCAAGGTTGGCGCGCCTTTGGACCGCGACACAAAGATGGGTGCGCTGATCAGCAAGGATCAATACGATCGAGTGCGTTCCTATCAGGAGCTCGGGAAGAAAGAAGCGAAGCTTGCCTCGGGAGGTGGGCGCGTGGAGAAATTTGCCAAGGGCTACTACGTGGAGCCAACCATCTTTTATGACGTGGACAACAGTGCCCGCATTGCACGCGAAGAAATCTTTGGACCTGTGGCCACAGTCATTCCGTTTGAGGACGAGAAAGACGCGCTGAAGATCGCGAATGACTCTCCGTATGGCCTCGCCGCTGCAGTTTGGACGCGCGACATCTTGAAGGCTATGCGTACGGTGAAGGCTCTGCGTTGCGGCATTGTGTGGGTGAATCACATGCAGCCTACCTATGTGGAAGCGCCTTGGGGCGGTTACAAACAGTCTGGCTTTGGCCGCGAACTTGGTCCGCACGGTATCGACGAATATCTGGAAACGAAACAAGTTCACATCAACCTGAACGAAGCTCCCATTGGATGGTATTGAGATGGCCAGCATACAACTACGAACTGCAATTCCTGGACCGCGTTCCAAAGCGTTAATGCAAAGGCGCAATGCGGCAGTGGCGCAGGGGCCTTTCCACGTCACGCCGGTCTTCATCGAACGCGCGGACGGCGCTGTCATTGAAGATGTAGACGGCAATCGCATGATTGACTTTGCGGGCGGTATCGGCTGTTTGAACACCGGGCACCGTCCTCCGACTGTGATGAAAGCGATTCACGAGCAGATGGACCGTTTTCTGCATACCAGCTTTAATGTGCTGCCCTACGAGAGCTACGTTACTCTTTCAGAACGGTTAAATGCGATTGTCCCCGGCAAGGGACCGAAGAAAACGATTCTCGTCAGCACCGGCGCCGAAGCGGTGGAAAATGCAATCAAGATTGCTCGCGCTTATACAAAGCGTCCGGCCATTATTGCTTTTGAGGATGCTTTCCACGGGCGCACTTATATGGCGCTTTCGCTTACGAGTAAAACGCATCCTTATAAAGCGGGTTTCGAGCCATTTCCCGGCGATGTTTACCGCGTTCCCTACGCGTATTGCTACCGATGTTCCTACTCCAAGGAATATCCGTCGTGCGATGTCTTCTGCGCGCGACATTTGGAAGATACGTTCAAACGAGTAGTTGCGGCTGAGTCGGTGGCAGCGGTGATCGTGGAGCCGATTTTGGGCGAAGGTGGATTCGTAACGCCGCCTGCGGGATTCTATCCGGCGCTCGCAGAAATTTGCCGCAAGTACGGCATCCTGATAATTGCAGATGAAATTCAAACCGGTTTTGCGCGTACAGGCTCGATGTTTGCCTGCGAGCGTTTGGGTCTCGAACCTGACTTAGTAACTATGGCGAAATCCCTGACTGGAGGCCTGCCTTTGGCAGCAGTTACGGGTCGTGCTGACATTATGGACGCCCCCGGCGTCGGTGGTCTGGGCGGAACTTTTGCGGGAAACCCGGCGGCATGTCAGGCCGCCCTGGCGGTTCTTGATTTGATCGAGAAGGACAATCTCTGCGCGCGGGCCGATCGCCTTGGAGCCATGTTCCAGAAACGTGCGTTAGCTTGGCAGGCGAAGTGGGACTTGGTGGGCGAGGTCCGCGGGTTGGGCGCGATGCAGGCGCTGGAACTGGTGAAATCGAAGCAGACGCGCGAACCCGCTGCGGAAGAAACAAAGAAGATTTCACAGTACTGTTACGAGCATGGGCTGATCACGATTACGGCAGGGTCGTACAGTAATATCATCCGACTGCTGATGCCAATTGTAATTACCGATGACCAGATGAACGAAGCTATGGATGTGATGGAAGCTGCGATTGCATCTATTTCCGAGACGAAGGCGCCGGTTGCAACGATGGCGTAGCAACCCGTGCCCCAAAGACTTCTATTCTTGACGATCTAAGAGGAATCCTTCCATGAGTACGTTGACCGTTGCTGCAACCAAGATTCCGCACTACATCAATGGCGCGTGGGTCGAATCCACTGCGAGCAACTGGCAGGAAGTGATTAATCCGGCCAGCGGCGAAGTCCTCGGCAGCGTTCCGCAAGTGGAAGCCGCGGAAGTATCCATGGCGGTTGAAGCTGCAGCCGCAGCCTATCCAGAATGGCGGCGTACTCCAGCGGAAGTCCGTATTCAGCCGCTGTTCAAGCTAAAGTTCTTACTGGAAGATCACATTGACGAACTCTCCCGGGTGATAACGCGCGAGAACGGCAAGACTTTCGGTGAAGCCAAAGGTGAGCTTCGCCGCGCCATTGAAAATGTGGAAGTAGCCTGCGGAATTCCTATGATGATGCAGGGCTACAACCTGGAAGATGTAGCTCGCGGCATTGACGAAATGATGATTCGCCAGCCACTTGGAGTCGTCGCGGCGATCACTCCTTTCAACTTTCCGGGAATGATCCCGTTCTGGTTTCTGCCTTATGCCATTGCGTGCGGAAACACGCTGATCGTGAAGCCTTCCGAGCGTGTGCCACTTACCATGAAGCTTGCGTTCGAACTGCTCGACAAGACGGGCTTGCCGAAGGGTGTTGTCAATCTTGTGAATGGTGGTAAGACGGCGGTTGATACGTTAATCGATCACCCGAAGGTGCGCGCCATTAGCTTCGTCGGCTCTACGCCCGTCGCACGATACATCTATGCGCGTGCGGGCGAAAAAGGCAAGCGTGCACAGTGTCAGGGTGGCGCGAAGAACGCTGTCGTCATTCTTCCCGACGCTGACATGAGTATGGCCACGCAGATTATTTCTGATAGTGCGTTTGGCTGCGCAGGACAACGCTGTCTGGCGGTTTCCGTTGCAGTTACCGTGGGCGAGGCGCAGAAGACGTTTCGAGATTCTATCGCGGATGCGGCGTCTTCAATTCGCGTGGGATACGGCCTTGATGACGGCACGCAGATGGGACCGGTCATTACGAAACAAAGTAAAGATCGCATTGAATCACTGATCGGGCTAGGCGAGAAGCAAGGGGCCAAGATATTGGTCGACGGTCGTAGCCCAAAGATCTCGAAATATGAAACAGGGAACTTTGTGCGGCCAACTATTCTGGATGGGGTTCCGGCGGAAAGCGAACTTACGCACACGGAAATCTTTGGCCCGGTGTTGAGCATGGTTCATGCCAGCAATCTGGACGAAGCGATGGACTTTCTGTCGAACAGCCCGTTCGGAAATCAGGCGTCGTTGTTTACATCAAGTGGGTCGGCTGCGAGGCGCTTTCGGTACGAAGCGCCAGCAGGGAATGTCGGTATAAATATCGGCGTAGCGGCTCCCATGGCGTACTTTCCGTTCAGCGGCTGGAAAGATAGTTTCTTCGGCGTGATGCATGGGCAAGGTCGAGATGCAGTCGAGTTCTATACCGAGAAAAAAGTAGTTGTCGAGCGTTGGGCAAAAGAACACAGCCGCAAGTTCTGAACTGACCTAGCAGCTAGGAGCTATTCACATGAACAACACCATCCAAAAGTACAAAGATTACGTAATGACCGGGTTTGTGAAGTCTGTACAGCCGGTTGTCGTCGAGACCGCTAAGGATGCGGTGATCACAGACGTGAATGGCAAGCAGTACATCGACTGCTTTGCGGGAATTTCCGTGGTGAATTCGGGCCACTGCAATCCGGAAGTTATTGCTGCGGCTAAGGCGCAGATGGATAAGCTGGTTCACTGTGGTTCCTACATTTATTACAGTCAGCCCACGGCCGACCTTGCGGAGAAGTTGGCGCACATCACGCCGCCGGGATTCACGAAAACGTTCTTCGGCAACAGCGGCGCGGAAGCCATTGAAGGCGCCATGAAGTTGGCTCGCCTCTATTCAGGCAAGCACGAGTTCATTGCCCTGCACGCCAGCTTTCACGGACGCAGTTGGGGAGCGCTCAGCATCACCGGCAATCAGGGACGCAAGAAGCGCGGCGGGCCCTATGCGGCGGGCATAGCGTTCGCGCCGGTGCCATATGCGTATCGTTCCAACTGGAGAAATGATCCGGAAGAATGTGGACGCCAGTGTGCCAAAGCGATTGACGAAGCCGTCCGCTTTGCGACTGCAGGGGATGTCGCGGCATTCATTGCAGAACCGGTTTGGGGCGAGGGTGGAATCTTGGTGCCACCGCCAAACTATTTCCAGGAAGTGAAGAAAGTTCTCGATAAGCACGGCATTCTTTTCATTGCCGACGAAGTGCAGTCGGGATTCGCACGCACGGGAAAGATGTTTGCCGTCGAGCATTTCGGTGTCACGCCGGACATTCTGGTCACCGCGAAGGGCATCGCCGATGGTTTCCCGCTCAGCGCATTTACCACCCGTCCCGAAATCGCCGATGCTTACAAACCGGGAGATCACCTTTCAACGTTTGGCGGAAATCCTGTGGCATGCGCCGCGGCTCTCGCTAACATTCAGTTTATGGAACGCGAAAAGCTCGCTGAACGTAGTGCGGAAAATGGCAAGTACGTCATGGCCAAGCTGCGCGAACTGCAAGGGGACAATCCGCTCATCGGTGAAGTGCGTGGCCTTGGATTGATGATCGGCATTGAACTCGTTAAAGACGCAGCGCTGACGCCGGCCACAGCAGAGGCAGAAGGTATTCGCGAAGTTTGTCGCGAGAATGGGTTGCTGGTTGGAGTTGGTGGCGTCTACGGCAACGTTGTGCGATTCCAGCCTCCGCTGGTCATTACAAAGCAGCAACTCGACAAAGCCGTAGACGTGTTTGCCGGTGCGCTCCGGGAAGTAGCGTCGCCAGTGCCAGCGTGAGCCGATAATGTTTAATTTGCCAGGCGATTGTACTTCTTCAGTACTTCGCGCAGCCGATCATGCGGCAGCGCAATGACTTTCTTGTCGTTGATTCCCGTCATGTCCTCGGCCGCAACGAGAGCATTGATGATGGCTTCTTCCGTCGCCTGCACGGTTGCGAGGAATACAGGGTCAAGCTCATCATTCGCGAGCACGGAAATCTGATGCACGCCGGTTGGCTTGCCTGCGCCAGCGTTCGCGGTAGAGAAGGCGATGAAGATATCTCCTGAGCCGTCGCCGGAGAAGCTGCCATTGCGACCGAGTCCGAGCGCGGCGCGACGGGCTAGCCGCTTCAGCTGCTGTCCCACAAGTGGAACATCGGTCGCAACGACAATAATAATGGAGCCAACATCTTTTTTCTGGGATTGCTCGTTCTGATACTGTTCGCGCGAAGCGCCATCCTGAATCTCTTTGCCCACAGGAGCGCCCGCAATGCGAAGCTGGCTGCGTACCCCGTAGTTACATTGCACGAGCACGCCGACGGTGTAGCTTGTGTCCTTAGTCTTCACGATTCGCGACGCCGTTCCAATGCCGCCTTTGAACTCACTGCAAATCATTCCAGTGCCGCCGCCAACGTTACCCTCCTCCACGGGACCGTCGTGCGCCGAATCGAGTGCATGGAACGCGTGTTCCGGTTTCACATGGAAGCCGTTCGTGTCATTGAGTTGGCCATCCCAGGTTTCCGCAACAACCGGCAGCGACCACCAGTAGCCCGATTCGTCCGGCGGACCGTGCTGAATGCGCCACTGAATCACCGCATCGCGCACTACGCCCACGCTGTGCGTGTTGGTAATCATCACGGGTCCGTCGAGAAAGCCGGATTCGTCCACCCATGTGGTGCCCGTCATTTCACCGTTGCCGTTCAGGCTGAACCATCCTGCGAAAACCGGGTCTGCTACGTTACTCTTACCGCGTGGAAGGATGGCCGTGACCCCGGTGCGCACAGGGCCAACGCCAACCTTGAGCGGGCCACTGCCAGAGATCAGCGTTGTGTGTCCAACTTCGACACCCTTCACGTCCGTGATAGCGTTGAACGGACCGGGAGCGCCGTCAAAAGGCACTCCGAGGTCGCGCGCACGAGGCTTGGTCTGCGCGAAGAGCATCGACGAAGCAGAAAGGAGTAGCAAGCTCGAAAGACAGAATCCAAGTTTTCGCATACATTGTTCCCCTAGACTGTTTCCCTAGACTTGGCAGTATAAGACAGAAGCGCTATCGTGAGTGTGCAAGCTAAACGAGGATTGAAAGTACATGCGGATTCGGAATCTTCCACAGTGGAAGCGAGCTTTGATATTTTCATCGCTCGGCGCGGGCTTTGCCTTAGCGTTCTCTGGCCGACGGCGGGCAGGCGCCGCCATCGCCAGTGTTGGAGTGGGTGTACTCGTTTACGAGAACCGCCAAATTCTTGGCAAGGTGGCGCGCGATTTGCCACGCTACTTGGAGACCACTTCGCAGGTGATAGAGACTCTAGCCTCGGTCGGAGAACGCTGGATGGCAGCCCGAGAACTATAGCCCTGACTAGACTTAAATCCCCAACTGCTCCTTCGCTGCGGCACTCAGCCGTTCCGGCGTCCATTGCGGTTCCCACACAATGTTTACCTTCGCGTTCCCGATGCCAGGCATAGCCTGCAGGCGCTTGATGACATCGGCGCTGATCTGCACGTGCGACGGGCAGCCGGGTGAGGTCAGGCTCATGTCAATCGTCACATCCTGAGGCTGGTCAGCGGCCGGCTCAGCGGGTTCAATGGCGACGTTATAGATAAGGCCGAGATCGACGATATTGACCGGAATCTCCGGGTCATGGCAATCTTTCAGCGCGGTTAATACTTCGTCTTGCGTGAGCGGCATGGTGCCTCCTGCTAAGTGATTTACTAACTTCAAGTGTAGCGCGGTCTCAAGAATTTTCTGTGGAATTCTGTCACTTACTCTACCCTCCGGAATCGCATTCTTGGTAGAGGGTCTAGACTAGCGATTGACGTCCGCGACAAGCGACGGGTTGCGGAGGGCAAGATGAGCCCAGCGGATACAGCAAACATGAGAGAAGGTTCGATGAATGATCCTAAGCCTGGGGCGAGCATAATCGCACCAGGCGTTGCTCCGTCCGATGATTCCTCTGTGGCGGCCTCCCTCCTAACTCCGAAGCTCGCCTTGGAGCACAAGCATCCGCTGTCTATTCGCTGGATGCATTGGATCAACTTTCCCGTGCTCTCCATCATGATCTACTCCGGCTTACTCATTTACTGGGCGGATTCGCAGCACAACGATTTGAACTCGCACCAGGTCTATCGCATTGGAGTGGGTAGCTGGACGCTGCTGCGCTTATTCCCCGACTGGTTCTATAAAAAGCTGCACTTGGAATTTGGCCTCGCCAGCGGCATGGGATACCACTTTTTCTTCATGTGGTTTTTTGCCATCAACGGATTGCTCTACGTCGCCTATACCGCAATATCGGGAGAATGGCGGTATCTGCTTCCCAATCGACAATCGTTCGTGGAAGCTTTGCAAGTCACGTTGCATGATTTGGGATTGAGCAAGTACCATCCGCCGCGCCGGAAATATAACGGTGCCCAGCAGTTTGCTTACACCGGGGTCATCTTGATGGGAGTGGGCTCGCTGCTGACCGGCCTCGCCATCTATAAGCCAACGCAAACGCACATCCTCACCAGTGTGCTTGGCGGGTACGAGATGGCGCGCTGGATGCACTTTTGGCTCACTATGGGCTATGTGGGATTTTTTCTCGTACATGTGGCACAGGTCATTCGCGCAGGCTGGAATAACTTTCGAGCCATGGTCATTGGAGACGAGTTGGTGCGGTACCCTATCGAATCACTGGGGGCCGAAGCGCAGAGAAAGGTGGCTGACCGTGGATGACGAGATGATGAGTGACAAGTCGAATACCGATTCCAATCCGAACGAATCAAACATGAACGGGCCCGCAAATCCTCAAAAAGCCGGTGTCCCCGGTTCAGCCGTATCAGAGCTAGAACAGGCACAAGCCCACGCCACAGCAATTTCTCAAGCGCGCGCGAAGGCCGAAGAGCATGATCGAAAAATTCTGACAAAGCTGAGCGCAAAATCCCGCCGTGGGTTCTTGGTCGGAGGCGTCGCCGCTGCCGCCGGATTAGGCTTCTGGCATTGGCTGAACAGTCAGGCAGAGGTTTCCGGGATCGCCGCGCCCTTCCGCAAAGCCCTCGAGTTTAATGCAAAACTGGGTCGTCTTCTATTTCAAAATGGCGCACTAGCGCCTGAGTTTAACCCCGCAGACGCGGTAAAAGATTTTCGCCGCAACGGCGATGTTGGCTTGGCTGAAATTGAACTCAAAGACTGGCGTCTACAACTCGTGGGCGCTGCGAACGCGAGCTCGCATCCCAGATTTGTCGACAACGTCGCGTCGTGGACCTACGGTCTGGATCCAGCCGATCTCGCAGACGACGGAACCGATGACGAAGGCGATACGCCTCCCGAACCGGACAAGGTTCATGAAGCCGGAGCCAAGGCATCCGCTGTTACGTCGAAGCCCATGGAGATGCCCGAAGCTCCACCAGCCAAAATGCCCGGATTGCTGCTCACCATGGAAGATGTGTATCGATTGCCGCGCGTCGAGATGGTGACCGAGTTCAAGTGTGTCGAGGGTTGGAGGGAGGTCGTGCACTGGGGAGGTGCCCGCATGCGGGATTTTCTCGCGGCTTTTCCTCCTTCAACTCGCAGCGGCCGGCCGTGCGATGCGAATACGCAGCCGGATGCCATCCCCGAATACGTCGGCTTTGAAACACCAGATGGCGACTATTACGTCGGTATCGAACGAGAAGTCGCACTACATCCGCAGACCCTGCTGGCTTACGAGATCAACGGCGCGCCACTTTCCGCGGACCACGGCGCCCCCCTGCGCCTCGTGACGCCGCTTAAGTACGGCATCAAACAGCTCAAGCAAATTGGCCGCATCACGTATTCCGAAACGCGTCCGCACGACTACTGGCACGAACGCGGCTACGATTACTATGTGGGACATTAAGAGCAGTCACGCGGCGTGAGGAACGGGGCCCGCCCTCCATGTCCAAATCCTTCTACAGCTGCGCCAGCGCCTGCCGTGCTTCATCCGCGTGCGCAAACTTTGGATTCAGCTTCAGCGACTTTTGCAGATTTACTTTCGCCAGATCTTTCTTGCCGTCTTTTTGATAGGCCAAGCCCAAGTGATAGAAAGTGACTGGATCTTCAGGCTGGTCTTGATCAGCCGCGTTCTTGACGGATTCCCTAAACAAGTTGATGGCGGAAGCGTAAATACCCTTTTGATAAAACGCCCAACCGAGAGTATCAGCTGAGTTAGGCGAGTCGGGCATGCCGCGCCGTGCCTCCTGCGCCATCCCCAGGGCAATGTCCACATTGCCGCCTTGCTGCAGCATCAGGTAAGCCATATTGTTTTTCGCCAAAGCATTGTCCGGCTGCACCTGCAACGCCTTCTGGTACATGTCCTTGGCTTCCTGCCACTGTTGTTTCGATTCCAGCATTTCTCCAGCTAGAACATAAAAACGGGAATCGTTCGGGTTGTCCTTCACGGATTGTTGGTAGGTAGCAATGGCTTGATCGACGTGCCCCGCGGCGACTTGCACCTGGCCAAGCTTCAGCAAAGCCTCGGAGTTCGTCTTGTCCAGGTCAATGGACTTCCGCAGTGCCGTTTCGGCGGATGCATAATCTTCCTTGTCGGAATAAACAACGCCGAGCAGAAAATAGTAGCTGCTGTTATTGGGGACCGTCGCGATCTGCTGGTTCACTCGCGCCACCGCTTTGTCCCACTGTCCTTGCCCGGAATAAACGCGTGCCAGCCCAACCAGGGCGTCGGCGGCAGTCGAATCGTGGGTTAGAGCCTGCTCATAGTACTTTGTGGACTCGGCAAACTTTTTCTGTTCCAGAAAAAGATTCCCTACGTGAATATAGCCAACCGGGCTATTGGGAGCGACTTCGATGGCTTTACGCATATCCGCTTCCGCGCCCTTATCGTCCTTGCGCCCGTGCTTGGAAAGTCCCAACAGCACATAACCATCCGGCAGCAGCGGTTGCTGCTGAATGATTTCCTTGGCGGAAGCTTCTAACGCCGGGTAATTCGAATTCTTAAGTTCAATCGCCGCCAGTGCGCGATGCGCCTCAAACAAATCCGGGCGCAGCCTGACGGCGTTCCTCCATTCGTTCTCTGCGGAGGTCTCGTTGTCCAGCGCGTCGTAAGCGGCGCCCAAATGGTAATGCGCAACGCCGTTGTCGGGGTCCGTCGCAATCACCGACTGCAGTGTGCTGGAGGCTTCTCGCAGCTGTCCCCGCCGCAGCTGAATCTGCCCGCGATAGATCAGGCAATCGGAGTCATGAGCGTTGTCTTTCACCAGTTCGTCATTCAGCTTGGCGGCCTCGTCCACGCGATTCTTCAAGATCAGCAACTGCACATAATTCTTTTTCGCCTGCACATCTTTAGGATGTGCATGGAACACCGACTCGTATTCCTGCGTTGCTTTGTCGATATCGCCCGCAGCGAAGTAAAAGTCGCCGAGCATCCGGTAGGCGGTCCCATTCTCCGGAATCTCTTGCTTTACTTTCAGCAACTCCGCTTCGGCTTCTTCGCGCTTGCCCTGTTCCATAAACAGACGAACCAGCGCCGCACGAGCCTCCGCATTCTTGGGCTCGGAAACCACGGCGTGCCGGTAGACTTGTTCGGCTTCCATCCAGCGCGACCGCGACTGATAGAAATTGCCAAGGGCGATCTGGGTATTCACGACCCGGGGATTCATCTCGACAGCCTTGCGAAAGCTTGCCTCCGCCGCGTCCGCCTGGTTGGCGCGCACCTGCAAAAAGGCCAGATTCAGTAGCATGTCGGCGTTGGCGGGTGCGCTGGCAACCGCTTTCTGCATTTCCGCCAGTGCCGCCGTCTGGTTGTCCTGTGCGGAAAGGTAGTTGGCCATGGCCACGTGAAACTGTGGGTTAGACGAATCCTTTACGCTCAAAACATCCAGATGTTCCTTGGCGCGGTCCAGCGCGTGGCTGGCAATCAGTAAGTTTGCGATATCGATATGAGCTTTGAAGTAGTCAGGGTTTAGCTCGATCGTGCGCTCCAGCTGTTCGTAGGCGGAGTTCCACTCCTGCAACTTTAGATAGGACTGGGCCAGCTGGTAGTGCGCATCGACAAAACGCGGATCCACCTGAAGGGCGTTCGCGTACTGAATAGTGGCTTCGCGGTATTTTGCTTTCTCGAAATACCGCTGGCCGCTTTCAAAGTAACGTTGTTTGCGGACGTTCGGGTCGCGCGAGCAGCCGGCCAGAAATGTCAGAGCCAGCAGTGTCAGTAATGAAATCAGAATAGTGCGCATGTTTCGAATACAGGAACATTTCACGAGAACTCTCCCAACCATAGTGAACAAATACTCAAGACTGATTACAGCCCGTTTGACCAAAATGAATTGTTATTGCAAATCGCAGGACGGCTCGGCCCATTCTCCCAGAGTAACCCGTCTCCGAAACTTAACGTGGAACGTAGCGATCCAGCAACGGCACAACTTGCCCGGCAAACTCCAGCAGCCTCGCTCTGGCGGCCTCAGTGTGTTCTTTCGGAGCCACGGCAGTAGTCATCCGAATCAGCGAGCCGTCGCTGCGGTTGTAGCGCATAGCATCCGTTACCAAATAAATCTTAGCCCAGTATTCGCTAGCCACCATGCGACCATGCGCCTGGTACCAATATAGAACCAGCCTCCGCTCCGAGCCTTTAGTGACCAGGTACTCGTTCACTACGAACGGGGCGCTCCCCGGCACGTTGACTTCGGTCTGCTTAGATTCCACCGGCGACCACCCCGACCCAGGCAAGCAGTTCTTCGGCGTGTGCAACGTGTCTCCCGCCCGTTGTGAAGCAAAATAGGCTAAGAATAGATCCACATCGGGAGTCCCCATGCTGTCCGGGTAGTAGCGGAACAGGAATTCTCCATGTCCCAGAACGTCGAGCACTTCCGGCGACAGGGAGACGTCCACGCCGCTGCGGGTCCCAAGGTTGTGCGGGAAAGTCCCCAGGGGCTCACGCGAAAGGCTTACTTCCTCCGAGCCGCGGGCGTAGAGAAATCCAGCCGTCGTTGCCAGCAGCATGGCCACGAGAAAAAAGCGAAAGTGGCTTTGCCGGTTCATACCTTCGACCCCGTTGCGGTGTCTTTTAGATGCGCAGGCTCAGAATTCTCGCTCACCCCGTCGCCGCTGCCTAGAACCCAGTGCGACAGTCGACGAACCGCGAACAACAGCAGCAGGGAGACAACAAAAATCATCCAGCCTGAAAAGGTATGAAAAAAGCCTTCTGCTTTATCGACATCCCAGTGTTGCACCATGAGGCCTGTGCCTACAATCCGCAGACTATTGGCCGCCACGGCAATCGGGATGGCAGCCAGCGCCAACAGCAATCGCACCAGCCAGCGCCGCTCCAGAAGATAGCCGTACATCACCGCCAACGTTACCAGCGACATAAGCGACCGAATGCCGCTGCAAGCCTCCGCAACCTCCAGAGACATCGCGGGCAGCCGAATGACGTTGCCTTCGCGTAAGACTGGTACGCCCGCCAGCGGAAGCAGATTGGAAGCCAGGCGAGCAGCCAGCGTTTGCAGCGGGAAAACTATCTGGTTAAACAAGATGGCCGGGACCGGAATCATCAGTAGTAGAAAAAGCCACGGGAATGCGACTGCACGCAGGAACTTCCATCCCAAAAAAATAACAACAATCCCGCCGAGCACGAGGATCAAGGAGAGCCGCGCGAGGAACAGTTCCGCTCCGAGCGTCCCTACAATCAGGCAAAGCAATCCCGGTACCACGAGGCAAAAGCCCGCCCACGCTGGATTGTGGGGCAGCTTCGCCAATCGTGCCCGCTCCGTCCACAAGACATAGGCGGAAAATGCGGGCACAAAAAAGCCATGCGAAAAGTTCGGGTCGTGGGTCCACTGCCCAGCCAGCCGCGAAAGCACGGGGAAGTACAGAACCCCTAACAGGCACACTAAGACGGCGAGCTTGAACTTGGGGCCGAGCTCTACCGGAGCCTTCGTCGCATCCTCCCGCGCCGAATGGGCGGTTGGGACAGGGAAATTCATGAAATGGCCTACCTTACAGCATATGCCACGCCTTCCGAAAGTCAAATAGCCATTCAGGGGAGTAGCGCAAGGCGCAGAGCGCCCCGCCGGCATCGCCGGGGGTCACCTAAGCAGTCAGGCGGGGTCCGCAGTGACCGGGCGACCTCCCTTGCAACTGTAAATTGTTCAGTAAAATAGACTTATAGGCATTGGCTTAACCCCACGAAGGGGCGATAATAATAGAAGATTACGAAAGAATGGGTAATTGTTTTCCACTTTTCCTCCGAACCGTGGGAAGATAGCCTTAGGTAAGAGCTGTGGTGGAGTTTGTCCGAAATTGGGTAAGTATTTGTCCAACAGGGGATTAGGTCGCCAGTTTCTCGAAAGTTGAGGTGTCCCCAGCATGGCATCTGTCTTGCTCCAAGAGGATAGACACAATTTCGTACCAGTCCCCCAGAAGAATCGCTACTCTATGTCGACCATGGACCATAATTTCTCCGTGCCGCCTTCTGTGTCTTCGAAGGACAGTCAGCGGAGATCCTCGTTTGTTGCCAGCGGAACTTCGCCGGAGAGCAGGGTGGTGGAGTCTGAGTTCCTGCCGGGTGGTTGTGCGGCCATGCGCTCGGTCGAGCAGGTCATGCGTGAGTTAGCGGCAGGAGACGCCCCGGTTTTGATTCGCGCCGAAGCGGGAGCGGGGAAGCGCACAGCAGCGCAACGAATCCACCAGATGTCGATTCGGCGCGGCCATCCTTTCGTTGCGCTGGATTGCGCCACGTTGACCGGCGAGGCCCTGGAAAACAGCGTCATTGCTACCTTCTGTCGAGGCACGGTTCTGTTGGAAGAAGTAGCCAACCTCACGGCAGCTTGCCAGGAAAAGCTGATGCAGGTTCTCGAAAGTGGTGTGAGTTCGACCAGCGCCCGCCTGGTTTTCACAACTGGAAAAGATTTGGAGCGCGAGTTGTCCGAGCGCCGCTTCCGCGAAGATTTGTACTACCGTATCAGTGGCGTCTGCCTGCGCCTGCCTCCGTTGCGGCAACGTCGCGAAGATATTGCTCCACTCGTGCGTTTTTTTCTGACTCGTTATGCAGCGGAGTTAGGGCGGAACCTTCCACAACTCAGCCCGGAAGCGGAACAACGGCTACAGGATTATGCCTGGCCAGGGAATCTGCGTGAGCTGCAGGATGTAGCCAAGGCGATTGTCGTTTTAGGAGACGAAGCCCTTGTTTTAGGCGGGTTACGCGGGTTGAGCATCTTGCCAGGTCGCCGCGCCGATGGACGGGTATCTCTGAAAGAAGCATCGAAAGCGGCGTCGCGTGAAGCCGAAAAAGAACTGATTTTGAAGGTTTTGAACCGCACGCGCTGGAATCGACGCCGCGCAGCCGAGGAGTTGCAGATTAGCTACAAAGCTCTGCTCTACAAGCTGAAACAGATTGGTTGCCATGAGTACGGAGCTTAGGCCAGAAAAAATTTGGCCCGGAAGAAAATCGAACGGACGTAAGCAACACTACTTTTTTGAGGAGCTGGTATGAAACGCACAGGAATGCTGGTGGGGTTGGTTTTGGCGGTCAGCTTTGTCACGACTGGGTGTCCGGCACAGGACACTTCGACAAAGCCAGCGGCGGCGCCTGCGCAGGCAGCAACGTCGCCGGCACCGCCACCGGCGACCCCCGCGCCCCTAAACGCTGTACCCAAGGATTACGTGATCGGTTCCGAAGACACCGTCATGGTTTCGGTTTGGAACGAAGAGAAGCTGACAGCCACATTGCCGGTGCGCCCGGATGGCAAGATTTCACTGCCACTGCTGAATGATGTGCAGGCGTCGGGGCTCACGCCGATGGCATTGGCGGATTCGATTACTGAGAAGCTGAAGAAGTTTCTGGCTGACCCCCGCGTGACGGTGGTGGTGACTCAGATGAACAGCCAGAAGGTCTTCATGCTGGGCGAAGTGTCGCATACCGGCGCTTTGCCGCTACTGCCGAATATGACAGTGTTGCAGGCGTTGTCCACGGCGGGGTTTTCGCAGTTCGCCAACCAGAAGAAGATCTACATCTTGCGCGTGGAGGATGGGAAACAGCAGAAGCTTCCTTTCAATTATAAGGCGGTCGTTAAGGGCGAGCAGATGGAACAGAACATTCTGCTGAAGCCGGGCGACACGATCGTGGTGCCTTAGGGCCATGAGAAAAGTCATGAAGAACAGTCAGCATAAGAGCGTGCGCGCGGGAATCCTGTTGCTGGGGATGACGTTACTGGGACTGACCCTGTCGACGCAGCCAGGTATCGCGCAAACCACGCCGCCTCCTGCGTTTGGGCAGGATCCTACGCCGCCGCCGGTCACGCAGGCGCCGCCGGTCACGTCCCTGGATGAACCGTCCCTAGAGCCTTCGGTGTCGGCTCGGAGTTACTTGCAGCCGGGCGCTCACATCAGCGAAACAGTCAACAGCAATTTAGGCGGTACTGGCGGATCCAGTGGTGGTAACGGAGTGGTTGGCATTACGCGGGCGCTCGGGAGCCTGGATCTGAAACGGTTGTGGAGCCGCTACGACCTGAGCCTGGATTACATCGGCGGGTTGAGCCTCTACAGCGACAACTTTGGCGGTCCAACCCAGTCGCATTCCATGAACGCGGCTCAGCGTTATTCCTGGCGCACCGGACAAGTGCAGGTGTGCGATGGACTCACCTACCTACCCGAAGGTTCCTTCGGCTTCAGCGCATACGGCGCTGGAGGAAGCTGCGGCGGAAGCAGTATTGGAGGCGGTGGCAGCAGCTTCGGCTCCCTGAACAAAACGGATCCGCGGCTCACGAACTCCACGGGGATCAACCTGCATGAGAGTTTAAGTCCTCGTTCGACGATCACTTTAGGCGGAAGCTACGGCTTCACGGACTTTTTTGGCAACACCAGCGTGGGTACCGTGAACAGCCATGAGTTGTCTGGGCAGGCTGGCTACAACCGGATCCTGAACAAGTTCGATCAGGTTGGCGTTTCGTACGGCTATCAGCAGTTCCAGTTTCCGACAGCGGGCGCGGGCACCATTCGCTCCAATGTGGTGCAGGTGCTTTACGGACACCAAATCTCGGGAAGAATGAGTTTGATTCTGGGGGCAGGGCCACAGTTTACTACTATCAACGGGTCGACACACCTCAACGCGAATATTCGTACCAGTTTGCGCTATCACTTTCCGCGAACCTCTTTGGCAATGAGTTATAGCCGCTTCACTTCCAGCGGCTCGGGATTGCAACTGGGGTCGCAGAGCGATGTAGCGAAAGTGGGGGTGCAGCGGCCCTTGAATCGCTTGTGGACGGGCAACTTGGATGTCGGATACTCCCGTCACTCCGCTTTGCAGCAGCCGGGCTCGTCGCGAGCAGTGGGGGGCACCTTCCAGACGGGTTTTACAGGGGGCGGAGTCAGTCGTCGCTTGGGACACTTTTTCACTTTGACCATGCACTACCAGTACAGCTACGAATCCTTCAGCGATAAAGCCCGGGTGGGCCCGGGGTCATTCAACCGGCATATTGGGGACGTGATGTTGAGCTGGCATCCTAGGCCGATCCGTTTGGACTAGCGGCAGGAGCGGAACTTTTGATTTTTGGAGTGGGAGTTTTGAAGCGTAGATTGAACGCTGATTTTCTGGGATTGATTTTCTAAGCAGGCTGCCGTGGGCAGCAGGAAGAGAACACGAAGATGATATTGAATCGCCAACTCGGAATCGACGATTACCTGGGGATGCTGCGGCGTCAGAAGTGGAAGATCATAATTCCCGCTCTGATTATGCCGATCATTGGATACCTGGCTTCCTATGCCCTGCCGCCGAAGTATACGTCGACGGCGTCGGTGCTGGTGGAAGGGCAACAGATTCAGGTCACGCCGATTGTGACGGCGGATTTGTTGCAGCGCATTGTGAAGATGGAGCAGCAAATTCTAAGTCCCTCCCGCTTGCGGCCGATGATCGATAAGCTGAGCTTGGCCAAAGGTGCGGATGTAGACACGCTGGTGGCCGATATTCGCACCAACCTGACCATCCAACCCATGGACGAGGATTTGGCGAAGAGTGCGGGAGCATCCGCTTCGGCGGGGAAGAAAAAGGGTGGCGGCGGCGGTGGTCCGGCCCAGCCCAGCTTTGCCGGTTTCAACGTGCTCTACACCGCTAACAACGCGCGCTTGGCACAGCAGGTTTGCAACGAGCTGACGTCCATGCTGCTGGATGAAAACCTGAAGCAGCGGTCCGGCGTGGCGACCGACGCTACCCACTTTTTTGCGCAGCGAGTGAATGAAGCCAAACAGGCGCTGGACGACATGGATGGGAAGGTGGCTTCGTTCAATCGTCAGTACATGGGGCAGCTACCGGGGGATGGCCCGGCAAATCTGCAGATGTTGACGGCGTTGAATTCGCAATTGGATGCCAACGTACAGGCTCTGAACCGGGCGCAGCAGGACAAGACTTTTGCCGAGTCCAATCTGGCGCAGCAGTTAACCGCATGGAGGGCGTCCCTGAGTGCGGGAGGCAGCCCGCAGGCGCTGGACCAGCAGATTGCAGCGAAGCAGGCTGAGTTGCAGCAGTTGGAGTCGAAATACACGCCCGATCATCCCGATGTGATCAGAGTGCGCCGCGAGCTGGCGGAGTTGCGCAGAAAAGCCAGTGAAGCCAACAACGCGGCCGTAGCCCCGGAAGAAAACAGGAAGGCGAGCGCGGCGGAGCCAGCTGAGATTCGCCAGGTACGTTTGCAGATTCATCAGTACGAGCAGATTATCGCGCAGGCGACACGAGACCAAGGTCGTTTGCAGCAGCAAATCCAGTCTTATCAGGCGAAAGTAACGGTGAGCCCCGCAGTGGACGAGCAATACAAGATTCTGACGCGGGATTATGAAGTTGCGCAGAGAACCTATCAGGACGCGGTGACACAGAGGGATAAGGCGGAGACTACTTCGGAGGTGGAATCGAGTCAGCTGGGGGAGCGGTTTAACTTGTTGAACGTCGCCGATCTGCCTGAGGATCCGAGTTTTCCGAAACGCTGGCTCTTCTTGGCAGGCGGGTTGGGGGCTGGATTTGGCCTTGGATTCGCGTTAGCGCTGCTGTTTGAGCTGAAAGATACTTCCATCCGCACGGAGCCTGACGTGGAAGCCGTGCTGGAATTGCCCACGCTGATCTCCCTGCCCTGGCTGGGAGAACAAATCGAGAAGAACATGCCGGATGGCGGGGGCTCCACGTTCTGGCGCAAGACGAATAAACCCGAAGCGGAGAAAGCGACGATCGAGGTCTAACGAGACTTTATGTATAAGGATTTTTTTGGCCTCAAAGCCAATCCGTTCAACGTAAATCCAGACCCGCGTTACCTGTTTCTGACGCGGCACACGGAAGAGGCTCTGGCATGCCTAACCTACGGTATCCAAAGCCGCAAGGGCTTTGTGTTGCTGACGGGAGAGGTAGGTACGGGCAAGACGACGCTAATCAACAAACTTCTGGAATGGCTGCGGGTGCAGCAGGTGGCGACGGCGTTCATTTTCAACTCGCGTCTGAACACGACGCAGTTTCTGGATTTCGCGATGGCCGATTTTGGCATCACCTGCGAGTCCCGGTTGAAGAGCCAGGTTTTGCTGCGGCTCTATAACTGGTTGCTCGACCGCTATCGGGCGGGCGAGACGGCAGTCCTGATTGTGGATGAGGCGCAGAATCTTTCCGACGAAGTGTTGGAAGAGATTCGGTTGCTGACGAATCTGGAAACCTTTACGGAAAAGCTGTTGCAGATTGTTCTGGTGGGACAGCCGGAATTAGAAGCCAAGCTGAGGCAGCCGCAGTTGCGTCAGTTGCGCCAGCGCGTAACGCTGCGTGCCAAGACGCATCCTCTGACACTGGAAGAAGCGCGCGCGTATGTCACGCAGAGGTTGCAGATTGCGGGATCGAATGGGCGCCTGATTTTCGAGCCCGAATCCATAGATGTGCTGTTTCGCTACTCGGGCGGAATTCCGCGTGTGGTGAACATGCTTTGCGAGCACGCGCTGGTCAGCAGTTTTGTGGACCAGCATAAGACCGTGGGCCCTGCCGTGATTGAGGCAGTGGCGCGAGATTTCGATTTGCACGAGAGTGGCACACCCGATCAGATAACGACTGCGACGGTGGCCGCCAATCCGGAGAAACTGGATGTGGTCGAGGCATTGCGTACGCTGGCTACATTGGCGGACCGGTTACGTCGTCCCGGGACTGAGCTTTCCAAGGAAAGGAAAATATGAGCCGCATTCATGAAGCGCTAAAGAAGGCTGAACTCGAGCGAGCGACGCACCCGGGGCCCGAGGATCATGTGATTGAGCAGCCGATGCCGCCCGGAATGGGGCGTATGTCCAACTCCGTGACAGACGGCGCCTTGACCTTTGAGGCATTGCAGACGCGGACGGCTCGGGTGCAGTGGAATCCGGATCCCAACACGATGTTGTTTTTCGAGGGCACGGACCAATCGATGGGGAAAGAGGAATTCCGGACGCTGCGGTCGCGTTTGTACCAGATGCGGGAACGCAAGCCGCTGAAGAAGATCCTCATCACGAGCGCGCTGCCACAGGAAGGGAAGAGTTTTGTCTCAGCGAATCTGGCGCAGGTATTGGTGCAGCAACGTGGACGCAGAGCCTTGCTGATTGATGCCGATATGCGCGGTCCGCGCTTGCATCAGGTCTTTGGGACGTCGGTGCAGCCGGGGCTTGCGGAATATCTGATGGGGGAGCAGGACGAATTTGGCGTGATCCAGCAGGGCTCGATGGAGAATCTGTTTTTGATTCCCGGTGGACGTCCGGTGACGAATGCACCAGAGCTGGTTTCCAACGGACGTTTGAAGAACCTGATGGGCCGGTTGGAGCCGCTCTTTGACTGGATCATTGTGGACTCGCCTCCGGCGGCACTGGTGTCGGATGCTAGCATGCTGGCCAATTTTTGCGATGGAGTTTTGATGGTGGTGCGTTCCAGCGTGACGCCCTCCGACGCGGCTCGCAAAGCGCGTCAAGAATTTGCGCCGGATCAGCTGTTGGGTGTGGTGCTGAATGGCATTGATCCAAAAATCGATTCCTACGCTCGCAATTACTATCCTGCCTACGGGCAGCCCGGACCGGAACTCAAGAAGGGCTAAGGCCAGAGAACGTGATTCGCCTCTTCAATGTCTACTACCCGATTCGCACACTGGTTCTGCTGGTGGGCGAGGCTCTGATTGTATGGGCCTCGTTCGTGCTGGCGACGGTGATGCAGTACGGCGGATGGCAAGAAGGCTACATCGTCCTCAACTTTGAGGGCGGATACTACAAGATTCTGGCGGTGACCGCGATTGTATTAGTGGCCTCGTACTGGTTCGACTTGTACGATCCGGCACAGTTTGAAGAACGCGGAGAATTGTATTTTCGGCTTTTGCTGGTTCCTGGCTTGTTGTCGCTGTTGCTGGCGGCGATTGGTTACCTGCAACCGAAGTTGATGCTGGGCAACAATACATATTTGACCGGGCTGCTGATCTTTACGGTCTCCCTGTTTGGCTGGCGCGCGATTTACCACTGGCTGGTGCGGCAAGACTACTTCCAGGACAGCGTTTATGTGCTGGGGATTGGAGAGCGTGCACAGCGGTTGGTGCAGGGATTGCGTCGTCGTTCCGATCTCGGAATGCGCGTAGTGAGCTGGACCGGGGAGATGGAAGGGCCGGTGAACCGCGAGAGTCTGGGTGCGCACCTACTGGAAGCGGTTCGGCGAGAAAAAATTCATCACGTAATCGTGGCCCTCGCCGATAGCCGTGGCAACCTTCCGGTGAAGGAGCTTTTGCACCTGCGTTTGCAGGGCGTAAAGATCGAAGAAGCAACTTCGTTGAACGAACGTATTTCCGGCAAGATCGAAGTGGAGCACCTCTATCCCAGTTGGCTGATTTACGCGGCGGGGTTCCGTTTCAGTCCCGCTTTCATGCTGCTGCGGCGGGTGTTTTCTTGGTCGGCTTCCTTACTGCTCCTGCTACTTGTTCTGCCGGTGATTCCGCTGGTGATTCTGGCCATCAAGCTGGATTCGCGCGGACCGCTACTTTACAAGCAGAAGCGCGTGGGCCGGGGCGGGCTGGTGTTCCATTGCTATAAGTTTCGCACGATGCGTCCCAATGCGGAGGCGGATACCGGGCCAACGTGGGCGGGCGATGACGATCCTCGAATTACACGGATTGGGAAGTTCTTGCGCAAGTCGCGACTGGACGAAGTGCCGCAATTGTGGAACGTCTTGCGTGGCGATATGGCTTTTGTCGGGCCGCGTCCGGAACGCCCTGAATTCGTGGAGTGGCTAACTAAGGAAATTCCGTACTATCCGGTCCGGCATGTGGTGCGTCCCGGAATTACGGGTTGGGCGCAGGTCCGCTACCGCTACGGCAACACGGTAGAAGATTCGAAAGAAAAGTTGCAATACGATTTGTTTTATATCAAGAACATTTCCCTGGGCCTGGACATTCTGATTATTTTCCAGACGGTGAAGACCGTGCTATTCGGGCGGGGGGCACGATGAGATGGGTATTTTGGATTTCGGCAACGCTCATCGTCTACGCCTACCTCGGTTATCCCGCTTGGTTGTGGCTGCGTAGCCGTTGGCGGACGAAGCCTGTGCTGCGGAGTGCGATTACGCCAGCGGTCTCGGTGATCATGGTGGTGCGGGATGAAGAAGTAGCGCTGCCGGTCAAGCTGCGGAATCTGACCACACTGGATTATCCGCGAGACTGGATGGAGATTCTGGTCGTGTCGGATGGTTCTAAAGATGGGACAGAAGCGATTCTGCAGGATTGGACGCAGCGTGGCGAGATTCGATCAATTCTCTTGCCGGAGCATGGGGGCAAAGCGGTTGGGCTGAATCGTGCGATTCCGGAAGCACGCGGCGAAGTCGTGCTGTTTACCGATGTCCGGCAGATGATTGAGGCCAGAGCCGTCCGACTGTTGATGGAGAACTTTGGCGATCCGCAAGTGGGCTGTGCCAGCGGGGAACTTATCCTGGGCAGCCCTGAAGATGGCGAAAGCGCACGCGGCATGGGCTTGTACTGGCGCGTGGAGAAGAAAGTAAGAGAAATGGAGTCGGCGTCCGGGTCGACGATTGGTGCCACGGGAGCCCTGTACGCGGCGCGGCGTGCTCTCTTGACCGAGCTTCCGGCGGACTTGATCTTGGACGATGTGTTTCTCCCGATGGGCGTGGTGCGGCAAGGGTATCGCGTGGTGTTTGATCCCCGTGCAAAGGCTTGGGACAACCCCAACCTGGGGTCGGGGCGCGAATTCTGGCGTAAGGTGCGCACGTTGAGCGGGAACTACCAGTTGGTCCAGGCAGCGCCTTGGCTGCTCGGCGGCCAGAACCCGGTGCTTTGGGATTTCATCAGTCACAAGCTTCTCCGCTTGTTTGTTCCGTTTGCGCTGGCGGGCGTATTGCTGAGTGCAGCCTGGCTGGGTGGACCTTTTTACGGCGTCTGCTTGATCGTGCAGCTTGGGTTCTACGCCCTGAGTCTGCTAGCAGGAATGCAGGCGCGCTTGGGAATCATAGGACGGGTTGCGGACGCAGCGCTCACCTTCGTCGTACTCAACACGGCCGCCCTGGTGGCGTTTCGTAATTTTGTGCTGGGCCGCAAGACGGTCTGGGGCCGCTAGGGAGATATGGCAACTGCGTC
This sequence comes from Acidobacteriaceae bacterium, assembly GCA_043749225.1. Taxonomy (GTDB): domain Bacteria; phylum Acidobacteriota; class Terriglobia; order Terriglobales; family Acidobacteriaceae; genus JANXUC01. The sequence continues at coordinate 50,363 of JAYVEP010000123.1, forward strand.
CATTTCGCCGCTGCAATTCCACAGGAAACCAGTGGAGAGGTCTTCCTTTGCCTACAAGGCCCTGGTTGTTTTCACTTTTCTCTACTATTATCGTCCCGTCGATTTTATTCCTGGGCTGGAATATATTCCGATGGAGAAAATCATTGGAGGCGTCGCGCTCCTGGCGCTTTTGGTGAGCCTGGGAAATAAGGACAGGCCTCAGATTCCGACTGCGGTCAAAGTTCTGATGCTGTTGTTTGGGCAAATGCTTTTGGCGTCGTGTTTTGCTGTGTGGAGGGGAGGGGCGCTTTCCACCACCATTAACAAGTTTTCCAAGGGCGTAATCGTCGCCATGCTGATTGGAATGATTATTTCTTCCATTTCGGAGATGCGGCGGCTCTTTTTTATCCAGGCTACGGCGGTTGCGCTGGTCGCAGTGGGGTCCGTTTTAGTCAATCACGGAAAGTTTGACCGGCTCTACGGAATTCAACACGGGATTCTGGAGAACCCCAACGACTTGGCGATCAACATTGCGATTACGTTCCCGCTGTGCGTCGCGTTTCTCTTAGCCAGCAAAGGAATCTTCAAGAAGCTGCTGTGGATTGTGGGTATGGTGTTTATGCTGTACGCGGTCTATGCCACTCTATCCCGCAGCGGATTGATCGCGATGGTGATGTCTGGTGCAATTTGCTTCTGGGCCTACGGGATCAAGGGCCGAAGGACCGGCATTCTTGCTGCAACAGCCGTCCTGGCATTGGTGGGACTCGGAGTCGTGGCAAGTTCGGCGACGTATCGCGCCCGCGTGCAAAGTGTTTTTGCCGGCAACGTCGAGAATTCCCAGGACAACGGCTCGATGGCCAAGCGGAGCGCTCTGCTTAAGGAGAGTTTGAGGCAGACCGCCATGCACCCAATTTTTGGCGTGGGTCCGGGGTGTTTCCCCATGTTTACCGATCACTGGCAGGTTGCCCACAATACCTATACGGAGTTTTCGGCTGAGGCCGGAATCATGGCGCTCAGTTTGTTTCTTCTGGCCTTGACCGGAGCTTTCCGCAACCTCAAGCAGTTGCGTAGCTCACCCGGGTACCAGAAAGACCCCGAGGTGCGTCTGTACACAGATGCTCTGTGGGCCAGTTTAGCTGCCTTTGTTGCGGGCGCGGCATTTTCATCCACGGAATACAACTTGTTCTGCTATTTCATCATTGCGTATACCTGCGCGCTACACCGAATCGGCTTCAGCCCAGCGTATGGCGAAGCGGAGCCTGAGGTGAAGAAGAGCCGATGGAGCCGCTTGCCGGATGGTGCGGCAGAAACGGGAAAGCTGGCATGGACACGCTAACGTTGAGTTGCGCAGCAAGCAAAACAAAGGGAAGCGAAACACAGGATGGTACGGAGGTGACGCTGTGTGTGGCATAGCCGGACTGGTTGGTCGTTCTGACGAGCAGGTGAATGCGGGCGATGTTCACCGCATGTGCCAGACGATCGTACATCGTGGGCCGGACGACGAGGGAATCTACACGCGGGGACCGGTGGGGCTGGGGATGCGTCGTCTCAGCATCATCGACCTTTCTGGAGGACGCCAGCCCATCCACAACGAAGAGGCGAATGTCTGGGTCGTCTTTAACGGTGAAATTTATAATTTTCCGGAACTCCGTCGTGAACTGGAAGCCCGCGGCCATTCGTTTTATACCCACAGCGATACAGAAGTGATCGTGCATCTCTACGAAGAGATGGGACCGGAGTGCTTTACGAAGCTCCGTGGCATGTTCGCCATTGCGCTCTACGACGAGCGGAAGAAGTCGTTGCTGCTGGGACGTGATCGGCTGGGCAAGAAGCCGTTGTACTATGCCGAACACCAGGGGCGTTTATATTTCGGCTCGGAAATCAAGACCATCCTTGCGGTTGTGCCGGAGCTGGCGCAGGTCGATCCCGAAGGCGTTCTGCAATTCTTTTATTTCGGCTACATTCTGGACCCGCTTTCTTCGTTCAAACGCATCAGGAAGTTACCCGCAGGCTGTTGGATCGAGTTCAAAGACGGAAGCTTGGGGCCAGCGCAGCAATATTGGGATGTCCCAGCTTATGGCACCTATCATCCGGCGAACGAAGAGGAATGCCTGAAGGAACTCGAAGCCGAGATGGAAGAGGCAGTCCGGATCCGGCTGATTTCCGACGTTCCGCTGGGAGCGTTGCTGAGCGGCGGCGTGGATTCTTCAATTGTGGTTGCGATGATGGCACGCTGCAGTTCGTCGCCGGTCAAGACCTTCTCGATCGCTTTCAATAACGAAAAGTTCAGCGAAGCTGAGCATGCACGTGCCGTAGCAAAGCGTTTTGGAACAGAGCACCACGAGTTGGTGGTCGAAGCCGATATCGAGCAGACCATCCAGTATCTGACTGGCATGCTGGAGGAACCGTTTGGCGATTCCTCCATGATCCCCACCTACCACGTCAGCCGGATGGCACGCCAAAATGTGACGGTCGCCCTTTCCGGGGATGGCGGAGACGAGCTTTTTGCAGGATACGATCGCTATCTCGTCGCCATGAACCGGCAGCACTTTGACAGCGTTCCGCGGTGGTTGGGCCAAGCCTACCGAAAACACATTCATGGCCTGGTTCCGTCTTCCATGTACGGTAGAAATTTTTTGTGGAGCGGTTCGCTGCCGCCAGCGGAAAGATTTCTGGATTCCGTTTCGTACCTGCCAGGATTGCACCGGGAACGAGGGCTGTTCTCGGCAGAGTTTCTGGAGGCGGCCGAGAAGCTGCCCGACCCCTGGGAACAAGGTCGCGCATGGCACGAGCAGGGGCCGGGCAACGATCCCTTGAGCCGCATGCTTTACCTGGACACCAAGTCGTATCTGAATGGCGACATTCTGGTGAAGGTAGATCGCATGAGCATGGCGACTTCACTGGAGATGCGCGCTCCTATGCTGGACCACAAGTTTGTGGAATGGGCCGCGCGGCTGGCTGGCGAGTGGAAGTTCCGCAATGGAACACGAAAATATATTCTGAAGAAGTTGGCGGAACGCATCGGTGTTCCTCGCGAAGCAATTTATCGCAAGAAACAGGGCTTCCAAATGCCGTTGGTCGACTGGATGCGGCAGGGACTCAAGGATGACCTTCTGCAAATTCTGCTGGAGCCGCGGGCTACGCAGCGAGGCTACTTCAGGCCGGCTGCTGTGCGTAATCTTGTCGAAGAGCACGTGAGCGGACGCCGTACCCGCACCGGAGCGGTTTGGAGCCTCTTGATGTTCGAACTGTGGCACCGCAATTTCCTCGAGGCGCAGGGATATTCGACCCAACCCGTAGGCATGCCGTCTCTGTGCTCATCGGGTGATCCGGCAGCTATTTCGAGTTTTGCCCCTAGCGCTGAGCCTGTGGCAGGAGGTCGTGCGTGAGTTCAGTGATTCAGGGCGGGTCCGCTGTGCAGAACTCTGTTGCTTCGCTGGCACATCAAGCGGATATTACTTCACGTAGCAAGGCTCCGGTGTTTGTTCTCGGATGTGTTCGCTCGGGGACAACCTGGCTGTCTCACATGCTGCTCTCCGCGGGGAACTTTGCGGTGTACCGCGCGGAATCCAACGTCTTCAACGTTCTCGAACCTCGAGTTGGCGGATTGAGGAGCGCGGCTCACCGCCGCGAGTTACTGGAAATCTGGGAACCCACCCGCATGTTCCAGCGCACCGGCCTGAACATGGCTACCTTGGCGCCGGAAATCATGGAAAACTGCCGGAACGGCGGGGATTTTCTGCGGATCTACATGGAAGCCATAGCCCGCCAACAGGGAGTCGACCGCTGGGTGGAGACTACTCCCGAACATATTCTCTATTTAGAACGAATACGGCAAACCATTCCGAATGCCCTCGTGATCCATGTCATTCGGGACGGCAGAGACGTTGCGCTCTCCACCGAGAAGCAGAAATGGATTCGGCCTCTGCCATGGGACAAGGGCGGGGAACTGCTGGCGGCTGGGTTTTTTTGGGAGTGGATGGTTCAGCGTGGTCGGCGCGATGGCAAGAAGCTGGGTGCAAATTACACAGAAGTCAGCTACGAAGACCTAGTTCTCCGCCCGCATGAGACCTTGGCAAGCCTGAGTTCTTTCGTAGGACAAGACTTGGACTACGACGAGATTCTCAAAGTTGGCATCGGCTCGGTGAGCAAGCCGAATACTTCTTTTGGACAGCAGAACGACGAAGCTGAATTCAACCCGCTGGGCCGCTGGAAGCAGGCTCTCTCTCACGAAAAGCTGGTTGAACTGGAAGCGACGCTGGGTCCAACGTTGACCGAGCTTGGATATGAACTGGCAACAACGGATGCGAAAGCTCTGGACCGCCCGGATCTGCGCCGAAAGCGCGCCCTGTACAAGGCATTTTTCGATGCCAAGCACGCGCTCAAGGGTTGGAGCCTGCTGTCACCGTGGCTGATGACGCGCGACCTGTCGTGGCTCGGCTGAACATTTTCTCGCGGCCAAAGCCCAGGTTCTCACAGCACTCCCTTGGTGGCGGCCTCGATCGCATCAATGTCCGCGCCAACGTCCCTTTGGTCGATGCCCGCCTTCTTGTAACGGCTGTCTGGTCCAAGCCGGAAGTCGTGGACCTGATCCTTATCCGCAGCCAGGAAGCCGATCTCCGAGTGGTGCTTGACGGTTGCGTTCTTGGGCGGCCACTTGCTTCCGCCAATGATGACATTGCCAGCCACCTTCGCGTTGGAAAAACAGTTCTCGAAAATCCCCGCAGGCCGCTGTGCTTCTGGGTGGTAGGCGCAGTTTTGGGGGCCGCCGCCAGTCGCAGATATCTCAAAGCGCGCGCCGCCGATCAGATTATTGGTGAATACAAGATTTGCAATCTTCGGTTCGTCCGTCTTTGCTCCGATCATAAGCAGCGTCTTGGATGCCATGCCAGTGACGTGGTCGATAGTTACATCGTGCAGCGGAACGCCTGCCGCGCTGATCTGGAACAAGAGACCATTGCCGTGAAAACGTTCACCGTCTAGATTTTCCACCAGGACGTCATGAATGCTATAGCGGCCACCGTCTTTAGCAATCGCTTTGAAGGTTGTGGGTACGTTCGCAATCTGGAATCCGGCGCCAACATTCTTGATCTTGGAATAGCGAATTGTGACATCTAGAACCAGGCATTCAGGGCACTTGTGGTCGCCTTGATTCTTCGGGGTCAGCAGAATCCCAAAGCCTTCCTGGGAAAAACCGCCCCAACAATTCTCCAGAACGTTGTTTTCAAACAGAACGCGCTGGCCATTCTTGAGTTCAAAAATATTCTTGACGATGAAAGGATGACCGTCGGCGCCGCCCACGAACTCTGGACTGTCCTTCATCCAAGTAAGCGGCCGGAACATGTGGTTGCGTCGAATTTCAATGTCGCTTGGCGGCCCAGCGGCGAAACCTCCACCGAAGAAGACCGCCTGCCCGGAACCTTCCAGGAAATTGTTTTCAATCTTGTAAGGTCCCATCGGGTTGGGGCCCAAACCGCCGGAAATTGCCTGCGCATCCGTGCAGGCGCCAGTTAAGGCAATACAGTGGAGATCCGAGAAGTAAGAATCGACAACCGCAGCATAAGTAGAGCCGCCAAGCTGGAGACCGCGCGTGGTCTCACTTTGAGCCGTGCCGTGAACCCAGACTCTGTCCAATATAACGTAGCTCGCTGTGCTCTTCGGATCGATGGTAACCAGACTGGTCAGAGAGCCATCAGGGGTGGAGCGTGTGATTTCAAGTCCCATCAGGCGATAGTGATTGGCTCCGTCCGCAAAGACAATGGGTCCCGAACCTTTTCCGGGGAACTCGATGCGAGCCAGGACGTCCTTGGCGTCCGGGCAGGGGTAGGCTGGCCTGCCAGGCAAAGAAGCAACGCCTGCGTAGCAGGGAGTGAGGCGGGAGCCTTCCGGCGGAAGTGCCGAATCGGGGGCGCTGGTGCGTAGAACGATCCAGTGGGCGTCGTCACACTTTTTTTCGGGGAGGACGAAACGTCCCGAAAAGACTGCCCCGGCTTCCAGCTTTATGGTGTCTCCGCAGGCTGCCTGGTTCAGGGTTTGCTCCAGATTGTCGCCTGCATGCACCATCCGAGTCTTACCGGGTGTCGGAGTGTCCGCCAGCGCACTCCTAACGTGCAGGCGGGGCAATTCCGCAGGTCCATCAAAGTTACTCTGGGTGGACGGGCTCGGCTTTTGAGCGCCCGCCAGTAGCGCCAATGAAGATAGCAGAAGTCCCGCAACTAGAAGATTTCGAAGCGAAATACGCATTGTGACGCCCTCTGAGTCGAGGTTAGCACGGTCATAGAGCGGGCGACAATTCGACCGTCCAGGTTAGTTTGCCGGCGAAGAGAGAGTCCGCGAAGAAGGATCGGAAACTTGACTCAGCGGGGTCGTTTTCTGCCCGTCAATCAGTTCTATGTTGCCGAGCCAATTGTAGGTGTGGACGCCACGTATACCCTTCCAGACCTCTGGCGTGACCGTCAGCAACGTGCGCTCGGAGTAGCGGTCTTTGGAGAGCTCCATTATCTCGTTGAAACTAAAGCTATATCCGTAGATTGGGCAGCAACTCTGACTGGGGCGAATCCAACGATTTTCATGCTGAAACACCCTTCCGGCACCCCGATTGAAGCGAATATCGGTCGAAATTGGATTGCTGGGATGGAATTGCCACTCTCCGGTCAGGGAATCCGAATAGAACAGCAGGTGGCAGCCTGCGCGCGACGCGGGCTCGGCGGTAGTAGTGGCCATCCACCACAGGCCGTCGTGGTGCCAAACCGTGGTGTCGACATACTTACCCTCAAGCAGCGTTGTTTCGTGCTTCCATTTATCCGGGAATTCCTCGCAGTGGTAGAGGTCAACTCGAGCGGAGCTCCGGGCCTCAGGAATCATGAAAAGGTCGTCGCCCACCCAAAATACATGAGGATAGGAGTAGTGCTGGTTGGCATCGTCGATACAAGGCTTTGAAGCGAGGACTGTGCCGTCGAGGGTGATTTCAGCGCACGCGATCAATGCGCGCTGTTTGGCGTAGGAATAGTCTTCGAAATACATCCAATTCTTGCCTTGGCGCTCGATGACAAACGGATCGGCCCAGAAGTGCCCCTTGGGGGGCTCAATCCAGCGGAAACCGGCACCGTCGGGTGCAGAAGCCGACTCAAAGAGCCGTTTGCCATTGGTGCGAATGCCGATTCGCCAGTGCTGCACCGTCTCGCGGCGGAATTGAGACTGGACGGCCTTCTTGAGGAGGGCGGGGACCAGCCATCGAGCCATATCCGCATTCCCGGGAGTGCGATAGATCTTGCGCTTGCCCTGGTAAGGAGCTGGCGGCACTGCATTGGCCCGAATGTGGTCCCAACCGTACCGGTGAAGCTCATTGAGCTTGCGAATGACCATGTGGGTGGACCCCCAATAGGGCACAAAACGGTTCTGTGCCGCACTTACGGTCGCCTCCGTGGCGAACAGGGACCTGCACAACACCAGTCCGCCGTCCAACTCCTCCGTGAGAACCTGCAGGATGACGCCCGATAAGGGAGAGCCCTCATAAACTTCCCAGAAATGGGGCGGTCCGCCGCGGTAAAAGTCATTGTCGCCGTGGTGGTAGGACCAGACGCCGTAGCCTGCCGCCTGCAGGATGTCCCCGTGCAAGATGTTGAATCCAAAGCGAAGTAAGACATCCAGTTTTTTCGCGCGAATCGCTTCTATGGCTTCTGGCGGAAAGCGTTGAATGAACTTCTTGCCGATAGGTTCGACGTCAAGGCGGTCGATTCCGGAGAAGCGAGATGAGCAATCACCCCGGTCAAGCGGGTGATTGTCTATCTTGCGGCGGCCTTCGAGCTTTAGATAGAAGTCGTACAGGGCCTGCTTGCGCAGCTTCGGGTCCGCGAACCGGTGGGCGAACTTGCCGAACGCGCTGGTTGGCGCGGGTTTTGGGGGTGCCAGAGGATCGGGGGACGCCGCTTTCCGATACACCAATAGCTCGATTTTGGCGAAATTACTGGCTTGGATGTCTTCAATAATTCGGGCAAAGAAAGCCGAGAGCTTCGGGCTGTCGAGCAGAATCCCAATGCGCAAGGGGGGATTGGTGGCAAGAGAATGGCGGAAATAATCGACCATGAGGAACCATCATGGTACCAGCTAGGCCCGCAGTCTCCAAGCAGTGTGAGTTCAGCGAGCGGCACTTTGCGATCCTCGGCAGACGGGTTAGTCTGTAGCAAGGTTCGTTGATCGGGAGCGATGGTGTTTTTATCACGAAACCAGATTGTGAAATGAGGAGGCCGGTATTTCAACCGAAGGTCATTTGCAGGTTGGGTCTGCCAGTGGATTGAGGACGTTGTTGATCTGCCATCATGATGCGCCGCTGGATTTCGAAAGCTTGGCGCGCTGGATGGCATCGTTTTCCAGCCTGGTGGGAATTGTGATCCTCGAAGAGAAGAGCGATCAAGTCAAGCGACGGGTGCAGCGTGAGCATAAGCGCATTGGGACCCTACGGTTTCTGGATGTGCTGGCATTCCGTGTTTACTACAAACTATTTCTTGCCGCGGCGGATACAAAATGGACTAACGATCAAGTGACGAAGTTTCGCGAGCTGTATCCTGCGATGGACGTGCCTACGATCCAGTCGCACTCTCCGAACACGCCCGAGGTTGAAAAATTTATCCGCAAGGCCCAGCCCGATATCGTGATTGCGCGTTGCAAGTTCATCATGAAGGAACAGGTGTTCTCGATTCCGAAGACGGGGACTTTTGTGATGCACCCGGGGATTTGTCCCGAGTACCGGAATGCGCACGGTTGTTTTTGGGCGTTGGCCCATGACGATATTAATCGGGTTGGGGTGTCGTTGTTGAAAATCGACAAAGGCGTGGACACCGGTCCGATTTACGGGTACTTCGGCTACAAGTATGACGAAGTAGCGGAATCGCATTACCGCATTCAGTGCCGCTGCGTGCTGGAGAACTTAGATGCCATGGCGGCGAAGTTGCTGGAAATTCATCAAGGGAAGGCTGTAGCGATCGATGTCAAGGGTCGCAAATCGGCGGCTTGGGGACAACCTTGGATGACCGCATACTTGCACTGGAAATCGCAGGCGCGACGGCGGAGAGCTCAGTGAAAGCGCTGTCTATCCTGTATCACGACGTAGTTCGTGAAGATTTTGAGGAATCGGGATTTCCGGGCGCAGCGGCAGGCCGGTACAAATTCACGAGATCGGAATTTTCCACGCACTTAAGCCGCATGACCGAGAAGGCAACGGGAATGGCGGTGCCGGTGGATTTGTTGTTGGATGGGGCCGTCAGTCGCCCATTTTTCATGACCATCGACGATGGCGGATCGAGTGCCGTCTACATTGCCGAGGAGTTGGAGCGGCATGACTGGCGTGGACATTTTTTTGTCACCACGAACTACATTGACACACCAACTTTCGTTTCCCGCGATCAGATTCGCTGGTTGCACAAGCGTGGGCACGTGATCGGGTCCCATTCCAGTTCGCATCCGTTTCGGATGTCGGAAATTCCGAAGGAGCAACTGGCCCGCGAATGGAAGGGCAGTGTGGAAGTCTTGTCGGAGATATTGGGCGAGCAAGTGCGATCAGCTTCAGTGCCCGGGGGGTTTTACGCGCCGCGAGTTGCAGAGGCTGCCGCTGCGGCAGGTGTTCGCGCGCTGTTTACCTCGGAGCCTACAACCAGTGTGGCCCAGATTGCTGGATGCCTCGTCTTGGGGCGCTACACGGTGTATCGCGGAATCTCCGCCGAGTATGCAGGTGATTTGGCAGCGGGGAATTGGCTGGCATTGACGCGGCAACAGTTGCTCTGGGGCGTTAAGAAGACATTGAAAACTGTGGCAGCACCGGTTTGGGATGGCGCACGCAAAGTTCTGTTTTCTCAGAAGTAGCAAATTATGGGTTCTGGATGCAAAGCAACGCCAGCCTGGGGATGGGCTGGCGTTTGTTTTTGCGGTATTGCGTGGTTCTAGTAAGCTCCGGCGGTGGCTGCATCCAAGGCGGTCATATCCGCACCCAGATCCTTGCCATCTGAGCCAGCGGCCTTGTAAGGGCTGCCGCTGGTCAAGTGATAGTTGCCGCCGTTTCCATTGTTAAAGTTCACGAAGCCAACGGAATTACCGTTCGACATGAGAGTGTTTCCGCTGGGCCAGGTTGAGGCTGGCCAACGGCTCGGGACTCCGATCAACACGTTGCTGCTGAAGGTGTAGGGAACGAAACAATTGGTCAGCAGGTTAACAGGAGAGTTTATGTTGTAGGCGCAGTTTGCGGCGCCTCCGCCAATGCCCCAGACTGGGTAGGGACCGCTGGTTACGATGCTGTTCGCAAACATGAAGTTCGGCATCTTCGGACCCGTTGCAGAGTTCCCAATATCAAAAATCATGTTGGAAGGGAATGCTGTGATGTGGTTGAGCTGAACGTCGCCCAGCAGCGGGCTGGTAGGTCCGCTTGAGACTTGAGCGAGCTGTCCCTGGCCCGCGTATGCGGTAGCGTTTATGTCGTCTAGGACGACGTCATGAATACTGTAACGAGTGCCGGCAAATTGCGGGCCGCCACCCTTGCCAATTGCGTTTGCAATTTGGAACCCACCGCCCACGTGGCTGAAGGTGCTGAAGCGGACAGTGACGTCGGTGACTTGGCAGATCGGACAGACCGGCCCTCTGGGCGTCCCTTGGTTTTTAGGAGTTAAGAGCAGCGAGAACCCGGTTTGCGAGTAGCCGCCCCAGGTGTTCTCGGCTACGTTGCCTTCGAAGAGCACGCGCTGTGCATTCTTCAGTTCAAAGTGGTTCTTCACGATGAACGGATTGCCGTGGTTGCCGCCCACCATTCCGGGTCTACCTTGCATCCAGAAAATGGGTTTGAACAGGTGATTGTGGCGAACTTCAATGTCGGCCGGGGTGACGGTTGCACCGCCCCCGCCGAACAGAACGTTTTCGCCCGACGATTCCAGGAAGTTGTTGACAATCTTGTAGGGCCCGCCGGGTGAGCTCCCCAGTCCGCCCGAGATTGCTTGCGCATCCGTGCAGCTACCCGTCTTCGATTCGCAGTGGAAGTCGTTGAGGTAAGAATCGACAACAGCAGCGTATGTCATGCCGCTCAGATAAATCCCGCGGGTTGTATCGTCATGGGCTGTGCCGTGCATCCAGACGCGATCAAAGATAATGTGATCGGCCGTTGCTCCGCTCGCCGGGAACGCCAAGTTGCCGATGAAGCCGGCATTCGGCAAACGAGTGATTTCCAGCCCGATGAACCGATAGTGATTGGCGTGGGCCAGGAACGTGACCGGTCCCGAGCCGTAGTTCTGTGAGATCAGCAGCTTAGCCATTACATTCGCAGTCGAGGTGCAATTGAAAGCTGGTCGCCCCGGGAGCGAAGCCACGCCTGCGAAACAAGGAGAGATGCGCGTGCCTTCCGCGGGCAGACTCGAGTCCGGAGCAGAAGTACGAACAATGATCCAGTGCTGATCGTCGCAGCTCTTTCCGGGGAAGGAGAAGGTGCCACTAAATGTGGTTCCCGCTTTCAAGCTGACGGTGTCGCCGCAGGCCGAGGCATTCAAAGCAGATTGCAGGCCAGCGCTGTCGGAGGCCAGCCAAGTCTTTCCTGGTGCCGGTGTGTTGGCAAGCGCGGTCTGCAGGTAGACTCGCGGAAGTTCCGCGGGACCGTCAAACTTGCCGTTGCTGGGCAAATCTACGGTCAAGGTAAGGCTGGCAGTCGCACTGTGCGACGCTGCGTCAGTAACCTGGGCCGTGAAGGTGGAAGTGCCAGCGTTAGTCGGGCTGCCAGTGAAAGCTCCCGCCGAAGTCAGCGACAGGCCTGCAGGGAGTGATCCGGACGCCATGCGCCAGGTATAGGGCAGCGTGCCACCCGAAGCGGCTAGGGTGCTCGAATAAGAGGCTCCCTGTGTCGCGTTAGGCAATGCGCTGGTGGAAACCTTAAGAGTCGATGAGCTGACCGGGGTGATGGAAATTACAGCCAAGGCGAACGCTGTGGGATCGGCGACGCTGGTAGCACTCACCGTTGCACTTGCGGCTACGCTCGTGTTCGGGGCGGTAAACAGACCGGTGGAAGATACTGTTCCGGCGCTGGCGCTCCAAGTGACTTGGGCGCTAGCTGTGGTCGTGGTGCCGCCGCTTACCGAGGCTGTCAATTGCTGGTTAGCTCCCGATGCAACCGTCGCGGTGGCTGGCGTTACGGTTACGGTGACTTGGGTTTGCGTGGCTGCAACTGTCAGGCGCAATCCCAAAGTGTCGAATCGCAGGTGATTTGCCGATAGTGCTCGCACCGTAAAGTTGCTGGTGCCAGCCATCGCTGGCGCGCCTGAAATTACGCCTGTATTCGGATGCAGGGTAAGTCCCTGCGGAAGCGCTCCAGAAGTGATGGAAAAGGTGTAAAAACGGCTTTTCCCCGATGCGCTGATCGTCCCGTGAAAGGCCTGGCCCTGTTTAGCGGTACCGAGGGCGGCAGTGATCTTGATCTCATCATTCCGAGTTGGGCCTGTGGCCGCACCGCCAGCGGCTACCGCGTGCGCCTGGATGGCTACCAGAGACAGCACCAGCGCAGCAACGGCGACACGTGACGAGGAAAGCGGGATCTTGGTCGAATAATTCTCGGCTAAATGGCTGGTTCGCATTACACTCCCCTTCGGTACTGAGTTTGGGGGAACTCGCTGTACGAGTCCTTGAAAATGACTGTAGGTGGCCCTACGAACTCGAACAAGTCTCAGAAGGGCAGGTTGCATTTTTGGATGGGACATGTACCAAGTGTTGAAGTTCGAAAATCATCATGAACCGACAGTTTGTTGCCTGCACCAAGTTGGGAAGGCTCCGCCAAGACTGCTGGAAAGCCCATATTTTGTGGGGTTTCGAGGGGTTTATTAGGCTCGCTTGGAAATCTTTGCCTTGCAATGGTCAGATTGTGCAGCGAGCGCCCCCAAGGGTACCCAACTTATTGTGACTTTAGTTTGGGTTCATTTGTAAGCGGACTCGACGAAAAGGAGGTCACGTGCCTTTGGGGAAGTGCTCGGGTACCTCGGATGCCTCAGAAGAAGGGATTTTGCTACCGACTTACCGTTTTGGGTTCATCGGAAGGTGCTCGCTGGCTGGCGGCGCGGATTGTAGTTTGCAGGACTTCGACGAATTGACGGGTAATTACGGGCCAGTCGTACTTTTGTGCGGTGGATGCCGCAGCAGCCTCGTAGCGCCGCCGGGCAGCTTCATCCTGCAATAGAAGAACAATTGCCTCGGCGAAGGCCTTTGGGTCGTCTGCCAGCAGGATATCCTTGCCGTGGGTCACATCCAAGCCCTCAGCGCCTACTGTGGTTGAGACCGTGGCCTTGCCCACCGCCATACCTTCATAAATCTTGATGCGGGTTCCGCCGCCGATACGCAAGGGCACAATAAAGACAGCTGCTTTCTGTAGATACTCCATGATCGAGGGTACGGTGCCGGTTACTTCCACGTTGATGCTGGCCAGGTTCCTAACCCGCGCATGGGGACGGCGGCCTACAATCTGGAATTTCGCTTGTGGGACCTGCGCCAGCACCTGCGGCCACACTTCCTTGCAGAAGTACTCCACGCCATCAATGTTGGCTTCCCAGTCCATGGAGCCTGTGAATACGACATACGGGCCAACCGGACGGATGTTGGGATCGTATTGGAACTTTTTGAGATCGACTCCAGTGGGCACGACGCTGATTTCAGAAGCCGGTACCATCGAGGTCATGACGTCGCGGTCCGTGTTTGAAACGGCGATGACGTGATGGAAGCGGCGAACCTGCTGGGGCTCGAATCGGTGCATTTTGGCGTACTCGAATTTTGCAACCGTACGATCAAGCCATTTCACTTCAAATTCCGCCATGCGCTTCCAGAGCACGGTTTCGACGTTGTGTTGGAAAATGGCGGTAGGTAGGGTCAAGTCGCTAGGGAAATTTAGCACTGACATCAGGAAATCGCAGACGGCCACATCAAAGCGGCCTTCCTGAAACCATCCAGCGATGATTTGTTGCACTCGGGGGTCGGTGAATTTACTTACCGAATAGGGTGCGCGCCACCAGATGCGGCTGGCGTAGTCCATATAGCGCTCTAAGAGCGTCGTATCTGGAGTACCCGTATGGACCACGACCGTCCCGGGCAGGTGCTGAACGATTTCCTTCTCATACGCTTCGTCCTTGAGCCCGCCGTAGTAGGACAGGTATGTGAGCTCGTGTTCCGCAGACAGGCAGCGCAGGATGTTATATGTGCGCAATTGACCGCCACTGTCGAGGGGTAAGAGCTTGCCCGGTTTGACCCAAAGTATCTTCACGGTTGGCGGGCGTTACCAGCAGATTCCGTCATAAGCGGGGCTGCCGTCTGGGCGGCGATCCTTGTCGAGATTCACCAGGTCAATAATCTTCTGATCGGGGCGTGCGAGGCGGCGTACTTCATCGCGATTCACGCGGGTCGCTACAACGATAACTTCAGACTCACGAATGACTTTTTCAAGGTCGTTGCCCAGCACGGAGCCGAGGTGCGGGATTTCTTCTTCAATATATTGGCGGTTCGATCCGATCAGGCGGCCCATGGTGACGTTCTCATCCCAGATCAGAAGTTGACGGCCTTCGCCGAGTAGACGTTTGGCGAGGATGACTTGCGGGCTTTCACGAAGGTCGTCCGTGTGAGCTTTAAAGCTGAGCCCGAGCAATCCAATCTTCTTCTTGCCGGTGCGCAAAATCATATCGATGGCGCGGTCGAGGTGCCGGTCATTGCTCGGCAGAATGGATTCAAACAGAGGGAGTTTCAGGTCCAGCTCGCGTCCGCGATGGCTGAGCGCGCGAACATCCTTAGGCAAGCAAGAGCCGCCGAATGCGAATCCCGGTTTGAGGTAGGCAGAAGAGATGTTCAGTTTGTTGTCGGCGCAGAAAATCTCAACCACCGCTTCGGGATCGACATGTAATTCCTTGGCCAGCGAACCTACTTCATTGGCGAACGCAACCTTGACCGCGTGCCAGGAGTTGCAGACGTATTTCACCATCTCCGCCGAGGTGAAAGATGTTTCGAAAATGCGGCCTGGCGCCCAGGCATAAATTTCACGCAAGAAGGCGCTGTGGGCTGGGTCGGCGGCGCCGATGACGGTCATCGCCGGCTCCATGAAGTCTTTTACAGCGGAGCCTTCGCGCAGGAATTCCGGATTGGAGCAAACTCCAAAATCTTTGCCCAGCTTTTTCCCGCTGGCCTTTTCCAGTGTGGGAACTACGAGCGTCGCTGCGGTTCCGGGCAACACTGTGCTGCGTAGCACAACCAGGTGGAAGCCCTTCTTCTTGGCCAGCACTTCGCCAATCTGCTGGCAAACTGGCTCAATGTGGCCGAGATCCAGCTTGCCGCTCCTCATGCTCGGCGTGCCTACGCAGAGAATCGAGATATCGGTATTGAGAACAGCTTCGGCGACATCCATGGTGGCGCGGATACGGCCAGCCGCATGACCTTCACTGGTCAGCTCGCTCATGCCGGGCTCAAGAATAGGGCTGCGGCCGCAATTCATGTTGGCCACTTTATCGGCGTTCAAATCAACGCCAATAACGGGAAACCCTTGTTTGGCAAAGCAGGCTGCACTGACAGAACCGACATATCCAAGTCCGAAAACGCTAATCGAGCGAGTCATGATTTCCTTTAGGAATTCTTTGAATATTTATAAATTCAACACTTGGTTCTTCGAAAACAAGTTCCTAATGGTGCGAGTTCTAAGGGGAACCGATATTTGGGGCATGTCGATTGCCGAAACCACGACCAGCAGCGAGCCAAGTTGGGTGCAAGTTCTCCACTTTTCAGCAACCTACGCGGCCAGCGGACGCATCTGTCTGCCGATGGATGAACAGGCTGAATTCGAGTGCAAACGCTTGCACATTCAGGCTGGTAAGGCCTGACGGATTTCCCTCCCCGGAATCGTACCCTCTGGGGAGGATACCAGTTTCCAGCCCGAACTCCCAATAGGGGGTGTGCCCGGAAATTACTGAAGTTATTGATTTTAGAGGGGAATTTAACCAGTTTGCTCTCGAAGCGAAGTCTCCAATCCTGATAAAATCAAAGCAGTTTACCTTCCCGAACGCTACATCCCTTTCCTTGGGAGCGTTCCGAAAAACCGAACCAAAGGCTTAGGGCCAGAGTGGGTATGCCAACAAGAAAGAGCTTGCGACAGCGAATTCAGCGTATGGTCTCCATGGACAGGCCCGAATTCCAGGACCGCTCCAGGCAGTATGCTAACCAACGGTTGGACGCAGCGCGGCACTGGCTGGGCCGCGATTGGAAAGAGAACTTGCGCCCCGTAGCGTCTCAGCCAGTGGGCCGTTTCTTCTTCGATGCCGAGTCGGTTCCCCGAATTATTGCGATTCTGCGCGACCGGTTGCCGGTTCAGGCCGAGGCAATTGTTCAGCGAGCGGAACGTATTCTTCAACACCGCTTTGATTTGCTGGGCTATCAAGGTGTGAACTACGGGCCAAGCATCGATTGGCACTTGGACAAGATTCACGACAAGCAGGCTTCGTACACATTTGCCTATCGCGTGAAGTATCTGAGTTTTTCGGAAGTGGGAGACAGCAAAGTAACCTGGGAGCTGAACCGTCACCAACACCTGGTCGTGCTGGCCAAGGCCTACTTGTTGACCGGCGAAGAGCGCTTCGCGCGAGAGATTGTGGAACAGTGGTACGACTGGCAGAAGCAAAATCCTTACCCGATTGGCATAAACTGGGCCAGCAGCCTGGAGGTCGCCTTCCGCAGTTTCTCCTGGCTTTGGCTGCGTGCCCTGCTGCAAGGGAGCCCGGTTGTGCCAGCCGCCTTTTGGCAAGACATGTCGCATGCCCTGGGGGTGAGTGGCCGCCATTTGGAGCGCTATCTTTCCACTTATTTTTCCCCGAACACCCACTTGCTGGGCGAAGCTATGGCTCTTTTCTACATTGGAACGCTTTGTCCTGAGATTCAGCACGCTGGTGAATGGTGCAACCTGGGCTGGCGCATCATGACCGAGGAATTGCGCACCCAAGTTCGAGAAGACGGCTTTTATTTTGAGCAGAGCGTTTACTATCACGTTTACGCTTTGGAATTCTTTCTGCAATGCGGACTTTTGGCTGCCAGGAATGACTTGGAAGTTCCGACGGATTACGCCCGCACCGTGGAGAAGCTGTGCGATGCCCTCGCGCTGCTCAGCCGCACTGGAATTCCGGCTCGGAGTGGCGACGATGATGGCGGCCGGCTGTTTGATGGCCAACGCAATCGGGCCGAGCATCTGACCGATCCTTTGGCCACAGGTGCTGCCGTCTTCGGGCGGGGAGATTTTAAGTTTATTGCTGGCGGCCTGAGAGAAGACATGGTTTGGCTTCTGGGCCCCGAAGGCGTGCGTCAATTTGATGAGCTGAAATCGAAAGCACCATCGTTGGCTTCAGCGTCTCTGTCTGCATCGGGTTTCTACTGCATGAGTTCTGCAGATCCAGTGCCGCAGCAGCTGATTGTTGATGCTGGCCCGCAGGGTGCCGGTTCGGGCGGGCACGGACACGCCGATGCTCTGAGCCTTCAGTTGCTCTACGGCGATCAGGCCTTACTGCAGGATCCCGGAACGTTCGAATATGTAGGGCCGGGGCCAGAACGCGATTTGTTGCGAGCGACGGCAGCCCACAACACGTTGGTAGTGGATGGCCAGGGGCAGTCGCGTCCACGCGGGCCTTTTGGGTGGGAGAGGCTTACGCAGGCTCGGCAAGAGGCCTGGATCACGGGCGAGTATTTCGATTTGCTGCGTGCCAGCCATGATGGATTTGCGGCGCAAGGCATCACACATCGCCGGTGGGTCTTTCATTTGCCGGGGCGCTTTTGGTTTGTTCGCGATGTGGCGGAAGGCGCGGGCACACACAAACTCGACTTGAATTGGCATCTTGGCCCGGAATTGCGGCTCGACGATTCCAGCAGCAGGTTCTTTGGGGAAGCAGCGTCCCAGCCCGGACTCGCGTTAGTTGGAGTGGAAGGCAGCGCGTGGCAACGTGAAGTCCAGCCCAGTTGGTGGTCGCCAGCATACGGGCAAAAGCGAGAGTCCTGGAAGGTGCGATTTCATTGTGAATCGCAACTTCCCGCCGAATGCGCCACGGTTGTGCTACCTCTTGCGACGCGAGCGCAGTCCAGCGGGCTCCTCCACGCAAGTTCCATGCATGCAAGTTCCATGAATGAAATAGAAAATCCAGAAGTCTCCAGCTACCTCTACGAAGTGGGTCAGGAGCAGCATGGCTTCTTCTTCCGTCGCAGATCTTCGCCGTGGTTGCAGGCAGGTTGGGCCAGCGATGCTGAATTTCTCTATTATCGGGCCGATTCCAGGGGGCTTCGCGAAATCTATTTCCATGACGGCAGTTACGTGGAAGCGGGAGGCAAGCGCCTGGCTTCTTCCACTGGAACAGTTCCGTACTGCCAACTCGTCACGCAGGGGGATGGGACCAAGGTTGTTTCCCCCTGGAGCGAACGTATCCTTCTGCACGAAAACCTGAGTCAGATCGCATCAGGGTCCGATCCCTTGGCGTCGATGGCGGGAACACAAAGATTGGATGGGTAACTGAATGTGCGGAATTTGCGGAATCTTCAATCACGAAAGAACGCGCCGCGTGGAACGCTCCACGCTGGCTACGATGAACCGCCAAATCACGCACCGCGGCCCGGACGATGAAGGTCTGTTCGTCGACGGCAATGTCGGTATCGCAATGCGCCGCCTCAGCATCATCGATGTCAAATCCGGCCATCAGCCGCTCTCGAACGAGACGGGTGATATTTGGATTGTCTATAACGGCGAAATCTACAACCACGAAGATCTGCGCCGGGACATGCAGGCGCGTGGACACATCTACCGCACGAAAAGTGATACGGAATCGATTGTCCATCTCTATGAAGAGTATGGTCGCGATTGCGTACAGCATCTGCAAGGCATGTTTGCCTTCGTAATCTGGGATCAAAAACGCCGCGTGGTTTTCGGTGCGCGCGACCGCCTCGGCATCAAGCCGTTCTACTATCGGCACGAAGATGGAACTTTGCTCTTCGGGTCGGAAATTAAGACGATTCTGGCCTATCCGGGAGTCAAAGCTGAGTTTAATCGCAGCACACTTGGCGAATATCTTGCCTTCGGTTATCCCTCGGGTGCGGACACGATGTTCTCCGGTATCCACAAATTGATGCCGGGACATTGGTTTGAACTCAACGAAGCAGGTGACTGGAAGACCGGTCAGTATTGGGACCTGCAGGTCACTCCCGACGATGGCAGCCTGCCGGAAAAACACTACACGGAGATGTACCGCGATCGCCTGGAAAAGGCAGTTTCCAGCCATCTGATGAGCGATGTCCCGCTCGGAGTGTTCCTCAGCGGCGGCGTCGATTCCAGCGCTGTAGCCGCTCTGACCAAGCGCATTCGCAAAGAACCGGTGGAAACGTTTTCCGTCGGGTACGCCGAGGAAGCTTTCAGTGAGCTCGGCTATGCACAGGAAGTCGCAACCCACATCGGCACCAGGCATCATGAAGTGCGCGTTTCGAAACAAGAGTTCTTTGACGCTCTACCCCGGCTGATCTGGCATGAGGACGAGCCGATTGTGTGGCCCTCCAGCGTGGCTCTGTACTTTGTGGCGAAACTGGCCCGCGAGCGCGTTACTGTCGTGCTGACCGGCGAGGGTAGCGACGAGACGCTTGGGGGCTACACGCGCTATGCGATGACTCTTTGGAATGTTCGCGCCGATTCTATCTATCGGGGCATCACGCCATCGTCTCTGCGCCGGACCGTCCGAAGCGCAATCCAATCAAATGCCCTCGGAGCGACGATGCAGCGGCGCCTTGAGCATACGTTCCTGGGCCGCGACGGCGCGAGCTGGGAGTCGTTCTATTTCGACAATTTCTATTCCGCCTTTGCCGCGTCCGAACAGGCCACTTTGCTGACTCCAGAGGCGCAACGGGCAGGTGGCGACGTGTACGGCAACGTGATGGCAGCCTGGGAGAACTCCTCCGGCGATTTGCTGCATAAGCTCCTCTATACGGATATCAAAACCTACCTGGTTGAACTGCTCATGAAGCAGGATCAAATGAGCATGGCGGCTTCGATTGAGAGTCGCGTTCCGTTTTTGGACCACGTCCTGGTAGAACAGGCTATGCGCATCCCGACCAAGTATTTGCTGGAAGGCCTATCGGGGAAGATGATTTTGAAGCGCGCCCTGGAAGATATTCTCCCCCACGACATTCTCTACCGCAAGAAAATGGGATTTCCCACTCCGTGGTCCCGCTGGCTGCAAGGCGATCAGTTGGCCGAAGTGGAATCCATGCTGACCAGCGAGCGCAGTCAGGCGCGCGGATTGTTTCAGATGGATGCGCTGCGTCACATGTTTGCCGAGCATCGCAAAGGCCAGCGCGACCACACCACCCGCATTTGGCGATTGATGAACCTGGAGCTCTGGCACCGCGTGTGTATTGACGGAGAGGCACCTGCAATTGCCGAGCCGGTCGCCGTGAATCTTACTTCAGCTACTTCCTTATGAGCCGTCGCCTGGCGGTTCCGTTCTAGCGGTGGGACTGGCCCAACTTCGCGTTGCGCGTCAGTTCCAGAATTTCCGCTTTCAATCCAGCCCCACCGGCGATGAGTCCGGTTAACTTCGGTTTTCGATTGTTGAATCGTAAGGGCGATTGATCGAGCGCGCTTACAAATCCACCCGCGGAAAGAATGAGCGCTACTCCCGCTGCTACGTCCCACTCGTGCTTGGGCGTAAGCGTCCACGTGGCATCGGCCAAACCTGCCGCGACACATCCTAACTTATAAGCGACCGACCCCGTGTGACGGACCTCGAAAGACTTGCCTTCAAACTGCTCCCACTCGCCGCGTTTGATCTCACTGCGGCTCGCCAGAACCACGGCTCCCGACATACTTGTCCGCTGGCTCGGATGCACGGGCGTTCCGTTTTGCGTGAGTCCCGTCTCCATGGAGCCGACAAACACTTCCCCGGTTACAGGATTGCAGATTCCTCCGGCATAAGGTTCGCCGTTACGGACCAGGCCGATCGAAACACACCACTCTGGAATCCCTTCTACAAACTCGCGGGTGCCATCCAGCGGGTCCACAATCCAAACCCATTCCCGCTCCAGCCGAACCGGGTCATCCACGCTTTCTTCGGAGAGCCAGCCTTCTTCCGGGCGCAGCAGAATCTTACGCAACGCTGCGTCTACTTGCGTGTCGGCTTCGGTTACCGGATCGTCCCCGGCTTTGAATCTTGTCGCCACATCTCCGGGAGTAAAGCGGGCAAAGATTGTGCGTGCAGCATCCAGCGCTTCCTGGATACGGGACAGGACTTCGGTCGCGGTGTGGGTTGTCGAAGTGGAATTCATAAGTTTGGAACTAATCCCATCTACTAAGTTTTTGGGTAGGGCACGGCTTCAGCCGTGCCATTGGACCCGTTCTATGCTGAGGGCTTTAGCCCCAGAGCATCCGCAGCCCGGTGATCAGCAGCACGCCGCAAAGAATCCGCCTCAGCCAGAGCACAGGAACCCGCGTGGAAAGATACGCGCCCAAGAGGCCGCCAGGGATGGACCCAATCAGCAGCCCGCCGACCAGCGTGAAATCAATGTTGTGCAACTGAAGGTGCAGCAAACTGGTGAACCCGGTGAGTATGACGGCGTGCACGATATCCGTACCAACCATGACCCGTGCCGGATAGCTGTAAAACAGCAAAAGAAGCATCATCACAATGCTGCCAGAGCCTACGGATGTCATGCCCACCAGGAAACCGGCCAGCATCCCAATGATGATCATGCCAAAAAACGATTTCGTCGTGGGCTGGCGGACTTCCAGTTCTTTTTCGAATCTGCCTTGCAGCAGGAGAAGCATGGGGATGCAAATGAGGAGAATGCCGATTGCGTGAGCGATGAAGGTGTTGACGCCGGTTCCATAGACCGTACGGAGGTGTTTCAAAAATTGAACGCCGCCGTAAGAGCCGGGAATACTGCCACAGGCAAGGGCAATCACAACTTTGCGCCGGACCGTTCCTTTGGTGAGGTGGACCCAGCTGGTTCCAATTTTTGTAACGAAATTGAAGAGGGCGTCAGAACCGACGGCCAACATGGCCGGCACATGCAGGCCATAGATGAGAATGGGGAGCAGCAACACGCCACCCCCCAATCCCGTCATGCCAATCAGGGTGCCGACCAAGAAGCCAACGAGGATCTTCATTTCGAACATTGTTAGAAGCGCTCTCGATGATTCGTAGGATCGTTACCCTTGTTTTTCATCACTCACGCCGATGTAGCCTTCTCGTTCCAGGTGAAGAATAATTTCCTGGGCCGCTTCTTCCGCGCTTAAAGCTCCGGTGTCGATGGTCATGTCGGCCTTCTCCGGAACTTCGTATGGATCTGAAATTCCAGTGAATTCCTTCAAGATGCCGGCACGGGCCTTGGCGTACAAGCCCTTGCGGTCACGTTGTTCGCAGATTTCCACCGAAGTGGCAACATGCACCAGAATAAATCCACCGCCCGGTTCGATCATTTCCTTAACCGCTTTGCGAGTTGCCTCGTAAGGCGCGATTGGAGCGCAAACGGCAATGCCGCCGTTCTTGGTGATTTCCGACGCAACGTAACCGATGCGGCGGATGTTGATGTCGCGGTGTTCTTTCGAGAAGCCAAGTTCGGAAGAAAGATTCTTGCGGACCAGATCTCCATCCAGAATCGTGACCGGACGTCCGCCCGTTTCCAGGAACTTTACCATCAAAGCATTCGCGATGGTCGACTTACCAGAGCCCGAAAGCCCGGTGAAGAACACCGTGAAGCCCTGCTTGGCGCGAGGCGGATAGCTGCGACGCAGTTCACGCCCAACTTCAGGATAAGTAAACCATTCCGGAAGGTCGCGGCCCTGATTCAAGCGGTCGCGCAATTCCGTGCCGGAAATGTTCAGCGTCGGCGTGCCCTTTGGAACTTCATTGTCCGGAGCGTAAACGCCTTCCTTCTCCAGGTACACCATCATGTTGAACGGAACCATGGTGATGTCCATTTCCTTCTCGTGCTTGGCGAAGAGCTCTTGCGCTTCGTAAGGGCCGTAGAAGGGCTTGCCTGTCGAATCATTGCCCGGACCCGCATGGTCGCGACCCACGATGAAGTGCGTGCAGCCGTAATTCTTGCGGATTAGGCCGTGCCACATCGCTTCGCGCGGTCCGCCCATGCGCATCGCCAAAGGCAACAACGACAGCTTTGCGGTTCCTGGTGTGTACTTCGGAAGCAGCAACTGGTAGCAGCGCACGCGAGTGTAATAATCCACGTCGCCCGGTTTCGTCATGCCCACCACGGGATGCAGCAGCAGGTTGGCTTCCACGTTCTTCGCGGCGCGCATACTGAGCTCCACGTGAGCGCGGTGCATAGGGTTCCTTGTCTGGAACGCAACCACTTTGCGCCAGCCGAGACGTGCAAACTCTTCCCGCAATTCTTTCGGTGTCAGACGAATTCCGCGGAAATCGTAGTGGACCGGATGCTGCATCCCCTCGATTTTTCCGCCGACGTACACCGGGTTGGTGCGGTTGATCACGGAATCGGCGCCAGGGTGCTTCTTGTCGGTGGTTCCGAACACATCCTGTGCTTCGGCGGTGCGATCCGGCTTGTAAATTTCTTCCACGTTCAGGACCGCCAGCATGACGCCTTCCGCATCGCGCAGGGCCAACTTTCCTCCGACTGCTAGTTTGCCGGCAAATTCCTCCGGCAAATCCAGCGTGATCGGCATCGGCCACAAGGTGTTGTCGACCAGTCGCATATTCTTACAGACCGATTCGTAGTCAGCCTTCTTCAGGAAGCCACGCAGAGGCGAAAAGCCTCCGTTCATCAGGAGCTCCAGATCGCAGAGCTGGCGCGGGGTTAAGTCCCAGGATGGGAAATCTTTGGAGGCGGCTTGTAACTCTTTCTTGCGCTCCGGGGTGGCAATCAGATCCACCAATTCGCCGCCGTGTGGGCTGGTTAGATGACTTGTCAAACTCGTTGCTCCTTCATTTAAAAATAGGATTTCAGAAACCCATCCGCTGACTTCGCAAGGAAGAAACCAGCGAATCACAACTTACAAAAAACCCAAAGGGGATTTTCAGCTCAGATCACTCATCGGCAGGAACCGGCACATCGCCGCCACATTCGATTCGCTCTTTGTGATGAAAGTTGCAATTCTAAGACCGTTCCCCAAAAAGCCAGGTGCTCGTTAACTCTATCAATTCAATGCCGTTATGATTTCGGGTGCCGACGACTGTACGTTTTTCAAAGCCTACTGTGCATTCCGTTGCACTTGTTTTTCGCCATTTACCCTTGGTCAGGTTTGCTGGGCAAACCGGTCCTCCATACTCTATTAAGATAGTTCAACTTAAGGGTAAACCTGAGGTTACGACAGTTACTTGTTTCCGACGGATCAGTTTTGACCAGTTGAATTCCCTTTATTTTAGAGGATTCTCGGAGAACTTTCCAGTTGGATAATCCTCCCCCTGCCTCTCGGTGTGCCCTCTCGGCGGGCCAACTGTAAGCCCTGCCCGTGCATCCCAAAAAGAGCGGCATCCGGGCTGGCACGGTCGTGCCTCGAAAGATGCCTCTGTATGCGCTAGACTTGGGATGAACAAACTGGATTCAATAAGGAGCTTTTCCTATGCGACTGCTGCCGTCTACTTTGATCGCAACTCTGCTGCTTGGTCCTGCCTGCACCCTGGGACTGGCCCAGCATGCTGGTTCCCATGGTTACGGCAATCATTCTGGCGGGGGGAAGAAATCAGGCAGCATAAAGCCGTATGACGCTTCAATGTCTCACCAGAGGAATCATTCGAGCCTGATTCCCAGCGCTCATTCGAAGGCCGGACTAGCGGAGGAGTTGACCAAGATCGAAAACCAACCTTTACCCAGGAGTTCGGGGCCCGCACCACGCCAAAACACTGCGCGCTCGACTCCCTTACCTAAGCTGGACTTCGAAAAAGGCGATAAGAGAGGTAAGGGCGTTGCGATCAAGGCGAGTGGGCACTCCTCGAAAGGCAAGAGTATGACTTCCACAAAGTCGCGCCGCTCCTCCGCATCTGCGGGAATGAGGATCCGCGCGCACTGATCGTGGATGCCATGACCGCGGATGCCTTGACTACGCTGACTTTGCGGGCGTGGGGGATTCCTTCAAAGAATACTTCAGTAGGCAGTAAATCGCCCTGACTCCATCTTTCCACCCGATTTTCTTGCCCTCTTCGTAGGTCCGTCCCCAGTAACTGATACCGACTTCGTAAATACGCAAACGACGTTTCGCCACTTTTACGGTGATTTCAGGCTCGAATCCGAAGCGATCTTCCTCGATGGGGATAGACTGCAGAATCTCCCGGCGAAAGACCTTGTAACAGGTCTCCATATCGGTCAAGTTCAGGTCGGTGACGATGTTGGAGAGTAAGGTCAACAGGCTGTTACCCACCGAATGCCAGAAGTAGAGAACGCGATGGGGGCCGCCGCCCAGAAATCGCGATCCGAAGACTACGTCTGCCTTTCCGTTGTCTAAAGGACCCAAGAGGACAGGATATTCCGCCGGATCGTACTCCAGGTCAGCGTCCTGGACGATGACATAGTCGCCCTTGGCTTCCTGAATCCCGCGGCGCAGGGCGGCTCCCTTGCCCATGTTCTTAGGCTGGAGAAAGACCCGAATCTGCGGGTATTCCTGCTGCAATTCAGCCAGAATCTCGCGCGATCCATCCTTCGATCCGTCGTCGACGCAAAGCAGTTCCAGGTCGACGGGGACGGCCAGCACCCTGCCCACGACCTCACGCAGCGTGGCGCACTCGTTGTAAACCGGCATCACGACGGATAGCTTCACGGTTGCCCCCTCTCCTTAGCGGGTTCTCCCCCGCCATCCCAAGCACCTGGAAGTGGTTGCGGAGTCTTACGGTGGGTCCAGCCCTGTGTCTCAATGTGCTTCCAGTGACCAGAATCACCGAGCAAATAGGAAGATTGTTCTAAGTGAAACTACGTAGAAAGTTCACGCCTGTGGGTAAAAACAGATCAAGCCTCGTGGCTCAACCTACGTACGAAAGTACCATAGTTACCCCCTTAGGTCTAACGCAATAGTTCGTTCATTATCAGTAGTTTACCGTATTAAATTGGCTTGCACGGAGAGGCGTAAACAGGCTCCAGAACCAGCCTGTGCAATTCTTTGTCTCAAAATGGCAGTCCGGCTGCATAGGTAACGACCAAGTAACCGCTGAACAACTGATTCTGTTCCGCTCATCCCCGGATGAGCCGCAGCACTCAAATGCCCCCCAACTGGCCGCTTGCGGGGGTGGTAGGATGCCGCCGGATTACACGGTGGCATAGAGAGCGCCAAAGAAAGGGAAAGGCCAGATGGAGGATTCCAAGGTCCAGCTCGGACCCCGGGAACGGCAAATTGTCGACCTGCTGCTGCAGGGCTGCGATAACGACGAAATTGCCCGTCAACTCAATATGGCGCGCCGCACCGTCAAGGCACATTTCAACCGTCTGTTTTTGCGCTTCGGGATCACGCAGGGAATCAAGCGAGTGCAACTCGCAACTTTACTTTATCGGAGGCAACTATGCCTACAGGCGAACGTTACGGAAACCGGGTTCCCAGCGAACGGGAATACCGCATCATTGAACTCGTTGCCCAAGGACTCAAAAACCGAGATGTTGCCAGTCAAGTCGGAACCACTGAGCACGTCGTCAAGAACTACCTTCGCGTCATCTATGACAAGCTCGGACTCTGGAACCGCGTTGAGCTCGCGCTCTGGTATGAAGCCCGGCGTTTCGAATTCTCCCAAGCCTAGCGAATTCGCGCCTTGGTAAACCTCGAGCCGCACGGCTCGTCGCTCTCCTGTAGCTTACTAGCTACCGAATAAAAGTCGGGAATTGCTCTCGGAACTACTCACATCCAGATTGACGGAGTGTTTCGAGAGCAGCTCCCATATTGTTAAGTTTGTGGTGAGAAGCGGCCCGTAGCAAGATTTTCGCCTGATCGCAGTTTTTTATGACTCCATCCCCTTTGGCATAGAGCCCGGCAAGTTCCACCAGCGCTCGTCCGTTTTGCCGCCCCACTGATTTCCATAAATATTTTGCTGCTTTCGCGCTATCGCGGGTTGCCGGATCTCCGCGCAGATACTGGAGTCCGGCTGCAAGATCGGGATCAGAACTTTCTGCTGTGGGTTTCTCGGTTAACTGTCGGTCAATTGACGGTGGCTCAGTCTCCGGTCGTTCGATTACGGATTTTTCGGCAGCCGATTTTTCAACCTGGGATGAGGTCGGCTGGGAAGCGCTTGAAGCAGAGCTACCGCGGTTGGCCAGGGTCGGCGCGAGTTCGGCTTTGACCGCATTTCTCGCTTCTTGGGAGGCTTCCCTGGCAGGTGTTCTTGCTTCTGGAGCGCGTGCCTGCGACGCCTGTTGCAACTGGCCGCTTACCGCCCGGCTGGAAGGCGCAGACGCCGAAGCTGCTGGCTTATGGCGCAAGGTCGAAAGCAGCACCACAAAGCCCACAACCAGCAGCGCAGCCACGCCAAGTAGCGGCGAAATCCATTGCGGACGTGCAGCAGGAATGAGTAATTTCCGAAATTGGAGTACGGAGGGATCGGCTTCCGTTTGATGTGGGGCGTCGCTGCTGCTGAGCGCCCCGGAGACGGGAGCGTCGGTTGCCTCAACGAGTTGGGTATTCTCAGAAGCATGCAGGTCTGCTTCGCCCTGGATTTCTTCCTCTTCCAAGTGGGCGATCAGCGACATGGTTGGGATGCCGTCAGGTTCTGTCAATGATGATGCGGCGACCGAATCCAATCTCGGCCAAGGCGAAGCGGCATCCTGATCTTCTTGCGAGAATTGTGTTTCCGAAAGCGCCTTAGCATCAAACGATGCGGGCGAAGGCTCCAACTCCAATGTTTTCAGATCGATGTCTGCAGCGCCGACAACCGGGAGCTCGACCTGCGAAAGCTCGGCATCCGGAAGATCGATACCCGGATTCTGCACGGAAGGAATGCTAAAGCCTTCCGCCGTTGACTCATCAAGCGTGGGTTCGCGCAACAGCTTAACTGCGGCGCGTTGTTCCGAGGGCGGCGACAGGTCCGATTGGGACATCTCCGCAACGGGCGCAGCGGCTTCGACGGGGGGCGCAGCCTGGTTAATTTCGGAGGTGATTGGGCCCGTCTCTGCTTCGGCTTCCAGCTCTCGCAGCAACTGACCTACGGCTTCATCGCGCTTTTCGGGGGGAGTTGTGTAGTAAATCTCGGCCCAGCGTCCGAGTTGGCTCGCCAGCAGAGGATTGAGCACGGGGCTGAGACGTTGATCGGGAAGCGCACCCGAACTTCGCCGCGTTTCTCCTGGTCCCATGTCCGGCCAGTCCCTATTCGGCTCGCCCGTCTCCTGCACAATCAAGGTCCCCCTAGCGGAACAGTTCCTCAATTCCATGCCATTTTGATGGAACTGTCAAAAGTCGTCCGGTGGAAAACTATGGCATCGAACCCTGGGCCAAGTCACTAATCGCAGGCTCGACCTCGTGCCGGTTGAAACTGCTGATACTGCGCTTCGTGCTGCGTGAGGAATTTTCCTTTGTCGGTCTTGCCGTACTCTTCGGAGCCGCTGCAATAATAGACGGCCGTGCGCATATTCACCCAGACCTGAGCATTCGGTGATCCCATGTAAAAGCTCGGGGTAACGGGCACTTCCGCCAAACCCATGGAGACCAGCAGTTGCTCAATGGGAGTGAGTGTGCTTTGACTGGACGCCGAGCCAGGCCTGCCCGCCGTCGGCGAAGCCGGCCAAAATGCCCATACCAGACTGAGCCCAAGGATGCCTGCGGAAACCGCCAGGCAGACATCGGCCCAGCGGCGCGTCCAGAATCCCAAAAGGGAAGTCTTGAGATCGCCTTCGGCCAGATTCTCCGCCTCGAAATAGACTGGCTCGGCGTAAACCAGGACGTTGCCGTCGTCTTCGATTGCAGCCGCCTCGACGGTGTTTGGGTTGATTGGACTCTCTATATTATTTCCATCGGCAATGTGGTCGACCGTCCCAGCCGTTCTCGCAAGCAACTTGGTGTAGCGGATGGCACCGGAACTGGGGGAGTCGAAGTCGTCTACGACTTTGACTTCTTTCAGGTCCGCATGGCTGGGGTCGGGATGGCTGAGGTCCGGGTGCGTGAAATCAGGCACCGAGCCGAAGTGGGCTGTCGTTTCAGCCGCGGGACGTAAGGCAGGTGCAACCGAAAGGTTAAGCGCGGTTTGCACTTCGCGTGGCGTACGGCGCAGGGTGTTCGTCGGCATTTCTTGTAACAGCTGATGACGACTTCGCCAGCTTTCAGGATCTCGATCCAACTGGTCCATTGCAGCTTGGTCCATCGTCGCCTGGTCCATCGTCGCCTGGTCCATCGCCGCTTGGTCCATCGTGGTGGCTTCGCGAGTTTCAGCTTCGAAGCCACCCTCTTCCGCCTCTTCTTCCACGACGTATTCCGAGCCAGTCGAACTGGCCTGCTGCGTGAGGAGATATTCGCCCAGCTTGGCCATATTGCAGGAGCGCGCCGATCCGGACGGATTTTCCGCCACGGGTCGGATTTCTCTGGGACTCTCTGTCGTGCTCTCTGCTTCGCTCAGCAAACGGGCCAGATGCGGCTGGATCAGGTCCAGCGCTTGCAATAGCGTGGCGCGTTCCGAATCCAGGACATGCTTCCATTCCTGTCCAGCCGCCAGCGCGATGGCTTCGCTGACCAGTCCGCCCAGTATCTGGCAGGTTCGTAAATCAGCCTCCGAAAAGTGCTGCGTGTGGGGGAACACAACTTCCAGCACGCCCTCCACTTTTCTTTCATGATGAATTGGAACCGCAAGCAGGGAGCTACCCACAGCGCTGGGCTCGGTGTTCATGTTGTTGCTGCTGCTGTCGATGCCCGTGTTCTCGGTTTGCGCGTTCCAAATACGGAGCACTTCGTCCCGATCGAGGCAAGCTGCCAGGCGACCCGTCGCGATTTCCATGTGCTGCCCCACCATATCCTTGCGGGCGCCACTGGCGGCTCGGCATACTGCGCTGCCGCTCTGTACCAGCCAAATGGCTGCGCTAGAAGCCCTCGTGATGCTGGAGGCATTGCAGGCAATCACCTGTAAAGCCTCTGGCAAACCGAAGTTATTCTTGTGAACTGCGGCGTGCGTTTCCGCAATGGCCGCCAGGCGTGCAGCTTCTCCCACTTCCGAGGATGCGCTTTTGCGAGCGAGCGGGCTCGCACTTCGTGCCGTCATCGGAATGCCAACATTCTTGCCTGGGGCCGTTTGAACGGTCTTGCGCTGTGAAGCTGTGGGCACGTTAGCAGCCTTTGCGTTGGTGGGCACCAGCACAGGTCGCCGCAACTGTTGCTGCAGCACATAGGCCGCAGCCAGCAGTTGTTCGAAAGACCTTTCATCGAGATGGGACGAACTGCTCACGGGCTGGTTACTTTCGTACTACTCCAATTTCACACCATATGCCACGGAGATTGCAATTGCTTATCCAAAGAGTTCGGCTTGAGGGTGCGCTGGATGCAGGCGGCAACCTCGGAGGGCTGGGGAGCCGTCCAATGCCCACGGCCTTTGTATGGGCTAAGTCCAAGCTAATCAATGCTATGTCCACGGCTGGCAGATTTCAACGGAATTCCACTGGTGGGGTGAGATCTCGGCCTACTCAGCCTTGGGACTCCGGGGTCCGCTGGAGGTGCAACAAAGTGCACAGGAACCCGTTTGTTGGCGACCAGAGGGCCCTTCCTGCCAAAGATGGAAGAGCCCGTCCTTAAGGGGTGAACCCAAAACTCTAGGGAATCTGGAACCGAAAGTTCATCCTCGTGCGACGGTAGTTTGGCACTGATTTTCTTTTTCCCGCCCGAATCGGGAAGCTTGGCCCTCTCTGGACCTGTTTGTCCGGAAGAGTTTTCCACGTCCTCTCGTAAGTACTAGAGTCCATAGCCCTTAGCAGTGGGCCTCCTTTGGCGGCGTCCTTGCGTTTGATATGGTGCCGGTCGCGACGGGCACAACTTCCACGAGGGCAACAAAAAAACAGGAGGTACCACAGACATGATTGATCTGAATGTTATCAAGATCACGCCACGGGATGGAGATGTGCTTCGCTTGCTGGCACAAGGTTGTAGCAACAAGGAAATTGCCCGGCAACTCACTATCAGTCCACGCACGGTCAAGCAGCATTTGCGTACGCTGTTTCTTCGTGCCGGGATTCGGCAAGGACGCAAACGCGTTATTTTGGCTACCGCTGTTTACGAAAGGGAGCAACTATGCAACCGCGAGATCGCTTAACCACGAAGGAAAGAATGGTAGCCACACTGGTGTGGGAAGGGCATACAAACCGCGAGATTTCCACGCGGATTGGAACCAGCGAGCAGGTGGTGAAGAACCATTTGCGCAGCGCGTTCGACAAATTAGGAGTCTGGAGCCGCCTGGAATTGGCGTTGTATGTAGCAAGCCACGGCGGTGCGGGATGGGAAAGCACGATCGCACCCGTCGGCGGCAACGTAACTGTCATCCGTATGGAACAGAGTGCGGAATAGTTTTAGCGTGGCACTGCAGCGCGATAAAGTTTGAGATGGAGCGGGCTTACAGAGTCCAAATGGGGGAATCCGCGGTCTGCTCCTGGCCGGTTCCGCGAGGTTGGGACGCGCCTTACCAGGCGCAGTCGGGTGACTGAATCCTCTGTGGGATGCACGTCATTTTGCCCGAACCCAGCTTCGCGGACGGTCGAGTTTTAGCGCCGGAGAGTTCTGTGCAAGGTTGAGGTAGCAGTTTCAAGTTGCGGGTTCAAGTTCAAGTTCCAAAACCACAAGAGCTTCTTGGGGGGCTGACCGTAGAAGAAGCGCTTGCGAGCGGTACGAAACCCGAAACTCGAAATCAAAATTCAAGCGCGGGCACGGCTTCAGGCGCGCCCTGATACGAAACCTTCCACAGCGGATTGAAGCCGATGTTCAAGATCAATGACTCATCGCAGCGTTGAAGCGCTGCGCCACCCAAAAACAGGCGTGTATTCGATTTTTTCCGCAGCCTCTTAAGGATGACGACCCGTGCAAGCTTGCATGCGGCACCTCGCACGTGAACTTGGGCACTACTCTGCAATCGGTTGCAGAGGCTTTGGATCAGTCCGCACGTCTAGATTCGTAAGTTGTTCTGCCACAATCGGTTACCGCTGCTGCCCAGCACCCCTTCGAGGCGCAGTAAATGCAGATATGTAAGGGTCGCCGACGAGAGTTGGGCGAGGCTGCCGTTCGAGATGGGGCTTGGAAACACGGGGTTACGAGAAACCGATGGCTTACACAGAAACCTTCTGGATGGCATGCGATTCCACTGAGACCACTCGCGCCGAGTACGGCCCCTTTGCCACTCGCGCTGAGGCCGAGGCTACCGCACACCGCCTGCGTTTCGGTTACCTGCTACGCTACGAGCACGTGATGGAAGAGCAAGATGAGATTCAGGATGTGCGGTCGATTTTCATCGAGTTAGGCGAGCATCCAATCCCGCTTCCGCTTCCGTTGCAGTGGCATACGCGATGCGCTTCCTGCGGCCTGAGCGCTATCCACGACCACAGCTGGCAGGCCGAGGTCTGGGCCGACATTCACGAATTTGAGAACCAGCGCCACTTCGTACGCCTCTTCGAACGCCGAGATGACAAGGGGCTCCGCGAAATCACGCACTGGCGTCAGCAGAGCGCCTGATATCAGAAATTCGATTCAGGCAACTTCCTAATGACTGTGCTGAATCCACACTTCCACAACTTTGCCTACGCCGTTGGTCAAGATCTGCACGCCCACGCAGATCAGAATAAACGCTGAAAACCTGAGCAAGACCATGGCACCGGTTGCTCCCAGCCATTGCAGCAGCTTGTGCGCGAAACGGTAGCTTAGGTACACGGAAAGCGTCACCAACAAGATGCCCAGCAAAATGGCGAGCAA
>JAYVEP010000124.1:0-4693 GCA_043749225.1 Acidobacteriaceae bacterium
AACGCCGTTGCCCTGGAAGGCGATAGCTTCCATCACGGGCTCGTCTTTTCTGCGCAGCTCTTTCGTGAGATGTTCCACGGAAAGAATCCCCGGCAGGTCGCGTTTGTTCAGCTGCAGAACGTAAGGGACTTTCGCGAAATCGTAGTTGTGTTCTTTCAGGTTGGTGTGCAAATTTTCCAGAGCTTCTAAATTTGCGTCCATACGCTCTTCCTGCGAGTCGGCGACGAACACGATGCCGTCCACGCCGCGCAGGATCAGCTTCCGGCTGGCATCGTAGAAAACCTGTCCCGGAACCGTGTAGAGGTGGATGCGAGTCTTGAAGCCGCGAACCGTGCCCAGGTCGAGAGGCAGGAAATCGAAGAAAAGGGTGCGCTCGGTCTCCGTGGCGAGCGAGATCATCTTGCCTTTTTGGTTTTCCGTCGTCTTGCCATAGATGTGCTGCAGATTGGTGGTTTTGCCACCAAGACCCGCGCCATAGTAGACGATCTTGCAGTTAATCTCGCGGGCTGCAAAATTGATGAAGCTCAACCGATTCCCCAAGGCGTACGGACCGGGGGCGAACTCCTCCTCCGGAACCGCGCAAATTTTTTCTCTGAATTGCTGCTATTCGTTATATCACAAGGACTTAACTGGACAACACAGCCCGGCACCTTAAGGCAGTTACTCTAGTGGGGACTGGTTGGGGCGCTCCCAGGTTGGACAGCACCAGGTTGGGCGGCCCCAGGTTGCGCGGCCCCAAGAGGAGCTGGTCGGTTCGGCGTCCTCGGCGGCGGCATAGGATAGAACCCTGCCTTGGCTTGGACCTTGACCCCTTTCCGCGCAACCAGAACCTCCAACTCGCGGAACGCTCCCGGTTTGGCGTGGGTATAGTAGCCCAGCGTGTACTGGTCGCGTGCATCGCCGGTCGCGCGCGCATAGGCCTCTTCCATAGCTTCCTTGGAGAACTCGGAGAACACTTCCCCGCCAGTGGCGTTGGCGTACTTTGGCAGGATGTTGCTATAGCCTTGTCGCGGCAACTTGAGTTGCTCAATCTTGCGGATTCCTGGGAGCGATCCTGCATCGACCGCGACTGCGTAAACGGTGATTTCGTTGGTCAGCAGGAAGCGGAGGACATCGGAATAAGCTGCGTCGCTGCCTTTTTCGCGGCCGTCGCTCACAATGAAAAGAATCTTGCGGCGTCCGCGCTCTCGCCTGCTTAGGTCCAGGGCCGCCTTCAGCAGGGCATCGTTGAGAACGTGCGATTCCTGCGGCACCGTATTAATGCGTGTGGGACCGCCTCCGACAGCACGGCCATTGACCGTGGGCTCCGAACCAAACGGGCCACCAATGACGGGCGGGCCGGAGTTGCGCCCCGTTTCTGTCTTCAGGCTATTGAGGGCGGACGTTGTGCCTTTGCCCAACGCGCCAAAGTCCTTTACCTTCCGAACCGCGCTGCTGTAGGTGTAGAGCGCAACTTCGTCATATTTCGAGAAGGCCCCTTCGAGAGCAGGGAAGGTCTGATTCAGCTTGCGGACAGCCACATCCGGCATGCCCTGATCGAACACAATAGCTGCGGAAATCGCGAACGGATCGCTGGTGAAGAATTTCAGATCCTGCTTGATGCCGTTTTCTAACAGCTGGAAGTCTTTCGGTAAAAGGCCTTCCACCAGGCGCCCGGAGTTGTCTTTCACTGTGACGGGCACGCCCACGAACTCGACGCGCTTAACCAGTGTGTAAAGCTCGCCTTGCGATGCGCTGGGCGGAGGCGGGGGCGGAGGAGCCTGCGTTGCCGAAGGCGGAGCTTCCCCAGGCTGGTTGTCAGCTGGCGCGCTCTCCGGGAACGGGAACTCTTCCGGAGCCTTCTCGATACCCTTGCCGGTCGCGGGCTTTGCCGCGCTTTTTTCGTCTTGAGCCGAGGACTTGCTGCTGGAGGACCCCCCGCTGTCAGTCGCGTCATCATCGGGCAGCGGAGCCGTGTTGATCGTAGGCTGCGAGGGTAGCTGCTGGGGAGTTCGTTTGGCGGATGGAGCGTCTGGAATCTGTTGCTGCGACTGGGTCTGCGCGACACTCCAACTGGCCAATGCCAGCAAAATCGTTGCCAGCCACATTCCTGCTCGTAAAACCTTGAACACTGCCAAGAACGTCTCCTTCGATTGCCAAATCGCTGGCCCACCGCTTGCCGCCGGACGCAAACTTTCTGCACCCTGAGCCCACGTACGTTCCATTGGATGCATCATAGTGCTAGAAATAGACTAACAAATCATTCTGCGAGATTCTCCTATGGCTTGCTTTGTCCGCCGTCACTGGCTCCTGTTTTTCACCGCGGCAGTTCTGATGTTGGCTCAAACCCTTGCTGCTCAACAAACTCCCGCGCCATCCGTACCGGACTCCGGCAACGCGCAAGACGACTCCAACGAGACCATTAAGGTTAACGTGAACGTGGTGCAGCTCTTTTTCAACGTGAAAGACAAGCATGGCGCGTTGGCGCCGGGATTGGTCAAAGACGATTTCCAGATTCTTGAAGACGGTAAGCCGCAGATTATAAAGTACTTCTCCGCGGAATCCGACCAGCCCTTGACGATTGGTATTCTCGTGGACACGAGTGGGAGCCAGCAACGCGTGCTGGGCATGGAAAAAGAAGCGGGCGCCATGTTTTTGAACCAGGTGCTCGCGGATAAGGATCAGGCGTTCCTCATCAATTTCGATATCAATGTTGAGCTTGGTCAGGACTTTACGAGCTCCAAGAGCCTGCTCAAGGAGGCGCTGCAGAAAACGCAAATCAATGCTGGCGCTGGTAGCTGCGGAGGAATCGGCGGGGTTGGCGGTGGGCCGTTTCCGTGCGGCTCCTCAGGTCCCAGAGGCACCTTGCTGTTTGACGCGGTGTACCTAGCGGCGCATGATGAGCTATCCCACGAAGTTGGCCGCAAAGCTATGATTCTGCTGACCGATGGCGGGGATCAAGGCAGCAAAACGAAAATCCGCGAAGCCATTGAAGCGGCGCATAAGGCAGACACAATCTGCTACGTCCTGCTGGTGGCGGACCGCGGTTTTTATGGTGGAGGCATGCTTTCCGGTGACTCTGACATGCACAAGTTGACCGAAGAGACCGGTGGGCGCGTCGTCACGGTGGGCGACAATCCCAAGAAGCTGCATGACGCCCTCGACGATATTTCGAAAGAGCTGCGGAACCAGTACAACATCGGGTTTGTTTCTAGCAACAAGAGCCCCGATGGAGCTTACCGCAAGCTGGAAATCAAGACAAAAGAAGGTCTGAAGGTGCAGGCCCGCAAAGGCTATTACGCTATCGCGCACTAGCTCGCACTCGAGAAGGTGAGGAGACAATGAAGATTCTGATTTCAGGGATAATTGCGTCCTTAGTGTTTTTGGAGGCCTGTTCTTCTTCATCGGGACCAATTCAGGTCAAGAATCCCGGGTCGGTGAAGCACGTCATCATTCTGGTTAAGGAAAACCGGAGCTTCGATCATATGTTCGGTAAATTCCCAGGGGTGAACGGCGCGGCCACGGGATTGTGCGGGGCAACCGTTGTCCCTCTTTACTCCGCACCCGATGCTGTGGCGCATGACCTAGGCCACGAACACGCTAGTTCCGTAACCGCAATTCATGGCGGATTGATGGATGGATTCTGTCGGATGCCTGCGGCTACCGATGGCTCAAGCTACCAGCAGTTCAACTCAACAACGATTCCTGGCTACTGGGCGCTGGCCCAGCAGGCGGTAATCGCCGACAACTTCTTTTCCTCAGTGAGCGGAGCGTCTTTCCCGAATCATCAATACATCCTGGCTGCGCAGTCCGGCGGCGTTTACTCGAATCCCACGAATTCCAACGGCTACTGGGGGTGCGATGCACCAGCGGGAGCCTTTGTCAGCGGCGTGGACTTGACCACCGGCAAGCAGTTCACATCTTTCCCTTGCTTTGACTACGCCACTCTCGGGGATACTCTGACGGCGGCGGGGCTAAGCTGGAAGAGCTATGCACCGGTTGCAGGGCAACAGGGCTATGGTTGGAATGCGTACAACGCCATCAAGCACATTCGCTTTGGCAGCGCCTGGCAAAACAACGTGGTTCCTACAACGCAGTTTGTGACGGATGCCAGCGGAGCCACGTGCAACCTGCCGGATGTCTCCTGGCTGGTGCCTGATTTCGTGCATTCCGAACACCCCACGGCACCCATGTCGGCGGGCGAAGCTTGGACTCTGCAGCAGGTCAACGCGGTCACTCAAGGGCCCTGTGCTTCCAGTTCCGCGATCTTCCTGACTTGGGATGACTTTGGCGGATTCTACGACCATGTGCCGCCCCCGACCCGAGACCAGATTGGGCTGGGCATTCGTGTCCCGCTGCTGATTATTTCGCCCTTTGCGCGTCCGGGCGTCTTTCACAACCAAGCCACCTTCGATTCCTTGCTGGCTTTCGTGGAAGCGAATTGGCATCTGCAACCACTTACCAACAACGATGCGAAGGCGGACAATCTGATGTCGGTCTTCACATTTACGCAGGCGCATGCCATCACTGCTATACCGGTGCGGAACGTTCCCGAGCCGCAGGGACTGGTGTTGAACGACCCGGACGACTAAGCCTCCTAAGGGCCGGGTTCGTCCCCTTGTTCGGACGGGGAGATAGGTAACAGATTAGACCGGGGACATGGGTAACACTTTAACTCGATTTCGTTGTTTTGGTGTGGACGAAAAATAGAGCA
>JAYVEP010000125.1:0-4686 GCA_043749225.1 Acidobacteriaceae bacterium
GTCGAGCTTTGGCTCCAGTCCACTGGTGTCGAGCACATCGCCGAGGCGCACCAACGCGTTCTTAAGCCCTTCGCTTTGCCACTCGGCGTTGCGGTCGGCGCCGTAAACGATGATAGAGCTCGCCGCCGTCGATGAACCGTCAAAAGATGAAGGAAACATAGAGTTGTCCTAGTTTACAGACCCCGTGACCGCTCTCCCGGAGGCCTTCTGTTCGAATTTTACGGTCCATGCTTCAGGGGCCGCGGCTACAGCTTGCAGCCGAGACTTGGAAGCTGAGGCCGGGAGCACATATGTCGTTCCGGGCCCGGCATCCGCTAGCGATTGAAGGAACCTGAGCATCTCCTCGTTACGCTCGCTGGGCCGATACTCGAATATAAGGGTCGCCAACCCGCCTTCTGCGGCGAACTCCGTCAAAGCGGAAACGATTGCATACTCAACTTGCTTGCCCAATACTGCACAGCTCACTGCGAAGGCGTGAATCAACAACGCGTTCTTTTCTGCTTCTGATCGGAAGGCAACC
The DNA here is from genome assembly GCA_043749225.1 of Acidobacteriaceae bacterium. Lineage (GTDB taxonomy): Bacteria > Acidobacteriota > Terriglobia > Terriglobales > Acidobacteriaceae > JANXUC01. Next base: position 521 of record JAYVEP010000125.1, read on the forward strand.
AGCGCACTCACACCGTAATCGGCGATACGGTCGGAAACGCTGACCAGCAAGCAATTCCTCGATGTAATGTAGTCGTCAATGTTAGCCTCGGTCAGGTCTCGCTGCTCACTCGTCAAAGAAAAAGTAGCCGCGTTGCGCAGAAGGCGATCAATGTGCGCGCGATCACCAGCCAGCGCCGGAACCAGCCGAACCTCAACTTGTAACCCTTTTAGATACGTGGATAGTTGAGTCGAAGATAGTTGAGTCGAACCGTCCTGTGGCGATGACGATGCGGCCTGCATCCTCGTCGTCGCCTTCGCTAGCTGCTGCCCTAGAAGTTCCCCAAGTTTATCGAAGGCTTCTTGAGTAAACGGGATTTGCCCCAATCGGTCTGCACTGCGGTCCTGGAAATCGTCTTGAGACAGGGCCGTCGGCGACGACAAAGCGGTAACTTTCGGAATGCTTCGAATGCGCGCCAGCAGCAGGTTCGTATAGGTCTGGCAAACGGTCTCGAGTTTGTGCTTCCCGGCAATCCATCCCAGGGACGGGCAGGCCACGAACCACACAGGTTTCCCATTTCGGGAAAGTGCCGAGATCTGTTGCACAAATTCGTCTGTCCGGGCCCGCAAGATCTCCCGAACGGCCGGCACCGAGGCAGCTGCGCCAGGAACTGGCTCCGACTTCAGCACCTCGCGCAGCCAGTCTTCCACCCTCAGCAGCACGAGCGTACCTGCAACTTGAGCATCCGGCGCCAACATCGCTTGGTTCATCTGCGCATACATCGCGAATCGCAACCGGTCGGGAACGCCTGAGCTCCCCAAAGCGCGCCGCAGGGCCGGCTCGATGGGCGTAGACGTGAAGCTGGATGCGATTTGGATGACCTCAGTGTCCATACTCACAAAACAGGTTTTCGGCGACGAAACTAGGGTACTAGCAATGGGTGCCTCTTGACATTAGCAATCGATACGCCGTAAACGCTTCTGCCAAACCTAAGTAACCGGCTGTAGGTCATGGACTTAGGGACTTTCCTGGCACTATCCTGCCCGATGAGCGGGCCGCGAACAAGAACGTAGCCATAGCAGTTCGCGCGTGCCACACTAGACTTGTTCCTCCGGCCCCTCTGACGTTCCGTCACGACTCACTTCCTACCTTCCACGGGCCCCGGCTTACCCGGACATTCACAGCAACCTAGCGGTGCCTTTGGCCCCTCAATGCAATTGTGACCACGATCACAATCGAGGGTGACCGCACACGCATCCTTGCCTAACTGAACTAGTAGATACTCTGACCCAAGGGTAAGACAGGCTGCTTACTCTTGCAGTTCTAAAGGAGTTATATATGCAATTCAAGCGCTGTGCAGTGGTGCTGTGCGTTGTGACCATGGCCTTGGCGATGGTCCCCCAGAGTTACGCAATTCCAGCTTTTTCAAGGCAATACGGCACGTCGTGCTCGACCTGCCACGTAAATTTTCCGAAGTTGAACGATTTCGGCAAGGCCTTCAAGGATGCCGGGTTCAAGTTCCCCAAGGACGACGAGACCTTCATGAAGATTCCTCCCGTCATGCTGGGAGCGCCAGCGCAGAAAGAAATGTTTCCCAAGGTCATTTGGCCGGGGAGCATTCCTGGACTGCCCGCCATCGGGCTGCGCTTTAACACCTTTTTCCAGGTGACCAGCAAGAACGCCAACAACTACAACGCCCAGCTTGCGCCGGGAACGCCCGGACCGCATATTCCGCGCACTGACTTCCAGCCCGGCCTGTTCAGCATCTTTATGGCGGGCAATTTTGGCGACGACATTGCTTTCTGGGTGGATGACGACCTCAGCGTCGGTGGCGCCAGCGCGGGCGGCCTCGGCGATGGTTATCTCAAATTCGTAAACATCGGTCGCTTAATGAAGCTGCCGAAAGACTCCCTCAGCATGCGGATCGGCCAGTTCGAGCTGGATCTGCCCTTCAGTCCGGCGCGTAGCTGGAACCTGAGCGGGTGGGATATTTTCGACCAGGCTAACGTAGGTTCGCAGAATCCTTTGTTCCCGGCGCAGCAGAATGTGAATAACGGATTCGCCTTCTCCGCTCCGGCCCAGGGCATTGAATTCAGTGGCGGCCATCAATACGGTGGGTATCACTATTCGCTGGCATTGGTGAACCAGAACACAAGTGGTAGTGCGGCCGCACCGGCCAACGTCGGCCCCCAGGTCAACTATGTTTCCGATTCCAACTTCAAAGACCTGTATGGACGCTTCTCCTATCGCTTCAATCTGGAGAAAGACGCGGCGAGCCGGCATGAAGTGCAGGCGTCCGGTCCGAACGGTCCGCGCGACCATACGTCGATCAACCTGGGTTCCTACTTCTTCTACGGGCGCTCGGTACAGCGGCTGAGCGGCGTTCTGGCGTCGGATGGAACTACGCCGACGGTGATTACGGCACGCGAACCGTTCTATCGTGCGGGCGGCGATGTCAGCTTCAACTACCGCGCACTGAACCTGATCGGAACGTACATGTACGGCCACGACAAGAACCTGTTGCCCTTCACGGCACCGGGGGCGGAAGGCCCCACAGGCTTTATTTCCGCATCACCAGCGCACTACAGTGGCGGCTTCCTGGAAGCCGATTACATGGTGGAGCCCTGGGTTATGGCGATTATGCGCTGGGACGTGGTGAGCTCGGCGGCGGACCGCGTCAACGGGATCGGAGCCGATGCCGGGAATCCGCCCGCAGTTGGATTCCTGTCTCCCTTCCACACCACGCGCCACCGCTTTACGCCGGGCGTGCAGTTCTTGATTCACGCCAACATCAAGGCGTCGTTCGAATATCAGATTCGCCCCGAGCAGGTCGTATATGTTCCGGGAACGAACACACGCCTGACCAACCCATTCCGCACCAACACCGCAGTCGCAGGATTGGAGTGGGTGTACTAGTTCGAACGAAAGGTACGGTTTCAGATATAAAGGGGAGGTCTGGAGCCTCCCCCATTCTTAAACGAGGGAAATATATGAATCGAACGTTTGCGGTTTGCCTGGCTCTTACGTTGGCATTATCTACGAGCGCGTTGGCTGGCACGATCAGCGGTAAGGTCTCTGGTGTTAGCGGAGAATCTGTGGTTTACGTTGATGCAATTTCCGGGAAGACTTTCCCAGCCCCCGCACAGCACCCGGTTGCGGATCAAAAAGGACTGCTCTTCCAACCGCACATCATGGTTGTGCTGGTGGGAACCACGGTTGATTTTCTGAACAGTGACAAAGTGGCGCACAACGTTTTCTGGCCGAGCTTTACCAGCGGCGGCAAAAAGGGACCGGGCCACAATCTTGGGACCTGGCCGCAAGGCGAGAAGCGCAGCTTTAAGTTTGACCAACCCGGCGTTGCATCTTTGTTGTGTAACGTTCACCCCGAGATGGCCGGGTATGTAGTGGTCGTTCCCACTCCCTATTTTGCTGTGACCGACAAGAGCGGGAACTTCAAGATCGAGAACGTGCCGGACGGCCAATACAACGTGGCCGCGTGGCATGAAGGCGCGAAGAATCAGACCAAGCCTGTAGCAGTATCGGGCGACGCCAAGGCTGACTTTACGCTGAGTAAATAGGCCCTCGACACACTGGAATGGCGGAGTTGGTGAAGCTGGCTCCGCCGTTCTCAATTTTGACTCTCGTCCGCCAAGCTATCGAGGTTCTATGCTGAAGCTCCTCCCCAATAAGATGGTTGACCAGGACTGGCTGCACACGAATTTTCCGTGCATGATGGCCTGTCCGGCTCATACCAACGCGGGCCGCTACGTGGGCCTGATTGCGGAAGGTCGCTTTGAGGAAGCCTACGGGTATGCTCGTGGCCCCAATCCTTTGGCCAGCATCTGCGGGCGCGTTTGCGCGCATCCTTGCGAGACTGCATGTCGTCGCGGAGAAATCGACAAACCGATTTCGATTCGGGCGCTTAAACGGTTCCTGACGGAAAAATTTGGCCCGGAATCGAAACATCATTTAGACGTCAATGCTGGGCGCAAGATTACCAAACTGCCTTTCAAAGTTGCGGTGATTGGTGGCGGCCCAGTAGGTCTGTCCGCTGCGCACGATCTGGCCTTGATGGGTTATTCGGTAACAATTTTTGAGGCTGCGCCGGTCGCCGGAGGGATGCTGTATCTCGGCATTCCCGAATACCGTTTGCCTCGGAACGTGATCGAAGCGCAGGTTCGCGAAAT
>JAYVEP010000126.1:0-11972 GCA_043749225.1 Acidobacteriaceae bacterium
CACCCGTTGGAACTCTTTCTGACTCATCGTCACCATCCTTTCAGGGTGACAAAGTCTCGTTGCAGTTAGGGGGTGACATTATCTTGGAGCATCTACACCAGAGTACAGCGAGCTTGCCTCGGGTAGCGGCTGCGTTTACTGTGGATGTCTAGCATTCGTTGAAAGACTTTCCAGGAGCCCCGATTGAAGACTCGCGCCGCATCCTTGCTCATACCCGTCCTGTTTCTCTCTCTTGCGGCTCACGCCCAAATCGACAACTCCACGCGGCAGCTCTCGCATGACATCTTCAAGCAGCTCATCGAGATCAACAGCACGGATTCCGTGGGTAGCGTGACAGCCGCCTCCGAGGCGATGCAGAAGCGGTTCCTCGACGCAGGGTTTTCTCAGCAAGATATGTTTCTCGGCGGCCCGAACGACCGCAAGAAGAATCTGGTCGTCCGCCTGCACGGAATGGGCAAACACAAACCTGTTCTGATCATCGGCCATCTCGACGTGGTCGAAGCTCGTCGCGAGGACTGGACGACGGATCCATTCCAGTTTGTCGAGAAAGATGGTTTCTACTACGGGCGCGGCACGCAAGACATGAAAGGCGACGATGCGATCGCGGTGACGACACTCATTCGCATGAAGAAAGACGGCTTCCAGCCTGACCGCGACATCATTCTCGCCCTCACCGCCGACGAAGAAGGCGGCAAATCCAACGGCGTGGATTGGCTGCTCAAGAATCACCGCGACTTGGTAGATGCGGAATTTGTTCTAAACCCGGATGGTGGCGGTATTCGAACGGATCAGGGCAAGCCGATCATGATGTCCGTCGACGCCACGGAAAAGGTCTACGCGGATTACCAGCTTCTGGTAACCAATCACGGGGGGCACAGCTCGTTGCCGATTCCGGATAACGCGATCTATCATCTGGCCGAAGGATTGGCGCGGCTGGCCCACTATCAGTTTCCTTTCGAACTCAATAACGTGACCCGTGCCTACTATGAGCGGATGGCGCAGACCGCCACCGGGCCGCGTGCAGACGACATGAAGGCTATCTTGCTGGCACCGCGCGACCAGGCTGCGATCAAGCGCCTATCCGAAGATGCGAAAGACAATTCCACATTGCACACCACTTGCGTTGCCACGCGGCTTGAGGCCGGCCACGCCAACAACGCCCTACCGCAGCGCGCGCAGGCCAATGTAAATTGCCGTATTCTTCCCGGACATTCCTCCGAAGAGATTCGACAGGAACTCGTTCGCGTGTTGTCCGACCCGAAGATTGAAATGCGCTATGTGAACAACAGCGGAGAGATTCTGGAGCAGGGTACGGATAGGAAGGGTTATGCCCCGCCGCCCCTGCGTGCCGACGTGTTCGAGCCTTTGGACAAGATTGTTGCCGCCATGTGGCCGGGCGCGCCGGTAATTCCGAGCATGGCAACAGGCGCCTCGGATGGCGTCTACACCAATGCCGCTGGCATGCCCACCTACGCGATTTCCGGTATTGCCATAGAACACAATGACACTCGCGCTCACGGCAAGGACGAGCGCGTTGGCGTGGAGTCGTTCTATAAGGGCGTGGATTTCTACTACCGCTTCCTGAAAGCGGTTACCGGCGGGAAGTAGCGGCCAAACTGGCGCCAAGAGGCTCGCATCTCTTGGGATGACGATTGGCACGACGCCATCCGCAAGGTGGACGCGAAGCATGAGAAATTGGCCTACGAGCCGGGCAAGTCGTTCTCCGATTCGCCGGCGAATGTGAACGAATGCCCGGATGACTTCGCCGAAGTCGATCTAATGCACGTGCTAGCCGATTCGAGTGTGTCCAGCTTCTTCGAGCTTCGTGATTGTCATGCGCAAACGGTCTGCTTTCACCATCACGCAGTCGGTGTCGAACGTAGAAATTGCGAAGATTCCAATTCCTGCCTCGGCTAGCGGGTCAATGAACGCGGCCAGAACACCAGTCATAGCGAACGGGAACGGTCCTTGTAGCTGAAGACACGACCATCCGAATTCAGCCGGAATGCCAGCTGGAACGTGTGCTTCCGCGCAAACCAGAGACAACTCCTCTGCAGTTCGCGTGACGGAAAAGAAGCCCGGTCGCAAAGCCCATTCTGGCAGGGGCACCGTTGGAGCCAGACGGCAAACGGCGAACGTTCCTTCCAAAACCGAGTAACGGATTTTTCTTTTTTCGCGGCCCGAATCCAAGACGGTCTCCTAATCTTCAATTGCTTTTCGCAAGGCGGCTCTTGCCAAGAGTCGCGTTGAGTCCAACGTGGGCAAGGGCGCGACCTCCGGCGTTATCAATAGGGGAATCTCGGTGCAGCCGAGGGCTACCGCATCGCAACCTTCGTCTTTCAGACGGCGTATCACTTCGACGAAATAGGCCAGGGATTGCGGCAAAAACTTTGCGTACACCAGTTCGTCGAAGATGATTTGGTTGATGCGCTCGCGCTCGGCCAAACTTGGAGTTCGATGCTGAAGTCCTTCTGCTTTGAGTCGCTCAGGATAGACCGGGCCTTCCATTAAATATTTCGTTCCTAGAACGCCAACCCGCTTGTAACCTTTGCGGCGAGCCTCCAGGGCCACTTCCTGCGCAATGTGCAACCACGGGCGCGGCGACCGGTGCGCCACCAGATCGAAGGCCTGGTGGATGGTGTTGTCCGAGCAAATCAGAAAATCCGCGCCAGCGCGCGCCAATTTTTCCGCCGACGACATCATCAGTTCTGCCACGCCGGCCCAATCGTTCTGGGAGATAAAGCGCATGTACTCAGCAAGAGCATGGCCTTGCAGGGAAATTTCCGGGTGATTGTGCGGACCCATTCGAGCGGCACCTTCCAGGCAAATCGTTCGGTAACAAAGTGCCGCACCCTCCGCACTGCAAGCGACAATTCCGATGTGTTGACCCATTTCCGTTCTCTCGAAGCTAACTGGTTAGATGTCACAATCCGCCATTGTCATTCCAAGCGTAGCGAGGAATCCCTTTCGTTGTAAACACCCTCGCCGATTAGAGAGACGCTTCGTTGCGCTCAGCACGATAAATCATGATTTCGAGTTTTTCCTATTCAGTTTGCGCCACGGCTGCCGCTTGAGCCAGCATTTTGTCCAGGTCTTCGCGAGAGAAATACTTTCCGTGCAACGCTACGCCAACAATTTGCTGCGTGTTGCGAATATCCTCCAGTGGATTCCCGCTGAGCAACACCAAGTCTGCCATGTGCCCCTTTTCGACTACTCCGCGATCACTGCGGTGCAGAAACTCCATTGGGGCAAGCGTTGCTGAATACAGCGCCTCAGCAGGAGTAAACCCAGACTTGACGAGCCACTGCAACTCTTCGTGCAGGCTAAAACCGGGAAATACAAACGGGTCAGGGCTATCCGTCCCTGCCAGAAATAGAACGCCTGCCGCGTGCATATTCCTTACAAGCTCGCTGTATCGCATCGTGGCTTTCTGCACTGCGGCCGCGTATTCCGGAGTCATTTGCTGCTTCAGCTTCTCTGTATCCCATTCTTTACGAGCCCATGTCGGCGCGTAGCGTAGACGAGAATCGGATGCGAGGGCCGGATCCAACAGCCGCGAAGAAGTGTCCCACCAAACCAACGTGGGAACTTGCCACGTGCCGTTCTTCGCGAACTGCAGGAACAGCGCCCGAGCTTTCGCGGCATCGTAGGTAGTGAGAATCTCCTGGCCCGCGGCGGTGTAAGCCTTCCCGCCATGGTTCGCCATGGCATCCAGGCGTTTCTGCCTCAACTCTGTTTCCTTCGAAGAACACGCCAGCATAACGTCGGAGGCATGTTCAATGCTGCGCTGTCCGGCTGACGAGGCTTCCGATGCGCTCACGGATGCCGGAACATGGCCCGCGAAGGGAAGCCTCTGCTTCTTAGATTCTTCTGCCACCGCCAAGTAGGCTTCCTTGGGCAGGCTGGACAGCACCTTGATGAAGTCAACGCCGCGTTGCTTGAGCACGTCCACGGCCTGCCGTGCCTCTTCTGGAGTATTTACAGGGATGGTGTAGTCCTGCGCTTTGCCGCCGTCGAGGAACGGGCCGCCAAAAACCATGTTGGGGCCAACGAGTTCGCCAGACTCGATCCGTGCGCGCCGATTTTTCAGTAGGTCGAGATCACCGCCCATATCGCGAATGCCGGTGATTCCGTTTGCAATGTAGAGTGGAAGGATAACTTTTTCATCCCAAGGCTTGGCCGGGCCACCGGCACTGTGCACATGCATGTCCCACAGGCCCGGAATCAAATACTTACCGCTGGCGTTGATGACCTGCATGTTGTGGCCGCGGCCGATCAAGGCGACCTTGGCGATACCTTCAATCTTGCCGTCGATCGCGACCACCGTCATGTTGGGCAAGATTTTGCCAGTGCGAACGTCCACTAAATTCACGTTTGTGAAAATTAAGTACGCTTTGGGGTGTTTGGGGGCGGCGAACGACGGCGTAACCTGGGTCATCAACAGAAGAACTAGCAGCGGCCATTCGCGGAAATTCATGAATCACCCGAGCTCAGGCACATATTCCGATGCGCCAGGATTCCCAACAGGCTATGGTTTTCCCGCCTTGGCGTCAAATAAATCCAGCAGCGCCACTTTCCGCTCTGCTGGAAGGAACGACGCCTCAAACGAATTGCGCGCCAGTTCGCGAAGATGTTCCTCCGTGAAACCAAACTGCTTCTGAGCAATTGCGTATTCCTGCGAAAGGGAAGTGCGAAACATTGCTGGATCATCGGTGTTGAGCGTCAGCATCAAGCCATGATCGAAATACTGACGTACAGGATGGTCTTCCATGCGCGCGCAACATCCAGTGATAACGTTGCTCGTGATGCAAACTTCCACGGGAACTTGTCGCTGTGCCAGTTCTTCCAGCAGCTCTGGATCTTGCCCCGCATTCAAACCGTGGCCAATGCGCTCCGCGCCCAGATTCAATGCTCCCCAAATAGATTCCGGACCTGTAGATTCGCCAGCGTGTGCGGTCAGGCGGAGGCCCTCGCGGGCCGCATAGGTGTAGACGTCGCGAAACAATTCCGGGGGCCCTTGTTTCTCGTCGCCGCCAATTCCAAAGCCGATCACATTGCGGTGTTGATAGCGAGCAGCCACTTCTGCAACTTTCTGCGCTGGCTCGGTTCCAAACTGGCGCACCGCATCAAAAATCCACAGCACGGAAATGCCAAAGTCGCGAGTACCGCGCTCCCGGCCACGCTCCATGCCCTCAAACAATGCCGCGAAATCCTGCGATCGCCACAGATAAATTCCTACCGAAACGAATACTTCAGAATGCAGCACATTTTCCGCGTGTAGTCGCTCCATCATGCGATAAGTGGTGAGTTCGTAGTCTTCCGATGTACGCAGGTGTTCTGTCACGGCTTTGAACGCCATCAGGAATCCAGTAAAGTTCTGATATTGATACAGAGCCTCGCAGGCGGTGAGGTTGGAATCCGCCATACCGTGGCGCTGACGCAACTCCAGAAGCGTCGCTGGCTCGACCGAGCCTTCAAGATGGAGATGCAGCTCAGCCTTCGGGAGAGACCGCAGAAACGCACTAGGTGTAAGAGACGCCACGCAGCGATCTTACCGGATGCGACGCGCATTCACGTGTACGGCTACTTCCTTCCGGCGAATTCGCTGTGATGGCGGCTGTACATGGCGTAAATCGCAAGCCCAATAAAGAGCCACACAAAGAAGCGAATCCACGTCAGGATCGGCAGTCCGGCCATAAGCAGCACACAGAAAGCAACACTCAGTACAGGTGCCATGATTCCTCCTGGAGCGCGGAACCCACGACGCCGTTCCGGTTCACGCACGCGCAAAATCATGACTCCAATAGAAACCAGCACGAAAGCGAACAATGTCCCTATATTTGAAAGATCGGCAAGAGTGCCGATATCCAGGATTCCTGCCGGAATGCCTACGACCAACCCAGCGATCCACGTAGCTATAGCCGGTGTGCGAAAACGCGGATGCACTTTGCCGAAAAGTTTCGGCATCAACCCATCGCGCGACATAGCAAACCACACGCGCGCCTGTCCCAGTTGGAACACCAGCAGCGACGAAATCATGCCCATCATTGCTCCGAACAGGACAGCCAGACGAATCCAGTTGAGCGAAACCGATCCTGTTGAGAGTGTCAGCTTCTTCAAGCTGTTCACAACCGGCGCGGCGTCGTCCAGTAAGCTTTGCCAAGGCACCAAGCCGGTTAGCACAATTGCGACGGCGATATAGAGAATGGTGCACACCACCAGCGTCGCAATAATTCCAATCGGTAAGTCGCGCTGCGGATTCTTCGCTTCCTCGGCCGCAGTGGAGACGGAATCAAATCCAATGTAGGTAAAGAAAATAATCGAGCCCCCCGTCAGAATTCCCGACCAGCCATTCGGAGCAAATGGGTGCCAGTGATTCGGATTCACATAGTGCGCGCCAGCAATCACAAACGCGAGAATCGCCGAAATCTTCAGGATGACCATGATGTTGTTGGCCTTGGCAGACTCTCGAATGCCTCGCACCAACACGATCGTAAGCAGCATCACTACCAGGAACGCAGGAAAGTTGAAGCCGAAATGCCAGCCCGGCGTGTAGATTGTGTTGCCTTGGAAATCAGTCATGCCGCTGGGCAGGTAAGAGGGAGAAATCCAGCGTGCCGCGGGATGCAAACCAAACCAGTCGAACATGTCGACCAAGTGAGCGGCGAAACCCACGCTCACGGCCATGTTGCTGACCGCATATTCTAGAATCAGATCCCATCCAATGATCCACGCGATGAGCTCGCCCATAGTCGCGTACGTGTAGGTGTAAGCGCTTCCAGCGATCGGAATCATGGACGCAAGTTCCGCGTAGCACAAAGCTGTGAAAGCGCAGACTATCGCTACCAGCAACAGGGATATCGCAAGTGCGGGACCCGCGCCCGGCCGCCCCAAAGTAGCCGAATGCCGGATGAGGTAGTCGAGGAGAGGGGCATTGAGGATAGAAGATGTGTCGAACTTTTGCCCGGCAATGGCTGTTCCGACCACCGTGAAAATGCCGGACCCAATTACCGCACCGATCCCCAATGCGGTCAGAGACACTGGCCCTAAAGTTCTCTTGAGTTGACGATCCGGCTCCTCGCAATCCGCAATCAGCTTGTCGATGGACTTCCTGGCAAAAAGTTGGTTACCCAGAGGAACACTCCCCTACCTGAAAAGTCTGTACACGAAATGAACCGCGCCAAGACTACCATGACTTTCGCCTCAGCGTTTTCCGGCCGGTCGAAAATACAATCCCCGCCACATTGACGTATGGCGGGGACTAATCCCTAACGCTTGGCCGCGCCGCGAGCTGCCTTCTTGATCTTCTGCTTGTTGGAGCCGCGCGGATAATCGCGAGGTTTCTTCGGCTTCTCAGCCTTCGCCTTTTTGCGTGCCGTGCGCTTTGCTTTTTTGCGGTCTTCGTCTGCTAGTTTCTTTGTGTTTGCCATAATCCTCTCGTGATGCGTAAAAATACTCGTCGAAAATCGAAAATCTAGGTTCTAAATTACAAAATTACACATTACAAAATTACACATTGGATCAACCTAGGATCGTTCCAGCTGCGCGTACTTCTCCACCAATTTTTTCAAACCGAAGCCTTGAAATTGTACCGTAATCTTGGCGTCGCCACCTTCTCCTTCGCGCCGGTAGACGATTCCTTCCCCATATTTGGGGTGCCGGACGCGCTGCCCAGGGTTGAAACTGCCGCGTGCAACAGGTTGCGGCGCGGGCATGGAAGGCACGCTAAATTTCTTTCCTCGCGAGGCGAAGAACTCCGCAATGTTCCCGATGGAGTTGTGCGCGGGACCGGTGTACGTGGTGGTTTTCTTGTTCGATCCAGCAGCCATGTTGCCGGAAACATCCGCGCTCTGGTCTTCATCTTCATACGAATAATGTGGCGAATCGGAGTCGTAGCGCTCCCGTGTGCGCGTGCTGCGCGACGTCGCCGCTGAACGAGGGGAGCCAATATCCTCCAATAGTCCTGGCGGAACTTCTTCCAGAAATCTCGACGGCACACTGGCTTCGGGCAAATCCGTACCCCAGCGCCGGCGATATCGCGCACGCGTGAGAATCAGCGTGTCCATTGCGCGCGTCATGCCGACGTAGCAAAGACGGCGCTCTTCCTCAACATCATCGGAAGCGAGCAGAGTGCGCGAGTGCGGGAAGAGCCCTTCTTCCAGTCCGGCCAGAAACACCAGCGGGAATTCCAGGCCTTTGGCAGCGTGCAGTGTCATCAGAGTAATTTGCGCGCGCTCGTCGAATTGGTCCGCATCGGCAACTAGCGCGGCATGATCCAAAAACTGATCGAGCGTCTCTCCGCGATCCTTCGCATCCAGAGCCGCATTCACCAATTCGCGCAGGTTGTCGATCCGGCTTTGTGCCTCCGGAGTGTCCTCCGTCTCTAGTTGCTTGATGTATCCGGTGCGGTCGATCAAAAACTTCAGCAATTCGGCGGCGCTGACCGCGGGAATTACCGCGTCCGGGCTGTCGGCGCCAGAAGGTTCGCTTGCTGCTTCGATGTCAGATGTTTCCGCGCTTGCAAAACTCGTGGCCGAAGATCCCGCCGTGATGTCGTGGCCTTCCGCCGCATCTCCAAAATCAAACGCTATAGGATCAAACTCCATCGGATCGAATTCCGTGGTGGAGTCTTCTTGTGCTGGAACATCGCCGTCAGCGTTGTCCGCAGTCATCTGCATTCGTTCGACGTAGTTCCCCTGCAGCATGGCCCGCGCATCTTCAATCAATTCCTGAAAGCTTTTCAGAGCAGCCAAAGCGCGCGGAGGTAGCAGTTGTCGACGAATGGCTTCCCGTGCCGCGCCCCACATGGAGAACCCCGTCTCCAGCGCCAGCCGCTCCAATGTCTCCAGCGTTGTTTTGCCAATGCCACGTGTGGGCGTGTTGATCACGCGCAGCAGCGAAATTGAATCGTCCGGATTCTGAATCACCTTCAGGTAGGAGACCATGTCCTTGATCTCCATGCGGTCGTAGAACGAGAGCCCGCCTACAACGCTGTATTTCAGCTGATAGCGTCGCAGAGCTTCTTCAAATAAACGCGATTGCGAATTCAGCCGATACAGAATCGCCGCATGCGCTTCTTCGCCGCGATCCCTCGTTTCGCGGAAGTAGCGCGCCATGCGGTCGGCCACAAACAGCGCTTCGTTCTCAGCATCGGGAGCTTCGTAGAAGCCGATCTTGCCGCCGCCCTGCCGTTCCGTCCAAAGACTCTTGCCTTTGCGGCGGACGTTATTGGACACCACCGCTGAAGCGGCTTCCAGAATGTTTTGTGTCGACCGGTAATTCTGTTCCAGGCGAATAATCTTCGCATTCGGAAAGTCTTGTTCGAATTCCAGAATGTTGCGGATGTCCGCCCCGCGCCAGGAATAGATCGACTGATCTTCGTCGCCAACGGCACACACGTTCTGGTGGCTTTGCCCCAGCATCCGCATCAATTCATATTGCGGCCGGTTCGTATCCTGGTATTCGTCCACCAGCACGTAGCGAAACCGCCGATTGTAGTAGTCGCGAACCTCTTGCACCGTCTTCAGCAAGCGCACGGTTTCCAACAGGAGATCGTCGAAGTCGAGCGCGTTGGCCTTCAACAACTCTTTGCGATAGACCTCGTAAATATGTGCGATGCGTTCCGTCTTTGGGTCGTTCGAGTTGAGATAGACCTCTTGCGGATCGAGCATGTGATTCTTGGCCCACGAAATCCGAGACAGCACATTGCGCGGCGTGAGTTGCTTGTCGTCCAGCCCCAGCCGCCGCATCGCAGCTTTGACTAGAGATTGCTGGTCGTTTTCGTCGTAGATCACGAAGCTCTTGCTATGTCCAATCGGTGGACCGGATGCCGAAGGAATTCGCAGATGCTCAATATCGCGCCGCAGCACCCGCACGCAAAACGAATGGAACGTGGAAATCAACGGCTTCGCAATCGTCAGCGTTCCGGTAAGCTTCGCGACACGCTCGCCCATTTCCGCAGCGGCTTTATTGGTAAACGTGACCGCCAGAATCGACTCCGGCATGATTCCGCCGGCATCGATCAAGTGCGCGATGCGATACGTAATAACGCGCGTCTTCCCGCTGCCTGCGCCTGCCAGAATCAGCAGCGGCCCATCAGCAGTTTCCACAGCCTCACGCTGTTGCGGATTGAGTTTCTCGAGAAAAGACACGAAAGTTAGACCAGAATAACAACCCCAAGGTTGATTCTAGCGGACCATTGAATTCAGCGGATGGCAAGGTTGTTACCACGCATCTTTTCGCCGCGCGTGTCACAACTCACGGCTTATTGCGGAACCACACGTAGGCGAAGAAAATTCCAGCTGCCAGCCACAATCGACCAACCAAGCGCACATTCGAGATTCTCTTCTCGACTGGGACCGATTTATACTGCGGCTGCCTCTTCTCGATCCAGTTCACGATTACTTGAGGCTTCCCAGCGGGTAAAACACCAGCGACGCAGACTCCAATCGCCATCAGTAACTCAAAATGAGTTGTTTCCCATAGTCGGGAGTCCAAGACGCCTCATCCGAAACCTAAGCCGCGCTTATGCGGACGACGGGTTCTGCCGCGTCCAATATCTGCGTTTGCCGCCAGGTGTAAAGAATTCGATGCACCACAGTGATGTTCGACAGCACCGCAATCACCCACAGCGCTGGCGCCATGCGATTAAACAGCGCACCAATAATCAGCAGCACAAGACGTTCGGGGCGTTCCATGAATCCCACGCGGCAAGAGCCAATCAGAGATTCCGCACGCGCCCGCGCGTAGCTCACCATGACAGCGCCCGTCATCACCAAAGCCGTAAGCACAACGTAGAAAAATCGGTTCCCGCGCGCGTAATACACAAGCAAACCAAGAAATAGAGAAACATCTGAGTAGCGGTCGACGACGGAATCAAAAAACGCTCCAAAACGCGTCACCTGATTCGAAGCACGCGCCACCCGGCCATCGACTAAGTCAAAAAATCCCGACCCAATAATCACCAGTCCAGCGTAAAGAAACATGTGGCGCTGATTGTCGGCGGTGGCATAGCCAAACAGAAACGCGGCCACCGTGTTGACGCCCAATCCAATCAGCGTAAGCGCATTCGGATTGATGCGCGCCAACGCCAGCCAATTGACGATGGCATCCAGCAACACTCCGCACGCTCTTCCAAATCCGCTTGTCCAGCTAAAACGCATGTAGGCTTTCTACTCCTTGATGTCGTGCATCGTAACCAGCGTCAAAATCTCAATCTCGCGATTGCCGCCTGGAGTCACAATCGTAGCCGTGTCGCCCACCTTTTTATTAATCAGTGCGCGCCCAATCGGAGAAGTCGTTGAAATCTGACCCTTCGAAATGTCCGACTCTTCCGACGTCACCAGCTTATATTCAATCTCGATCTTCTTTTCCGCATCGAAAATCCGCACCGTCGACCCCAACCCAGCGCGGTCGCGCGGAATGTTCTTCATATTGATCAACGACAAATCCGACATGCGTTTGGTGAGCTGACTCAGCCGCGCCTGCACGAACTCCTGCCGCTGCTTAGCCATGTGGTACTCGGCGTTCTCGCTCAAATCGCCCATCGCTACTGCCGTCTTAATCTCTTTCGGCAGCTCGAAGTTCAGCTCGTGCTCCAAAATGGCGATCTCTTCCTGGAGCCTTTTCTTGATATGGTCAGTCATCGTTCCGTGAATTATAAACCTGCCCAGTAACGCTGAATATTGCAGGCTGTTCAAATTCGCGATTTGGCGGTTGGCTGTCGGCCTTCAGCTAGAGCACTTAGCCGCTAGCCGACGGCCAATAGCCGACAGCTCAGGGTTTTAATAACTGAGTAATCAACGACTTAGTGCGTAATATGCAAAATCCTGCATCCCTCGAAGTTGGTAAAATGCCGCTAAACTGCTCATCCCAAGTCTTTTCCAATCCACAGATGAGCCTGAGGGAAGTAGGGAGAAGGGGTCGAGGGGTTGTTTCCTTTCGCGATAGATTTTTACCAGCATAGCAGCCGC
>JAYVEP010000127.1:0-32369 GCA_043749225.1 Acidobacteriaceae bacterium
GCTGATTGATTCCGCTGCACTGCGTTTGCTGGGAGCTTCGCTGGATGTGAACGCGTATCGCCAAGCGTTGATTTCCTCGAACATGGCCAACATCGATACCCCGGGCTACCGCACGCGCGACGTCGATTTTCACAAGACGCTGACGAACGCCGTCAACGATGCCGAGTCTTCCCTGTCGCCTGTAGCGCACAAAGTGCAAGGCTTGATCGAACGGCCAGACGGCAACAACGTGAATGCCGACCGCGAAGCTCTATTGCTGGCGCATACGCAATTGCGTTTTCGGCTGAGCGCGCAACTGGTCAAGGGCGAATTTCGCAAAATCCTGTCGGTCATCAATGAAGGGAAATAATTTTGGCAGTTTCTTCACCGCGTAGTCGAACCCGAGGATTTCAGCCATGAACTTATTTGGAGTGATGGAGATTGCCGGATCGGCGCTGGGAGCCGAGCGGTTGCGGGCGGAGGTGGTGGCCAGCAACATGGCCAACCTGGAGACGACGCGAACGGCTGGCGGCGGTCCCTACCGTCGCAGGCTCACTGTATTCCAGACACAGAATATGCCGGCATTGCCGCTGCAAGTAGCGTCCTTCGGGCCCGCGTTCGGACCAGCGCTGGGACAGGGATTTGGGCACACGGGGCAAGCTGGCGGAGTTCGAATTCAGCGTGTCGTCACCGATACGGCACCGCCGTTCCTGCGTTACCAGCCGGGACATCCCGACGCCGATGCGAAAGGCTATGTGGCGTATTCTTCCTCGCAAGTGGACCACAAGAAGGTGGGCAAACTGGCGCGGGCCATCGAAGTTGCGTTTCAGGCCATGGGAGTATTCCCAGCCAGCGGGACATCCGTGCCTTTGCAGGCGGACGGAGACATTCCTCCGGGATCGATCCAGATGTTGGACAACGTGCAACCCAGTTCGTCGATCGGACGCATTGTTTCTCCTTCAGAAGGGGAGCTCGGAGGGGTTACGGAAAATGGCACGGTGGCGAACCTCAGGAAGGATCTGGAAAAAGCACTGGCGCCTGAGATTTTCAAGAAAGATATTGCACTGCGGACGGAGCCCGACGGTCTGGTGATCAGTCTGCGCGAAGTTGGGTTTTTTACCAGCGGATCGGCGCAACTCCGGGTAGCGACGGTGCCAGCGTTTCGGAAGATTGCGGAAGTCTTGCTGCAACGGCCGTACCAAATTCGTATCGAAGGACACACCGACGACATTGCGATTCACACGGCGCAGTTCGCATCGAACTGGGAACTGTCGACGGCCCGGGCCATTGAAGTGATTCGACTGCTGATTTCAGATATGGGATTCCCGCCGGAGGCGCTCTCAGTCGGCGGCTACGGGCAGTTTCATCCGGTGAGCTCGAACGCTACCGAAGAAGGGCGTTCGCTGAATCGCCGGGTGGACATCGTGATCTTACGACGTAGTATTGCCGTAAGCTTAAGCGCCAGCGTTAGCGCGGCTCACCAGGACGCCCTAGCCGGGGTTAAGAGGCCTCCGACGATTGTTCCGGACTTGCCGCGCGTCGTAGAAACGGACGAGAAGCCGTCTCCGTCGCAAGCCGCGCCGCAGTAGCTCCTGGGACACGCGCCCATTGGATCGTCCACGCTTTATCAAGCTACCCGGTTTTACGCCGATGGGAAGACTGGCAGCACGTGAACTTACGCGGCCAAACTGTGCTGCGAGCGAACATTCAGAAGGTGTCGCAACTCCTCGAAACTCTCCATGACGACTTCGGCCACAGCTCGAGAATCTGATTCAAAAGACTTCGTGCCTGATTTACATCTACTGGGCATTCGGGATGTGATCTACAAAACTGCGGGCATTTTTCAACCCGATCACAAGCTGCACTTGCTGAAGGTTCGCTGTGCGCTGCGAATGAAGGAGCTGGGCATCGGCCTCTTGCGCGACTATTTTCAGCATCTGACCAAGCTGAACGGTCAAGCCGAAACCACGATTCTGCTGAATGAAATCATGGTCGGGGCGACGGGCTTCTTTCGCAGCGTGCCGCAGCTTGACGCGCTCCGCAAGATCATTATGCCAAAACTGATTGCCGCGAAATCCGCCGCCGCCAACCGAACCTTGAAAATTTGGAGTGCAGGTTGTTCGACCGGCGAGGAAGCGTACACGCTGGCCATCATTCTGCTGGAAGCTTCCAGCCTTTTGCAAGGCTGGACTTGCAGTGTTCTGGGAACGGACCTTAACGAAAATTCCGTGGAGCACGCCAAGAGGGGCATTTACGAAGAGAACTCCACCATGAATCTACCAGCCCTTATTCGTCAAAAATATTTCGTAAAAGATGCCGGCGGGCTTTCCGTTGGCCCTCAGGTGAGGGCGCTCGTTCGTATTCAACACCTGAATCTGCTCGACGGTCGGCACATGAGCACGATCGCTAAAACCGACATTATTTTTTGCCGTAATGTATTGATCCATTTCGACATGGCGTCCAAGGCACGAGTGGTCGAGCACTTTCACAACAGCCTGTCGCCGGCAGGCGTTCTTTTTTTGGGACATGCTGAATCGTTGTTTGGTGTAACCAACCGTTTTTCGTTGCTTCATATGCCGTTTGCAACGGCATATGAAAAAGCAAAAACTCAGCTTCCGAAAAGGCCCTTGCTATGAACGGCGCGATCCGCGAAGAAGCTCTCAAGAAGCTGGAACGCATAGAGAACATGCCCAGCATTCCGGCGATTCTGGAGCCGCTGCTGCGCTATCTCAGCTTGCCTGTGGATGAACTGCAGGTACAGAAGGTTGTGGACATGATTTCAAACGACGAGTCGCTTACGGTGCAATGTCTGCATCTGGCGAACTCGCCGTTGTACTGCCGCTGGCAAGCGGTAGATTCGCTACGAGGAGCCATCATGGCTTTGGGCTTGGGAAGAATGAAGGAAGTTGCTCTGGCCTGCTCCTTCATGAAAATGTTGCCAAAGCAGATCGGCGGCATCGATCCCGTAATTTTCTGGGAGCACAGCCTGGCTTGCGCGATGGTGTCGCGACATCTAGCGCGCAAACTGAGTCTTCCTTTCGCGGAGAAGGCGTACCTGGCGGGACTGCTGCATGACTTTGGCGTGATTGCGAATGTGACAGCGCTGCCCCGTGAGTTTGCTGCGGCCATCGCGTTCGCAAGGGCAAAAGAGATTCCCCTGCATGAAGCGGAAACAGAAGTCATGGGGATCAATCACGCAGAGAGTGGAAGGATTTTGGCGGAACTGTGGCGACTGGCTCCCGAGTTGGTTGCTGTCATCGGCGATCACCACTCACCAGCGCAAGCTAAGACGAACCGCGGTCTGGTTGCGTTGGTAGGTCTGGTCGATCTGCTATGCCGCATGCGGGGCCTTGGATACGGATACGCCGAGAACCGGATCGTCAACTTATTGGAAGAAGAAGCGTACGCGACCCTGCAAGAAGAGTGCCCATCGGTTCGCAACGCAGACTGGACGCGAACTACTTTTGAACTGGACAACTACATGTACGAAGTCCACAATCTGGTTGCCGCGCTGTATCGAATGCAATAAGTTCGCACTCAGCGACGCCGCAATAGAGTTTGTTCGGGATCGAGCACAACTTCCCTTGTTGCTGACGGAGCACGCAGTCGGAAATTCGTTTCCGTTCCATCCGCGAAGACACGACCCAGAAACACGGGTTCCTTCCCTGGCGCAGTCGCATAGAGCGGCACAGGAGTCACCAGGTCCTCTGGCGCCTCCCGCTGCAGAATCACGCCAGTGACCCAAGTTTCGTCGTGCTGCCGCACACTCTTTACATTCCTGACTTCCAGGAGAGGAACAGCGGTTCCCTGGATCCATCCATCCCAAAACCAATCGAGAGAGCGTTTGCCTTCAAACCACAGTGGCTTGGGCCAACGGGTCTCAAACTCCTGCAACAGTTCCCGCGTAGAAATCTGGCGGCCAGAATACTTCTCTTGCACTTGCCGGAGAATCTTCATGAAGAGCTCGTCTTCGTTGCCATTTTCGCTCTTGGCTGGAGCGGGCTTGGCTCCGGACGCCTCCCCATCGCGCAGCATTTGTCGAAGCATATGAAACAACCACGTACCGCGCCCATAACTGATAGCCTCGTACCCGCCGGGAAACCGCGAAGAGTTGAGCCGGAGACCGAGAGTGACAGGACCGGCTTGCCATGTGGGCCGGCCATCTTTCTTATCCAGCAAATCGTCACGGTACTTATCCAGAACAAGCCGGAATCCTTCGGGATCTTTCGTTTCCAACAGCATCAGCGAACAGTAGTTGGCAAGTCCTTCGGAAATCCATTGATCGCGATAGGAGCTCCAGGAAACCTGGTCGCCCCACCATTGGTGTGCCGTTTCATGGACGGGAGTCTGGCTGGCGAGAACGGCGTCGGCCGGTCGAAAATTCAGGGCCGAGCGTTCATCCTCAGTGAGGAACGCGAAGCTCGACAAGAACACCAACCCGGGCCAGCCCTGGCTGGTCGGCCCCGGAATCTGCGTCAACGCCAGCGACCTATAGGGATAGGGCCCGAAATGGCGGGAGAAAAAGCGTACTGCTTCCGCAGACTTGTCCGCCACCTCCTGCACGTTGCGGGCGGGCGAGGGACTACTTGAAAAACTTCCCGGCAGGCGGCTGCGTTGCGGCGACTCCGGGGGAGCCGTCGATTCATGTTGCGTTTTCGGAAAATTTCGTTCCATTTCGCGAGCAGCGTATGCCTCCACAGGCACGCCTTCCGCATCGGCGGTTGCTTTCACATAGCGTCCCAGGTTAAATCCGGCCACTGGAATGGGTCGATCCGAAAGCCAGCGTGTATGTTGCATGACAGGAACAGGAGCGGGGTTCCCGCCGCTAGAAGCAGCGTTGCCCGCGTTGTTTTCAGCGACTCTTGTAAACGAGACCTTCTTGCCCGTTGCCAGCAGTGTCCAACCGTCCGGATAGGCGAAATCCAAATCAAAGTCTGCCATGTGCAGGCCGCGATTCGGGTACCAGGTTCCGCGTGCGCCCACATACAAGAGTCCGTTCGCTTCCTCCGACAGCACTTCCCCGCCGTACACGAACCGTAGCGTGATGCGATCTCCGGACTTCAGTGCGCCAGGAAAAATCACGGCCACCAAATCATTCCCGTTGCGTTCCAGCTGGGAGCCTTCCATCGCCGGATTGTGAATGAATTCAACAGGCTTTCCATCCGCTTCCACGCGAGAGATTTCGAGGTACCGGGACAGTTCAAACAGGAAAGCGCGCGACCCATCCCGGAGTACGTGGAGCTCGAGGGTGGTATCGGCGTCCAACCGCAGTGGCGGAGTTACCTGCGCCTGAATCTTGTAGCGCGGAATCTCAAAATCATCGACTCTGGCGGGCGGGGCTCCAGCGTAATTTTGTCTGGAATCCCCGGCTCGAGAGTTTCCTTGCCGAGGATTGAACGACATCCAGACATCGTAGTAATTCGCTTCATGCGCATGCGCGAGCTGCAGAACTTCCACTTGCTCGTCCGCCAGGGTGTCGTAGACAAGATCAAAACCTCCCAGCTTCAAACCTTGCAGTCGCGCATGCAGCATGCGGTCCAGCGTCTGCGGTTCTTTCTGTTCTGCTCCTGACGCCTCCGGCAGGAATCTCGCAAAGGTCATCAGCAAGCGGAGTGAATCGCTGGAGGCCAAGCGGACAGCTGAAGGTCCGCATCTGGCCAGAAAAGCGGGTATGCCGTCGGCAGGTCTTAGGAAGGGCTGAAGCTCCTGATATGTTCCATCATTAAAACGGAAGTATCCTGAGGTAAATTTTTCTTCCAGCACTGCGGCGCCGGTAAAAAGCCCGAGCGAGGCCCGCTCGGCGCGGTCAGGAGGAAACACCAGGACTTCGCCCTCGCCTTCAAAGAAGGCCCCGGTCACGCGGCCGAGCACATCTTCCGTGAAGCCGATCACACCGTCTTCCAAGGTCAAGTGGAATCCGGGACGGTCGAGCTCGGCGTCGCGCACATGGTAGACCCGAGCAGGGTCGAGACCAACGCTTCCCAGACGCGAATAGAGAACGCCGGCGGGATGCTGTTCGCAATGGCTGGCGAAGGTTTGCGGGTAAGCGCAAGGTGCGGTGAAGGCGGTCAAAATCACCACCATGATCGCGAGTATGAGCGCGGACTTTGCGGTTACCTCGGTCACTATGGCCGCTCCTTACCCATTGCTAGACTCGAATTTGGTGCCCATCCGATCCATTCTGACGCTCGTCTCGCTCGCCGCTTTGTGCCATGCGGCGTCCGCGGAAACCTTGCACCTGAAAAATGGTCGCACTATTTGGGCCGAGCACGTACACGAAAACGGCACCCGCATCGAATACGAAGTTGGCGAAAATTCTTTTGCCATACCAAAATCTCTAGTCGAGCGCATCGATAGTGGAGGCGCTCCTCCCGAGTATTCCACGGCCAGCGGGGGTGGGAAGTCAAATGACATTCCGGCGCCGAGCGCGGAATTGCGCATTGCCAACGATATCTATTCCCTTGTTCTGCACGATAACAAAGTAGATAAGGATGCGCTGGCGAAACTGGAAATTGAAGGCACGCCGGACAACGCTGCCGCCGGATATTTCCTCGCTGGGCGGCATGAACTGGAACGAGGCAACACGCCACTCGCCCGCAGTTACTTTGAAAAAGCTCTGCACCTGCGGCCAGATAACCCAATTTTGCTGGAACACTATGTGGTGGTGCTGCTCAAGATTGGAGCGGCCCAAGAGGCTCTGCCATTAGCGCAACGTGCGGTGCGTCTGGCACCGGATTCCGCCGACACCCATGCTGTCCTTGGAGCGGCTCAGTATGCTACCGATCACACCAAGGAAGCAATCCAGTCCTGGAAGAGATCGCTCGCGCTGAAAGCGGATCCGAATATAGAACGAATGCTGGCGAAAGCCCAGCGCGACGCGACCACGGAAGAAAGCTTTTCCGAAAACCAGAGCGCCCACTTTACGCTGCGCTATGAAGGCAAGCAGACGCCCGACAACCTCCGGCGCGCAATCCTTGTGACACTGGAGTCCCACTACGACGAACTGGCGCAGACTTTGGGCACGCCTCCGCGCGACACGATCTCCGTAATCCTTTACACGAATCAGGCATTCTTCGATGTAACGCAAGCACCCTCGTGGACTGGAGCGATCAACGATGGCAAGCTGCGTATCCCTGTGAGCGGGCTGGATATGATGACATCCGACCTGGCTCGCATTCTGAAGCACGAGTTGGCGCATTCGTTCATTACATACATTTCTCGCGGACGTTGCCCGCAATGGCTGCATGAAGGCATTGCGCAAATGATGGAAGGGCGCAATCTGAGCGGGCGGGGATCGCGTCTGGCGCAGCTCTTCCAAAGCGAGCACGCCCTGCCGTTCAATGTGCTGGAAGGTGGATTCATGAACCTGTCATCCCCACAGGCGATGCAGGCTTATGATGAGTCGTTGGCTGCTGTGGAGTACATCCAGGAAACTTACGGCATGAGCGATCTGCAAAGAATTCTGCAGCGGATCGGAGAGGGCAGCTCCGCGGAGGCGGCGCTGCGAACCACAGTTCATTCGGGGTATCGGGAGTTGGGAACTGAAGTTGGTAAATTCTTGGCTGGGAAATACGGGAGCTCATAGAACGTGTTTCATAAATGTGGAGACCTTTACCCTTGTCATTCTGAGCGCAGCGAAGAATCCCTATTGGCACCGAAATTGTCGGCGTTTTAGAGGGATTCTTCGCTTCGCTCAGAATGACAAATCATATTTATGAAAACAAGCTAGAAACCTTTTTGGCCGCTCGACATCTTTTTTAATAGCGTCATGATTTTTTCCGGCAGCCCTCCCAATATCGAGGACCACGTTTTCCGGCAGCCACAGCCGCCGGAAATCCCCTCCATTCCAGGCGCAGAGATTGGCGCTGCCTATTCCGGCGAGCGAATGGGTGGAGATTTTTACGATTTCTTGATGGTCAACGGGCGCCTTCTGTTCTTGATGCTGGATGTTTCGGGGGCACGCGACCGGGCGCAGGAAATCGCAGCCATAGTGCAAGACACCTTTCGCGGTCAAATACCGCAACTTTTCGGATCGCAGGATCTCAATGAAGCTACCGCGATCGTTGAACTGTCTTTGCATCTGAACCGGACCGTGATCGAGGCGGTCGAAGGTGTTTGCTCCTCCTCCGCTTTCATTGGCTGCTACAACCCTCAGTTGGGAACCGTGTGCTACAGCAATGCTGGCCACGTACCGGGCTTGGTTCGCGACAGTACCGGGATCACCGAACTCCCGGCGACGGGGCTGCCCTTCGGCCTGTTTTCCCACGCCACGCACGATGCACCCATGACTGTGCTGGAGCCCGGCGCAGCTTTGCTGCTGGTCTCGCGAGGCGTAATTGAAGGCCGTTGCCAGGGCAACGAGTTTGGCACCGAAGGCGTGCAGGCTACATTCCAGAATACGACCGCGCCGAGCGCACAGCGTATCTGCGTCGCCATTTTGGATGGCGTCGAGCGATTTATGTGCCAGCCGCCCACGCACAATGACGTAACGGCACTGGCGCTGGTTCGTAACAAGTGATCCGCAGTAAATTAAACTGGTCCGAGATCGTGGCCCGAGATCAGGGATACCGCGCGCCGATGCTACAATAGAAGGGTTTTGCACCCCGTGGCGGCGTAGCTCAGGTGGCTAGAGCGAGGGTCTCATAATCCCTAGGTCGTTGGTTCGAGTCCAATCGCCGCCACCAGTTTCTAAGCAGCCTCTTCTCAGTGAGTTGCGGCGACTCGCTTCCCGCGAAATACGCTCACTTCACCCGAAACCGTAAAAATACGAGTCCGCCCACCGGATGAGCGCCGTAGGTGGACCGGAGAGCGTCCGGCACGCCATACCATGTCATGGCGAAGCCAAACATCCTAAGTACAGGTACATCTTAGCGCGTCCAATCAACAATTCCGCAATGCCGTAAGCCCCTGGGTTACCTTTGGGGCGTTGCTCCCAAATCCCCAAGCCAAAAATATGCATCCAACCAGCTATAATGAAGCAGTCCACGCCAGAAAATTCCTCATCTCGAGATTTGACGTATATGTCGACTAGATCCAAGTTAGTGGTTCTCTCGTGCTCCCTAGTATTGGTTGTGATCATGGCATTGGGCCAATTGGGCGTGCATGCGTCGAGTGGCGACGGCCCGTACCCACAGCTGCAGGTCTACAGCGAAGTCCTCTCCAAGGTGGATCGCGAATACGTGGATGCGCCCAACATTCCGCAGGTGACTGACGGGGCGCTGCACGGACTACTGGAAGCCCTAGACGCCAACTCCAGCTACATGAGCCCCAAGGAATACAAGGCTTTCAAGGCCCGCGGAACTCAGGCTAGCGCGGATATTGGCGCTGCGGTTTCCAAACGCTTCGGGTACGCCGCTGTAATTTCCATTCTGCCGGGAGGCCCCGCCGAAAAGGCCGGCGTACAGAACTACGACATCATTGAGGCCATTGAAGGCAAGAGCACGCATGAAATGTCTCTAGCTGAGATCCAGAGTATGTTGGCCGGGCAAAAAGGTTCGAACGTGACGATCGCTGTAGTGCGCGCCCGCAAGGCCGAACCGCAGAAAGTAACCATCACAAGGGATTTTGTGAACAACCCGCCTGCAACCAGCAAGATGGTGGAAGCGGGCATGGGCTACATCAAGGTGGACTGGTTCACCAAGGGCAAGAGCGCTGAGATCGCGACATTGGTTCGCTCGCTGCAGAAGGCGGGCGCGAACAAACTGATTCTCGATCTGCGCAACAGCGCTGACGGCGATGCTGCGGAAGGCGTGGCCACCGCGAACCTGTTCCTGGATCACGGCGCCATCACGTATTTGCAAGGACAGAAGTATCCGAAAGAAACGTTTAGCGCGGACCCGCAGAAAGCGATCACCAAGCTTCCGGTTGTGGTGCTGGTGAACCGCGGGACGGCTGGCCCAGCTGAAATCGTGGCCGCTGCAATTCTAGAAAATGCGCGTGGCGATGTTCTCGGCGACAAGACATTCGGGGCGGGCTCGGTACAGAAGCTGATTCCGATGCGGGACGATTCTGCGCTGAATCTGACGATTGCAAAGTATTACTCGCCCAGCGGGAAAGCGATTCAGGATTCTGCTGTAACGCCCAATATTCTTGTGGCAGATGAGGACGAAAACGCAGCGCTTCCCGACGAAGACGAAAACGCAGCTGCGCCCGACCAAGAGCCTAAGAAAGCGGCTGCGCCGCAAGATGAGCAGCTGCGCCGCGCCATCGAAGTCCTCAAGAAGCGCGAATCGAAGGCCTAGAGCAGTTGCCAGTAGTTGGTTGCGCGTTCGAACTGCGGACAATTCGCTCCCTCAGGGGCTAAAGCCCGGTTTTAGGTACCTCGAACGGCACGACTGAAGTCGTGCCCTACCCGGTCGCTGACAGCTGGCAACTGTTATTCTGCTTCCATCCATGAAATCTCTGTACGAACATCTGCCTACGGTGAATATTGCCGGCAGGCAACTGGTCGGGCGCGTTGTGTTTGCGCTACTGGTTCTGCTCGCCATTGTTCTTGGTAGTACCGCTGGGAGCCTGCTGGTCTATTCCACTGGCTTGCCCCAAGTGGAAGAAATGGAACACTATCGGCCCAGCTCCGTAACGCAACTTTACGATGACCAGAACCGAGTGATTGGCTCGTTTGCGCTGCAACGACGAGTGATTGCGAAATACGAGGACTACCCCAAAGTTCTTCGCGACTCATTGATCTCCATTGAAGATAAAGATTTTGAGCGGCACTGGGGCGTGAACGTATGGCGCATGATGGGCGCCGCCTATCGCGACATCGAATCCGGTGGCAAGGTGCAGGGAGCATCGACGCTGACGATGCAGTTGGCTCGGAATCTATTTCTTTCACCGGACCGATCGTTTCATCGCAAGATTCAAGAAGTAATATTGGCGATCCAGATCGAACGCCGTTTTACCAAGGCGCAAATTTTCACGTTATATGCCAACCAGCTTTTTCTTGGCCACGGCGTTTACGGATTCGAAGCTGCGTCTGAGTATTACTTCAACAAGCCTGCGAAGAATCTGACCCTGGAGGAAGCGGCGCTGCTTGCGGGATTGCCGAAAGGCCCCGGCAGCTATTCGCCCATCAACCATCCCGACAAGGCCATGAAACGCCGCAACCTGGTGATCAATTCTCTTCTGGAAGATGGGGAGATTAGTGCGGCGCAGGCAGCAGCGGCCAAGGTGAAGCCGCTGCAGCTCAATCTGCAGCACGATCCGAATTCATTGGCGCCTTACTTCGTAGAAGAAGTGCGTCGCTATTTAGAAGCAAAATACGGCAGCGACCAGGTTCACGAAGGAGGCCTGAAGGTTTACACCACGCTGAATGTGGAAATGCAGAGAGCTGCCAACCAGGCAGTACTCGACGGCCTCGCCGCGTATGAGCGCCGCCATGGATGGAGAAGTCACCTTCTGAATGTGATTGCCGAAGGCCAGCCGGTGACAAAGTTCGCGCATCCCGATTGGGACGACATGCTGCAACCCAGCGCTTATCTCCACGCGCTAGTCACTTCTGTTTCGTCCAAGGAAGTGGCGCTGAAGCTGGGGCGCTATTCGTCTGTGCTGACTCCGGTCGATATAAAGTGGACGGGCCGTAAGTTGGAAGACATTTTTTCGGTGGGCGACTTGGCGTACGTCAAACTGGTTACAACTACACCGGACAACAAGGCACAAGTCAGTTTGGAACAAGATTCCGGGGCGCAGGGAGCGCTGATGGCTCTCGACAACGCTACCGGAGAAATCAAGGCTATGGTTGGAGGTCGGGACTTTGAGGAATCGAAATTCAATCGCGCTACGCAGGCACAGCGCCAAGTTGGATCGTCGTTCAAACCGTATGTCTACACAGCGGTGATTGACCAGGGCGGGTCACCCGACGACCTCGTGCTCGACGGACCTGTCACTTTCCAAACCGCGTCAGGACCTTATACGCCACACAACTACGACGATAAATTTGAGGGCAGTATCACGCTGCGGCGAGCCTTTGCGCAATCGCGGAATATTCCCGCCTTAAAGATGGCGGACAAGGTCGGCATTAAGACGGTTATCGATTACGCGCGCCGCTTTGGCATCACCTCAAATATCCCCGCGTATCTACCGATTGCGTTGGGCTCCGCCGACCTTACGCTCTTCGAGCAGACGACAGCATTCAGCGTTTTCCCGAATGACGGCGTGCGGGTCACTCCGCGCTACATCAACAAAGTGGCGGACTATGACGGTCATATTCTGGAACAAAATGTTCCAGACGTGAAAGATGTTATCAGCACCGGAACGGCACGCATCATGACTTCAATGCTGCGTGAAGTTGTGCTGCACGGCACCGCCGTTGCCGCCGCTAAGCTGCCATATCCGTTAGCCGGAAAAACCGGCACCACGAATGACTTCACTGACGCGTGGTTTGTAGGCTTCTCACCAACACTCACAGCGGGGGTTTGGATTGGCTTTGACGAAAAGAAGACGCTAGGAGAAAAAGAATCTGGAGGGCACGCCGCGCTGCCGATCTGGATCGACTTTATGAAGTCGGCACTTGCAGGAAAAGATCCGGGCCAGTTCCAGCCAGCTCCGGGAATGCCAGCGACTGCGGCTCCTGCAAAAACCGATACGCCCGACGCTGCGCCTGGCGATGGCGAAATGCACTAGACATGGCCCGGGACTTTTCAATTCAGAGCGCAGAGTTCTAGAATAGCTGGCATCGTATGAAATCTTTCTTTCGCATGTTGTTGCTGGCGTTGATCCTAGTGACAGTCGCGCTCATTTCCGCGCTGACTTCGATGCGCTTCGCGATTCATGGCCGCCAGGTAGCGATACCGTCGCTGGTTGGACTCACTCCCGACGAGGCTGCGCGCCGCTCTGACGAGCTTGGATTGCACCTGGAAATTGAGCGCAAGTTCTACAGCCCCAGCGTGCCCGTAGGTAAAATTGTTTCGCAAGCGCCGGAGCCGGGCACGCAGGTACGCCGTGGCTGGCGCGTTCTGGTTGCGGAAAGCCTGGGGCCGCAGCGCGTGCCTCCGCCTGACGTTGTGGGGCAGACTGCGCGCGCAGCGGAAATCAATATTCGACGGCGCGGACTGCAGGTTGGTGAAGTCGCCGTCGTCTCCATGCCGGGGCAATCCATGCCAGGACAAGAATACGGCAAGGTCATCGCACAAAGCCCGCCCGCAAATGCAACCAGCGCCGCCTCTCCGAATATCAATCTGCTGACTGGCGCGGCATCGGGTCCGCCCTCTTACGTGATGCCGAATTTAACTGGTTTGACGCTGGCATCGGCGACACAGTCTTTGAAAGATGCTGGAGTGCATGTCGGCTCAGTGAGCGTGCAATCAAGTTTACAAAGCGATGCCAGTTCGCCGGTGCCTGCTGCTCCTGCTGCTCCTGTTGCTCCTGTTGCTCCTGTTGTGCCTATTGCTCCTGCTGCCGCTGCTGCTCCTCCGGGGCCAGCTTCTATCGTGGTTTCACAGAGTCCGGCGCCTGGGCAGCGAGTGCAAGAGGGTGGTGCCGTCAATTTCGAAGTACGCCCTTAGCGCTTTTCCAGAAGCGCCGCGAAAAAGCCATCGCAAGGATGCAGGCCAGGAAGCGTGCGCAGGTTGGGGCCACTGGTGAGTCCTGGTACATCAACCACAGTCAGAGCGCCGGCGTTCTTGAGTTGCAGCAGTCTCTCTCCAAGATTCTGACTTCGAAACTCCGCATCCGCGAGGACCTGGTCGAGAACATCTTCGTTTTCTTCGCGCTCCAGCGAGCACGTGGAATAGAGGAGCGAGCCGCCGGGCGCGACTAACTTCATCGCTGCTCGGAGAAGAGACACTTGAAGCACATGCAGTTCGGCAATGTGTTCTGGCTTGAGTCTCCATTTGATTTCAGGGTGTTGCGCAAGCGTTCCTGTTCCCGAACACGGTGCGTCCAGCAAAATACGGTCAAAGGTTCGGCAGAACGGAGCGGATTGAATATCCGCAGCAATTACATGAACGTTGGTTGCGCTGACACGTGATCGCAGCAATCGTGCGCGGTGAGGATGAACGTCCGTGGCAACGATCATCGCCGCGGGATTGCGCTCCGCTAGGACCATAGTCTTGCCGCCAGGCGCGGCGCAGCAATCGAGGATCCGCGATCCTTCGCCAGCCAGCAGCGCTACTAGCTGCGAGGCCTCATCTTGAATGATCACGCGCCCGTCGATGAATGCTTTTGTTTTAGTGATGTCGCCGGACTCGACGCGGTGCGCCGAGGCAAGCAACGCTCCATTGGCGAGGTGAACGCCTTCCTTGAGAAGCTCCTGCACAAGTCCGCCGGCGGCCTCCGGCGCTCCCGGGATTCGTATCGACGTGACAGGAACTTGCTGATCGGAAACACAAATCGCACGCGCGGACTCCAGACCGAACCGTTCCACCCAGCGGGAAACAATCCACTCGGGATGGGCATATCTCTCGGCTAGGCTGCTCGCGGTTTCCGGTACGGCTTCGCGCTTAGCTCCTCGGGGAATCTTGCGTAGCAGTGCGTTAACGAGTCCGGCTGCAGAGGTCTTCCGCGCCCGCTTCACCAGCTCCACGCTCTCATGTACAGCGGCATGCGAAGGCACGCGCTCCAGATGCAAGAGTTGATAAGCACCCATCCGCAGCGCGGTCTTTACTTCCGCATCTAACTTCGGCAGAGGCCTTGAGCTGGAGGACGCCAGTGCGGAATCGAGCTGGGAGCGCCAGCGCAGGACACCCATCACAATCTGCGTTGCCAAGCCATGATCTTCGCGGGAGAGCGACAAATAGTTTTGCGAGTGGAGTAATTCCGAGGCATATGCATCTTCTCGTTCCACTTGTAGAAGGATATCGAAGGCGGCGATTCGCGCAGGCGAGATGCTCATGGCGTCAGCCGAGCCGTTCTTGAGGTTGCGGGCGGTATCCGTTGATAAAGTCGCGGGCGGGCATGCGTTTTTTGCCTTCGAGCTGGACTTCGAGGAGTTCCAAAGAAGAACCATCGCACGCTACAAACAGCTGAGTGCCTTCGACAGCGAGCGATCCCGGGGGCAAAGAAAACTTTCTATGAGCAGCTCTTGCGCCGCAGACTACCAACTGCTTCGCGCGAAATTGCGTGAACGCTCCAGGCCAAGGCTGAAAGCCTCGCATCCGATTGTGAATTTCCGCAGCCGAGCGCTGGAAATCTATCTGTCCATCTTCTTTGCGAAGGATCGGAGCCATGGACGCAAGAGCATGATCTTGCAATCGTGGATGAATCGTCCCAGCTCTGAATTCGAGTAGAGTTTCCACCATGAAGTCTGCGCCTACGGCCGCGAGCTTCGGCGCCAGCGTTTCAGATGTATCTTCGGAATCGATATTGAGCTCACTCTGCCGCAGAATGTCGCCGGTATCGAGGCCAGCATCAATGCGCATGATGGTGACGCCCGTGACAGTTTCTCCGGAGGCTATCGCCCACTGAATCGGAGCGGCGCCACGATACTTCGGTAAGAGTGAAGCATGCAGGTTGATGTTGCCCAGCGGCGGCAGATCAATCATCCATTGCGGAATGATACGACCGTATCCGACGACAACAATGGCTTCTGGACGAAGAGCCTCTAGCTGCGCGCGGAATTCCTGGTTGTTCTTGATCTTCTCCGGCTGCGTTACTGGCAGACTTAGCGCAAGCGCACTCTGCTTCACCGGGCTGAACGACATTTCCATGCCGCGGCCTTTTGGTTTGTCCGGTTGCGTGACGACAAGATCCACCTTGAACCCCGTGTGTACCAAGGCTTCCAGGGTGGGCGCCGCAAATCGAGGCGTACCGCAAAACACGAGATTGAAAGGGGGATTCATACTTGAAATGGAACAACAGTCGCTGACCAGAATTACTCGGATGACCGACGCGAGCCTACCACTCCCCTGCCTTAATCAGCTTGCGTATCTTGCGCTTCATCAAGTCCCGCTTTAACGCGCTGATGTGGCTGATGTACAGCTTGCCGTTGAGATGATCCGTCTCATGGCAAAACGCGCGTGCCAATAGTTCCTCACCGGTATGCTCAAAGAACTCGCCCTTCACATTCTGCGCGCGCACAGTGACATTGCGGGGACGAGTCACGCTCTCGCGAAATTCCGGAATGCTGAGACAACCTTCGCTCTGGGCGTGCCTGCCCTCTGTATGGATGATTTCGGGGTTGACGAGAACGAGTTTCTGCTTCGGATCTTCTTTGAAAGTCACATCAATCACGGCAATACGACGAGAGATCCCAATCTGCGGCGCTGCCAGGCCGACGCCATGCGCTGCATACATGGATTCAAACATGTCTTCGACCAGCTTCTTCAGGCTGTCGTCGAATTCCGTGACCGGAGCAGCCTTGGTTTCGAGAACAGGGTCGCTGAATTTTACAATTGGATAAATCATTCGAAGTTTTCAGTAGCTCTTTAACTGCTCAAGATAGCCGCGATAGTTGCGGAGCGTTTCATGCATGGAATCTCCGCCGAACTTGTCCAGCGCGCAGCGCGCCAGCGTGAGCGCCACCATGGATTCGGCGATTACGCCCGCCGCTGGTACCACACATACATCGGAACGCTCGTAGGCGGCTTGCACCGGCTCACGCGTTTCGAAGTCCACCGACTTGAGGGGGCGGCGCAGCGTCGAAATAGGCTTTAGATAGCCCCGAACGCGAATATCTTCGCCGTTCGAAACGCCGCCTTCAATGCCTCCGGCATTGTTGTGGGGCCGCGTAAATCCGGCGAAACCGCTCGACGCAGCATAACCAATCTCATCGTGAACTGCGGATCCCGGAGCCGACGCTGCGGCGACGCCGATGCCAATCTCAACCGCCTTCACAGCCTGCAGCGACATGACAGCGCCTGCCAGGAGACCGTCCAGTCGCTCGTCCCATTGCGCGTAGGTTCCCAGCCCCGGCGGAACACCGTGGGCGACAACTTCAAAAACCCCCCCCACCGTATCGCCAGTTCTCAAAACGCCATCAACTTCGGATTTCATCTTCTGTTCCATTTCAGGGTCGGCACAGTTCAGCAGGACTTCATCTTTTGCGCAGGTCGCTACGATGTGATCCCACGGAACCTCGCCACTCAGCACAGCATTCCCTACGGCAACGACGTGGCTGAGCACTTCAATCCCGAGAGCGCGCAAGAACAGCTTCGCGAGTCCACCCATGGCTACGCGGGCCGTCGATTCCCGCGCTGATGCTCGTTCGAGCACGTAGCGAGCTTCGGAAAAATTATATTTGAGCGCCCCGGCAAGGTCGGCATGGCCGGGGCGAGGTGAAGCCACACGCTTGTGCTTCGCGGGGTCGCCCACCTCCACCGGCAGGGATTCCGTCCAACTCTTCCAGTCTTTATTTTCCAGCAGTATCGAAATTGGCGACCCGATGGTTTTTCCGTGGCGCACGCCGGAAAGAATATGCGCATGGTCGCGTTCGATCTTCATTCGCCCGCCGCGCCCAAATCCTTGTTGCCGGCGCCAAAGCTCGCGGTCCAAGAAAGCTTGGTCCACTGTGAGCCCAGCTGGCAAGCCGGAGATGAAGGCAACCAGCGCCTCACCGTGAGATTCCCCTGTTGTGAAGTATCGCAGCATGAAGATTGAATTTTATCTGATGGCGCGGGAATTTCCGAATCGGGAGGCTACCACGGCCAAATAAAGCCGAAAGCAATATTGGTGTAGCGCTTTCCGCCGGATCGGGTTACAATCTCGGCAGCCACTCACCTCAGTTCCATTCTTGCATTTTGCCGTTCCTGTCCCACTGTGCCGCAACGTCTTTTTCTGGCCAACGGAGGAAGTGTGCATTCACCGTCACCCGCACGAATCCTGGTTCCCCAGCCGGTTCCGGAACGTATTCGCTGCGTCCTTGTGGACGAGCAGGTTCTGGTGCGTCAAGGAATTGCCTGTTTGCTGCGTAAGAACTCAGCCCTGGAGTTTATGGCTGAAGGCCGATCGCTGCAGGAAGTCCTTGAGCAAATTGGCTTCCGAGCGCCGCAGGTAGTTGTCGTGGGCGCCGATCAAGACCGCCACGTCGCTCTGGAAACGGCACGCCTTTCACGCCTTCAATACCCTTCGGCACGACTAGTTTTTCTTCTGACGTATTGTGACGACGCCTATCGCGCAGCGTGCGAGCGCGCTGGTGTTTCCAGCTTCGTACTGAAGACGGCTCCTGCAGAAACGCTCTTTGCGACAATCAATGAGACTCTGCCTGACGCTGGGAATAGCGCGGCCAGCGGCCCCGTGTTGATTGAAAATGCTCACAGTCACAGAAATTCAGCCCGTCACCTTCGCGTAACTCCGCGTGAAAACGAAGTGCTCCGCCTGATTGCAGAAGGAAACTCGGCCCGTACAGCAGCGGCGATTTTAGGAGTCAGTGCGAAGACGGTGGAGGCGCACAAGTTCAACTTTATGCGTAAGTTGGGTCTGCATAACCGGGCACAAGTCATCAACTACGCCTTGCGCAAGGGATTGATCCGAATGCCTGCTGAGGAGTGAACCTTGTCGGGAGATTGCCTGGGCCGCTGTCAGCCGTTAAATTTTCTTCCCGGCGAAGAGTGGGGCAACGACTGCGTTGTCAGCATCAAAATCGTCGGTAACAGCTGGCGATGAACCTTGCGCCAGGGGAGCAGCGACCGGCTTCGCCAGAAATTTCGTGGAGTTCAGAAGACTCCTTCCAAGCGACGGGTTATAGCCAGCCCATGGATTCTGCGAATCCGCATCCCGCTCCAGGTGGGCGCGCATGCTTTCCATTTTTGAATCAAGATCATCCATGTAGTGCAGCAGCAGCGCCTCGGGAAACATTGGAAGTTTGGGAGAGCCAAACTCATATTGCCCGTGGTGGCTGATGATCAGGTGCTCCAACAGAGTCTTGAGGCCATCGGGGAAGTCAGGAAAAAGCGCCAGTTTTTGCTGCAACATTTCCAGTTCAATAATCATGTGCCCTAGCAACTGGCCGCGCGTGCTGTAAGAAAATGAGCGCGCATATGTGAGCTCGTGAATTTTGCCTATATCATGCAAAAACGCTCCCGCGAGAACCAAGTCACGGTTGGCCTGAGGATAATTGCGACAGATCAGATCACAGCTGCGGAAGAGCGAAACCACGTGATCAAGCAGGCCGCCAATGTAAGCATGATGCAACGTCTTGGCGGCGGGCGCATTGCGGTAGGCGCGCGCAATTTCAGGATCCGCCATAAATGCTTCGAGCAGCGGCCGCAAATGTTGATCTTTTATACTGGCGACAAATTCGCCCAGGGTGCGCCAAAGCTCATCAATATCTTTATTTCCATTCGGCAGGTAGTCGCCGAAATCAACTTCCGCGTCTTCCATTTTCCGCAGCTTGTGAATGGTCAGCTGAAAACGTTGGTTATAGCGATTGATCAAACCCTTAACTTTGACAAAGTCGTCCTGCTCGAACGTGCCCATGGCATCTTCGACGTTGTCCCACATCTTGGCTTCGATCTGGCCACTGCGATCCCCAAAAGTCAGAGCGAGGTAAGGTTCTCCGCTCTTCTTCGGCTTTACCTGTTTCGAAACGACAACAAAACTGGACGTGATAATGGTGTTTTCGTGCCGGACCGCGTCGGAAATGAAGAATTCTTTCATGGCTGCCCTGAGGGCGTTCAGTTCCCTTTCGTCCGGCCGGGCAATACGCCGCCGAGCTTCTTGCCCTTTTTCAATTCCTTCGCGGAAGCATCGGCAGTTCTGGTTTGCACAAATTTTGTCTGCTTCGGACTGGCTCCGGTATCAACATAGCCGGGCTTGATTTCGATATAAGCGTCTTCGCGCAGCTTCGTTAAATATGTCCTGAGCGCCGGTTGCAGCTTCTGGTAATACATCGCGTCCTGTATCTTAGGCTCGGCTTCTTTCAGGCTCGCAGTTCCCGCTGCCGTGTGCTCAGTAACCTTGAGCAGCACGAAACCTTGCTTGGTACGAATCACGTCGGATACATCGGCTACCTTCATCGCAAAAGTCTTATCTTCCAAATCCTTCGAAAGCTGCCCGCGCTGAAAGTAGCCAATATCGCCGCCTTGCGCAGCGGTAGGGCCGTCCGAGATCTTCTTCGCAACGTCTTCAAACTTCGCGCCGGCTCGAATCTGCTCCATCAAGTCCTTGGCCTTAGCCTCGGCAGCTTTCAACGTCGCATCATCGGGTTCCACAGGAGTTTTGCCATCGGCTCCCATCTTCTGAGTAGTTACCAGCAATTCGTTCAGTCGCACTTGTTCCGTTTGCGTAAAATCCTGCTTATGCGCCTCGTAGAACTGCTGCATCTCTTCCTTGGATATCGCGAGGTGCCTGCCTACTTCTTGCCCGATGACCTTTTGCGTGAGCAGGCCGTTTTTCATATTCAACTTGTAGTCTTCCAGCGTCGTGCCTTGCGACTGCGCAGCCTTTTCCAGATCTTCCATGGACTCTAGATTCATCTGCTTGCGCATCTCGTCCAGCCGCTTGATCACTTCCGTGTCGACGTTGATATCCATCTCCTTCCCTTTTTCAATCAGAAGTTGTTGGTCGATCAAGTCGCGGAGGATGTCGCGTTCGCGCTCAGCGTAGACCTTATCCGCGCTGTCAGGTTCCTGCTGACGCAAGTCGTTCTTGAGCTGGTCTTTGCTCCGGATGAATTCCGTGCGCGTAATGATCTGATTATTAACACGCACAATAATCTCTTCAATGACAGCGTCCGCGCGCAACTGCCGGGGAAAAAGCGCCAGGCTAACTGCTAGTCCGAGAATGAGTACCGCTAAATATGAAAATTTGGATCGCATAAAAAACACCCTTCGCTCGATAAAGCGGTTGAACTCTGGCCGAACGTCCGCCAGCCAAGTTTTAATATTGTAACTCCGAATGGGCTGCTCGCCCGCAGCGGGCCGCTGGCATCGAGCCCTCAGGCTGTTATGATGCTGAGCGGTTGATAGGGTTGCTAGTTGGAGGGGTTATGTCGAAATTTTGGACTTTCATTGCGATTTTGGGATTCACGTTGAGCGTCGGAGGGTTGGATATGTCCGCACAAGCGAAAAAGACGGCTTTGCCGGATGCCGCCGCGTTAAACCGCATGGCTGCCCGCTTTGCGCCCACTGATCTCAAGGTGAAAATCTCGAGCCTTTCTAAGGGTGATCGGGCCGCTCTGGCCAAGCTGGTGGTCGCGGGACGGCTCATCGACCACATTTTCCTGGAGCAGTTTTGGAGTGGAAACGCCGCTCTGCAAAAGAAGCTGCTGGAAGACAAGACACCTCTCGGCAAGGCCCGCGCCAACTATTTCTCCATCAACAAGGGTCCCTGGTCAACTCTCGATGGGTTCGCGGCGTTTCTCCCCGGAGTGCCTGAGCGAAAGCTGGAAGGCTCAAATTTCTACCCCGAAAATACGTCCAAGGCGGAGTTTGAGAATTGGCTGGCTAAGTTGCCTGCGAAAGAACAGGAAGAAGCGAAAGGCTTTTTCACTGTGATTCGACGTACGAGCGATGGCAAGCTCAGGTCGATCCCCTACAGCGAGGAATACAAGAAAGATTTGACCCGCGCTGCCCAGTTGCTCCGTGAAGCTGCTGCGCTCACCGACAATGCCACGCTGAAGCGCTTCCTGAAAACCCGCGCCGATGCATTTCTGAGCAACGACTATTACGAAAGCGACATGGCGTGGATGGATTTGGATGCGCCTCTCGATATTACGATCGGCCCTTACGAAACCTACAACGACGAACTCTTCGGATACAAGGCCGCGTTTGAGGCTTATATCAGCGTGCGCGATGAGGCCGAATCCGCGAAGCTGGCTGCGTTTGCCGCGCACTTGCAACAGATTGAAGACAATTTGCCGATCGATGCCAAATACCGCAACCCGAAGTTGGGTGCAGCCGCACCAATCCGAGTTGTGGATCAGGTACTTGCAGCAGGAGACGGCGCTCACGGCATAACTACCGCAGCTTACAATTTACCCAATGATGATCGCGTGGTGCAGCAAAAAGGCAGCAAACGCGTGATGCTGAAGAATGTGCAGGAAGCCAAATTCAAGCATGTGCTGCTTCCGATTGCGGAACGAGTTCTCTCAAAATCCGCACGGGCCGATGTGAAATTCGAGCCATTTTTCACGCACATCCTGGCGCACGAATTGATGCACGGCCTTGGACCGCATCAAATTCAAGTGCAGGGCCGCGATACAACGCCGCGCGAGGAATTGAAGGAGTTGTATAGCACGATTGAAGAAGCCAAGGCCGACGTAACCGGCCTGTGGGCCCTGCAATACATGATGGACCACGCCAAAGAAATGGCGCTCGATAAAGTACTCCCGCTTGGTCCGGCAGCGGAGAGGCAGTTGTACACCACATACTTGGCCTCCACCTTCCGTGCATTGCGCTTCGGTTTGTCGGACGCGCACGGCCATGGCATGGCGATTCAAGTAAATTACTTAATGGCCAGGGGCGGTTTTGCGGTACAGCCAGACGGGTACTTCGCTCTGGATCTTGAAAAGATGAAAACTGCGGTGCGCGACCTGGATCACGATTTGCTAACGATCGAAGCGGAAGGAAATTATGCAGCGGCCAAGAAGATTTTGGATGCGGCGCTAACCCTGCAACCTGACATGCAGAAAGCCATCGATAAGCTGCACGATATCCCGACTGATATCAACCCCCACTTCGTAACCGCAGAGGAAATTGCGCCGTCGAAATCGGCGAAGAAGAAATAAGCGCCTCGGAGCCGTCTAGTCGATGGGCTTTTCCATCGGTGGCGGCTCTGTGGCACTGAAGTCCGTTAGAAAGCGCTCGCCATAAGATTCCAGCAGCTCGCGAATTCGTTCCGGATCGGGCGACTTCAGAATCATCCCCGCATGGTGCTTCTTGGATGGACGATCCGCAATCTCGGGGTCGTCATAAGCTGAAAGATCGGGATGCTCCTGTCTGGCCAGCGTGAGAATGACGCCGGCATAATCGCGGCGTACAGCGGGCAGTTTGTATTTTTCTCCCTGCACCTCTAAGCGCGCCCATTCGCGCCAGAGATTGATTCCGGTTGCCGCCTCCACCAAATCCGAAATGTAGGCGCCACCGACACGGGCAGAGGTTTCAAGAAAATAAAATTGCTTATCTCTTTCGGCGCGAATAAATTCCGTATGCGCGACACCGGCCACGAATCCCAAAGCCTTTTGCAGAGTGCGTTGAATAGATTGCAGTTTCTTGGATTCCACCGAAGTCCGCTTCAGGGTGCGGCTAGTAAAGATTCCGCCGCCGTGAGATACCTGCATCGGAGGCTTTCCATATTTGTGGACTTCCGAAAAAACGGTCTTGCCCCCGGCAATGATGCTGTCCACGTGGTAGACCTCGCCCGGGACAAACTTCTCCAGCAAATGGTAGGACTGCCGGTCACCAAGCTGATCGAGAAGCGGCCATAGATCATCCGCGCGCTCAATTTTGCGAATGCCAATGGCGGAAGCTTCCGAACGCGGCTTCAGTACCCACGGCGGCTCAACTCGCGCCATAAATTCACGCAGCACATCGTAATTCAGAACAGGGCAAAACGGCGGAACAAGAATTCCCTCCTCGTCGGCACGTTCCCGCATCGCAAGTTTGTCGCGGAAATAGCGCAACGTGGTCGCGCCCATACCGGAAATCCGCATGTGCTCGCGCAGTTCCGCGGCATGATCCATGTCATATTCATCCAGCGCCACGATGCGATCTATACGAACGCTGCGCGCCATGTACGCAACGGCATAGATCACTTGTTGCAAGGAGAGGTTTTCAGGAACGTAAAATACATCATCCAGGCTTTCACGCGGCCAGTTCGCTTCGCGGCGTTTTTCCAGTGTAAGCAGGACTACGCGGCAGCCCAGGCGCTTGGCCTCGCGCATGAACTCCTGGCCTTTTTCATAAGACGCAATACACAGCAGAGTCAGCGGTTGCGGCATCAGTTCGCTCCCGAGGGCGGCTCAACAAAAACGGTGTTATAAACAGATGGCGACAATCAGGAAAACTATAACAACTCGAGGCGCAACGTGCGGAGTTTTCCTTTTCCGTCGCCAAGCCGGGGAGCAGACTTGAAAGCAATTGCCGTGATTCCCGCCCGTTTGGCTTCCACACGGTTGCCGCGCAAAATGCTGCACTTGATCGCCGGCGAGCCTCTGTTGGCGCACGTTGTGCGAGCGGTGCGAGCATCGCCGCTGTTAGCGGAAGTAATCGTAGCGACCGACTCCGAAGAAATTTTCGCCTTTTGCGAAAAGAACTCATGGCCCGTCCGAATGACCTCCGCAACCCATCGCAGCGGAACGGAACGCGTTCACGAAATTTCAAAAGCACTGGAAGCAGACGTCTATCTGAACGTGCAAGGCGACGAACCGCTCACCCGGCCCGAGCATATCGCAGCACTACTGCAAGTTATGCGAAACCCCGCCGTGGAGGTAGGCACTCTCAAGACGCCTTGCCCAGAACACGATGTGAACAATCCCAACGCGGTCAAGGTCGTTTGCGAAACAAGCGGCCGAGCATTGTACTTCTCCCGCGCAACCATCCCGCACGACCGCGATGCCACAAATCCCCACTACTACAAACACCTCGGGTTTTACGCGTACCGCAGAGCGGCACTTGATCGCTTCGTGAATCTGCCGGAATCTTTTCTGGAGCGAAGTGAGCGCCTGGAACAATTGAGATTCCTGGAAAACGGAACTCCAATCCATGTGGGCGAAACTCCGTACGACACGGTAGGCGTGGACACTCTCGAAGACGTACAACGGGTAGAGGAAATCCTGCGCCAGCGTTGAGCTGAACTAGCGAGCACTGGCTCGGGACGCAGCCCAGGCCAGCGCCGCTGAAACCCGATTCGAAATCGAAGGGTGCGAATGAAACAGCTTCGCCACCAACTGCGATGGCGTCCGCTCGGCTAGATTCTGGTCTGCCAGCTTATTCATGGCTGAAATAAACGGATCCACCGACCGAATCGACTGAAAGCAATATCGATCTGCCTGACGTTCGTTGAAACGCGAATAAGCATTCAAAACGGGCATCAGCAAAACAGAAAGCACGGTTGAAACCAGCACTAGTAGCGGAAGGTTGGCGAAATCAGAAAGAGCATCGAACCAGCGCACCCGATCCACCGCATACAACAGCACTTCAGAGGCCAGCCAGAACCCCGCCAAAGTCACCGCTGCCTGCACAAAAATACTTTTCAGGATGTGGCGATGCACGTGGTGGCCAAGTTCGTGCGCCAGCACGGCTTCAATCTCGTCAGCACTATAATTTTGCAAAAGCGTGTCCGCCAAAATAATTCGACGTGTCGCTCCGAGTCCGGTCAGAGCGGCATTTGCTTTCTTGGTTTTTTCAGAAAGCTTCCACTCGTAAACGCCGCGCACCTGGGTGCCAGCTTTCTCACCCAGCTTGACCAGCCGATTCTTCAAGTCTTCGTTATCCAGCG
Source organism: Acidobacteriaceae bacterium (assembly GCA_043749225.1). Lineage (GTDB taxonomy): Bacteria > Acidobacteriota > Terriglobia > Terriglobales > Acidobacteriaceae > JANXUC01. The sequence continues at coordinate 25,291 of JAYVEP010000127.1, forward strand.
GCGAAAATGTGTAGAAAATCGGAAACAAAATGATCGGCGCCACCTGCGCCATCAGAATAAACAAAGCGATAAACACTACCCACGCTATGAGCCACCATTGCTGTGGCGAAAAGCGAATCGTCCAATAAATTAGCTCTACAACAATTCCAGCCAGAACAACGCTAAGAAGAAAAGATTTCACTTCATCCCACAGCCACGCCCGCAGCCTCTGGTCGGACAAGTGGTAAATGTGCTCTAGCCGAAAGCTGTAATATTCCAGACCGAACCCAATCACCTTGCCAATCAGCAGGAGAAACAGAACATAGAACAGCACCGCCAGAGAATAGTTCTGGTGCGCCCCAGATAGGGCGAGGTCCCTCAACCGGGCGCTCCACCCGGTGACCAGGAGGATGAGCAGCAAACCGAACCCAACCGCCAAATCGGCGAATCCCAGCCACCGCTTGATGCGGTTATAGCGACGCGCTTCCGGCGAATCCGCTACCGTCGAGTTGGAATTGGCAACTGTCATGTCTGATCCATACAGTGTCGCTGGTTACAACAGAAATTACGACTCACAATAGTGCTTGTCCTACGGGTGCTAGGCCCCCTGTACGAAAGCCTCCGACGTATCCAATATTTCGCGAACCAGCTCCGGCGAAGCCGCTTCCGCATAAACCCGCAACAGCGGCTCGGTCCCCGAGGCTCGAAACAGCACCCAGGGCTCAGCCCCGTTTCCATTTGTAGGTGCGTCAAGAAAGAACTTTACTCCGTCCAGGCTTTCTTTGCGAAGCACGCCATAAGGCCCGAGCCGCGTAGTTGATGCCGCGCCCGCGCGTTGGATGGCGTTCTGTTTCACTTCTTCGGTGATGTGCAAGTCGCGGCGTCCGTAATAATGCGCGCCAAAATCCTCCTGCAAACTGGCCACTAACTGACCCAGCGTTTTGCCTTCTTCGGCCATCACGTTCGCCAAGAGAAGACAATTCAACACTCCATCGCGCTCCGGTAGATACCGCGAATAGCCAATCCCACCAGACTCCTCGCCGCCAATCAAAATATCGCGTTCCATCATTAGATCAGCAATATACTTGAATCCAATTTTGCATTCAAAGAGCTTACGTCCGTGCTTGGCGGCAATTCGATCCAGCATCTTCGTAGTGTTGAAAGCGCGCACCACGTCGCCCGACCAGTCTCGACGCTCCAACAGCCAACGCAGCAAAACGCAGTAAATCTTGTGCGAATCGACAAAGCTTCCATCTTCGGCGACGGCGCCAATGCGGTCGGCATCGCCATCAGTAGCCAAGCCAGCATGACAGTTTTCCCGCACAACCGTCTCTTGCAACATCGCAACGTGCGGCAGAATCGGCTCCGGATTAATTCCCGGAAACAGCGGATTCACCTCCTGGCGGATCGCGACAAAATTCACGCCGAGGTCGGTGAAAATACGCGAAAGAATTCCGCGACCCGATCCATACATCGAGTCAACTGCAAATTTGAATTTCGCTCCAGCAATTCGCTCCGTCCCAGCAAACTTGCACACGGCTTCAATGTACGGCTTGGTCAAATCAACTTCTGCAATCGCAGCCACAGAACCCTTCGGCGTGGCGCCTGCCGCCAGTTCTTGCTCAATGATCTTCATGATCGCGGGTGTAGCCGAACCCCCGAAACTCGCTTTATACTTCACCCCGTTCCAGTTCCACGGGTTGTGGCTGGACGTAATCATGACCCCGCCCGCCGCTCCGGATTGCTTCACATGCAACGAAACAGCCGGTGTCGGCACAAAGTCAGCGGCAAGTTTCACCGGAATCCCCGCTCCTGCCAGGACTTCGCTGGCCGCCTCCGCGAAGCGACGGGACCCAAAGCGCGTGTCATAGCCCACCACCACACCCTTGCGCGAGTCCTCATGCTTCAGCACGTAGCTCGCAATAGCACCCGCAACGCGACGTACGTTGTCGAACGTGAAGTCATCCGCGATAAGGCCGCGCCAGCCATCCGTTCCAAATTTGATTTCTTGCATGGGATAAAGTCCGAGCGCTAGTTATTCCTAAGTCAGTTTGTTCAGCTTCTTTTCGTCCAAATATTTCACAACCTTGCCCACGTCCTGAGCATGTTCTCGGGTGGTGATGAGCAAAGCGTCTTCCGTTTCCACAACTACCAACCCGGTCACGCCGACCGTCGCTACAAATTTGCCCGGCGCGTGAACGTAATTACCTTCCGCATTCAAAACAAAATGCCCGGAGGCGGAAATCAAATTCCCGCCCGCAACCGTTTTCTTCGCCGCATGATGTTCATACAGCGCCGTCCAGGAGCCCAAATCGTTCCACCCGAAATCCGCAGGCAGACAAACAATATTCGAGGCGCTTGCGCCTTTCGCCGAACGCGGCTCCAGCAAAGCGTAATCCACGCTGATGTTCTCGCATCGCGGGTAAAGCTTGCGAAATGTTTTGGCAAACTTGCTTGTCCCGAAAGCTGCCGCAATTTCAGCTAACCGCGACGCGGTCTTCGGCAGATGCTCTTCTAGCGCGCGCGCCAGTGTTCGGGCGCTCCATAAAAACATGCCGCTGTTCCAATAATAGTTTCCCGCCCGCACAAATTCTGCTGCTCGCTGCGCATCGGGCTTCTCCGTGAATCGAAGGACTTGAAGCGCGTGTTCGCCCGCGGCCCCTCCGGCCTCAATATATCCATAGCCGGTTTCGGCGCGTGTAGGCCGAATGCCAAGTACAACGATGTTCTCGCCCGCCGCCGCAATTGCAATGCCTCGCTCCAGAGTCTCCCGGTAGCGTTTTTCGTCGCCAATCACATGGTCGGACGGAAACAATCCAAGCACGGCCTCCGAGTCATGACGCAGCAGCAAGTATGCGGCAAGGCCGATGGCCGGTGCAGTGTTGCGCCCACAAGGCTCAGCCAGAATTTGTTTCGCTGTCAGTCGCGGAAGTTGGCGCATGATCGCGCCCCGAAGGTCGTCGTTCGTAATGATCCAGAAGTTCTTAGGCCGTGCCAGCGCCTGCGAGCGAGCCACAGTTTGCTGAATCATCGTCTGCTTACCATCAAGCGCCAGCAGTTGCTTGGCGCGGCGGCGACGGCTCAGCGGCCAGAATCGCGTACCACGCCCGCCCGCCAAAATAACTGGATAGAAATGTGGATTGTTCTTCAGATGGAATTCCTATATATATAAAATAGCCGAAACATCCTCAAGACTGCGTAACCGGCTCCGGGCGCGGCGTACCAGGAACCCTCGATACAGTGAACTCGACACTCCCCTGCGGGCAAACAACGAATTCCTGAGCACTCGCGGGAATCACAACCGCATCGCCTTTCACAAAAGGGACGGGATCTCCGCCTGCACACTCCACCAAGCCTTTGCCTTCGATTGCCACCAAAACCTGCGCTGAACTGGCGCCACCATCCACCGTCGAGAACTTGCGTTCCAATGCAAGAGCAAACCTGTCGACCACGAAATAAGGTGCGGCGACCAGCTCATCGCCTTCTCCGGGCAGCGCACGCCGCAAAACCTTACCTGCGGTGGTTTTCTCCTTTACCGCCGCCAAGCCCTGCTTCAAATGCAGTTCGCGTGGACGGCCATAGTCATACAGCCTGTATGTGGCGTCGGACTGCTGCTGCGTTTCTACCAGAATCGATCCCGGCCCTAGCGTATGCACCGTACCAGCCGCGACGTAGATCATATCCCCGGCATGCACGTCGAGCCAATTCAGCAATTCTTCAACACGGTTTTCGTGAATCGATTGCGCAAATTTGTCGCGCGTTGTCCCAGGCTTCAGCCCAAGGCCGATCTTCGACCCAGGCGCAGCTTGCACAAAGTACCAGCACTCGGTCTTTCCCCACGGCTCACCCAGGCGCTGTGCGCCCTCATCGTCGGGATGGACCTGCACCGACAACTTCTCGTGCGGAAACAAAAACTTCAGAAGCAATGGAAAACGTTGGGGATCGCGCGCAGCCTCCCCAACAAGAGCGCGCTGATATTCCTGACTGATGTCGTCCAACCGCCGCCCCGCCAGCGGACCATTCGCAACTTTGCAAAAATCTCCGGTGAGCCACGCCTCCCCAATTTTTTGCGTGAATTGTTGATCCGGATAAATCGGGGATAGGTCGAACGTCCCCCACGGACGCGGATCAAACTCAGGCACCATCAGCAAGGGATAGAGCTGCGTCATTCAGCAAGCCCGGCTAAGAACTTGCGCATGCGATCCAGACCGCGATCTAACTCCGCTTCTGACGTAGCATAGGAAATTCGAATGTGCTCCGTGGTGCCGAACCCTTCGCCTGGAACCGTGGCAACATGCGCTTCGCGCAACAGCTTACCCGCGACGTCGGAAGCAGTCTTCGTTCCGCCACGACCGATAAAGGCTGAAATATTCGGGTAGGCATAAAATGCGCCTTCCGGCATCGTGCAGTGAATTCCCGAAATGGAACGCAGCCCGGCAACACAATGATCGCGCAGCCGAATATATTCAGCGCGCATCTCCGCCACACACTCTTGCGGGCCTTGCAGCGCTGCGACCGCCGCCTTCTGCACAATGGACGTTGGATTCGACGTACATTGACTCTGGAGCTTCTGCATCGCGCTAATCACGGGCGCAGGGGCCAGCGCGTAGCCGAGTCGCCATCCTGTCATCGCATAGGTTTTGGACAGCGACCCAATTACAAGAACTCGATCACTGTATTCCCGCAGCGACCCTACTGAGAACTGCTTGCCCGTGTAGTTCAGGTAAACGTAACACTCGTCGGAGAGAACCCAAATTCCGCGCTCAACGGCAAGGCGGACGATGGCCGTTTGATCCTCGGGTGACATCACCGCCCCCGAAGGATTCGACGGAGAGTTCAAAATAATCATCTTCGTGCGCGGCGTGATGAATTTCTCAACCATCGCCGCGGTCACACGAAAGTTGTCGCTTTCGTCCGTCGCGAGCAGCACCGGTGTGCCGCCTGCGTAGCGAATAATATCTTTGAAAGAAACCCAGTAAGGCGCCGGCAGAATCACTTCATCGCCGTGATCCACCAAAACTGAAACAGCGTTGAAGATCGCGTGTTTACCGCCGACGTTGGCGACGCACTCTTCGCGACGATAGCCGGACCCAAAGTCAGTCGCATGGCGCTGCATGATGGCGTCGCGCAATTCCGGCGTACCACCGACGGCTGTGTACTTACTGAAATTGCCCTGGATCGCAGCAATCGCAGCATCCTTCACATGCTGCGGCGTGGCAAAGTGCGGCTCGCCCGCACCAAAGTAAACGACGTCAATTCCTTGCTGCGCCAGCTTATCCGCTTCGGCGACGACCGCCATAGTCGCGGAAATTTCGATTCGTTGAATGCGCTCGGCAAGGTCAATCTCAAGCGTGGGGGTTTCGGTAGTCGGGCTCATGGCTGCGTCTTCCCTGCCTTCGTCTTCTTCCCTGCAACGCGTTTCGACGATGTAGCTTTCGGTTTCCTGTTCACTCGCGCGGCAGTGCCGAATTTAGCCCGCAGCCGCTGCTCGATCAATCCCGGAACCAGGGCTCCGACCGGACCGCCCATGCCAGCAATTTCACGAACCAGGCGCGAGCTAATATAGGAATAGTGCTCCGCCGGCATCATAAAAACAGTTTCCAGACTCGGCTGCAGTTTGCGGTTCATCAAAGCCATCTGCAATTCGTACTCGTAATCGCTGATGGCGCGAATGCCGCGCAAAACCGCCGTAGCGCGTAACCGGGTTGCGTAGTCCACCGTCAAGCCCTCGAAAGTATCCACGCGAACGTTCTTGTAGCCGGAGGTCAGCAGCTCAATCATTTCCTTGCGCTCATCCACCGAAAACAGCGACGTCTTGTCCGGATTGCGCAGGATGGCGACCACCAACTCGTCGAAAATGCGGCTGCCCCGCGCAATTAGATCGAGGTGTCCCTTAGTCGGCGGATCGAACGATCCCGGGTAAATCGCTATTTTGCGCGACAAAAGACCTCTCTCAGATGGCTAAAATGGCTGCATCTCAATTCTAAAGGTCATCGGACGATGCGGCAATCAAGTTCGCAGAATCCTCCGAACCAGCCAGTCGATACAAGATTTGGAGTTGTTTCAACAAGATGGCGGCCTCCCCCGGCAACCGGATCGAGATTATTCCGCATCTATGTGCTAAAAGACCCTGAAGTCCTTTATTCTTATATTCTTATTGTTGAGGAGCACAGAGTGAATCGATCTTCGAAGTGGAGTACGTGGGTTTTGTGTACCGTTGGGCTCGGAGCAGCGCTGATCGCCGTAGGGTGTGGAACAACTTCGTCCAAGTCAGCCGATACACAAATGCGGATATTGCATCTCTCGCCAGGCGAACCCAACCTGGACTTGCTGATTGATAGCAAGACGGTTTCAAGCGGCATTGCATACGGCGCTCCCACAGCTTTCATATCCGTCACCAGCGGCAACCACGAGCTCAAGGTGAAACAGTCCAACACCTCCAACGATGTTTACGACATGCTGAAGGAACCTTTCACTGCGGGAACCTCTTACACATATCTGATCGTCGGGAACGCTCCCAACGCGGTTGGCCAGAAGTTGGCGGATGACCACAGCAAGGCCGACAGCGGCAAGTTTAAGATTCGCTTCATCAATGGCTCGCCGGATTCGGGACCGGTGGATGTGTATATCGTGACACCGGGAGCAACAACGGGTAAAGACTGCCAGAACTCCCCGAACCCGGCTATAAAGCCGACTATCGCTAGTTTGCCCTCCCTGGGCTCGTCTACGTATCAAAGCTTGCCTTCCGGCCTTTACGAAATCGCGATCGCCGCTCAAAGCGTCACGGATAAGTGCCTACTCCCGATCGTTCAGCAGTCGTTTTCCAATGCGCAGAACCGCACATTCGTCCTGTATAACGCGATCCCGAACACCAACGGCCTTTACACTTCGCAGATGCTGACCGATCTGAACTAAATTGAGAGTAAAAAGCAACGGTCCCCGGGGGAATGGGGACCGTGTTGATACGTTGGAGATGAGCTTCTAGAACCGCGAGCTGCAACGCCTCTAGGCGTCGCCTTCTTTGACCTCGATGATGGGATCGTTTTCGTCGATCGCCATTAACATCAAATTGTCGCCGAACTCTGGGCCGGAACCTGGTT
>JAYVEP010000128.1:0-11920 GCA_043749225.1 Acidobacteriaceae bacterium
GCATGTGCGTCCATTGATTTTCTGGCTGGCGGTTGGCGGCGGAACTCTGAATGGCTTGGGAGCGCTGACTTGCTTCGTGGCGATGGAGTCCGGCGGGAAGGCGGCGATTGTGACCGCCTTGATCTCGCTGTATCCCTTGCTGACCGTGGCTTTTGCGGTTACGGTACTGCACGAGCATCTAACAGCGGGGCAGGGAGTTGGGATTGTGCTGGCGATTGTGGCGGCGATCCTTTTGTCGATGGAGCCGGCTGCGCCGCCAAAGCTAGAGTCTTAAGAAGTTGATCAGCCAGCGATTATTGTTCCATCTGCCTCGATACGCTGAACTGACCGTATATTTTCCTGGACGGTAAAGATGATTTCCGTGTCCAGAATTTCTCCGGGAGCCAGTGTCTTGTTACGGCCTGCCGCTTGCATCGCTTCAAAATTCAACGGATACCCGGTACAAGGTTCCAGAACGGCAACATTGTAGTTGCGCCAGCCGCCATAGCTGGCGAAGAGCCAGCAACTGGGGAAGACCTTTTGATCGAAAACCAATCCACAGGAGAGGCGGTTTGCCGTGTTGGTGAGGGCGCACCAGCCTGCGGCCATCTCGGTTCCGTAGAAGAAGTAAAGCTGGCGTTCCGATTGGGCAGGCACGCGGCGCAGGTCGATCTCTTTGCCAGCGATTTGTGCGGTTGGCCAGGTGAAATTTGTGGGAGCGCCACCGAGCGTTCCCGGAAATGCTGCTTCCAGAACAACTTTCATGGCGGGGAAATCTACGCGGTGTTGCGGAGTTACTGCCATGGCGGGATGCAGCTTCCAAAGAAAGGGAAAAGGCGTGTTGCCGCAGTTCGTCATTTGGTGACGAAATCGAATGCGTGCAGAGTCGGGTTCGATCCAAATTGTTTTCTCGACTGAGATTGCACTAATGGGGGTGATGAAACGCAATTTGACCCCTGCCGTGTTCTCCGATTGAAAGGCCTCCGATTGCCAGTCGCCGGTCCAGAACTCGCCGTGGTCGGGATACATTTCTCCGTTAATTAATCCAGCTTCGTCGCTGGGAAAGAGCTCATCCCAGCCACCACTCCAGAGATCGTCGTAGCGCGAATTCATGGGCAAACGAGCGGGGGCGATGCGAGGGTTATTCCAGAGCAAATCGAAATCCAGCGGTTTGTAGGTGATCTGCCAAATCTTGGCGCCGGCTTCAGGCAGGATGACGATGCGGAGAAACTTGTTCTCCAGGACTACGGTGCGGAGCCCGCGATAGGACCAGTCGGTGCTTACCTTACAGGTCATGTAATTCTTGTCCTCTGTAATTCTTGTCTCTAGTCCCTAGTTCTTCCGCTGGGTATCCGTCGCGAAGTCTTCGATTTTAAGCACGGGGTCGGTGTGAACGACCGCGTGTTCTCCTCGTCGAATGTAGCTGGGAGGCGTTAGAGAATTGTGAATCGCGAGTGTGGAGTTGTCAGTGGCGGCGATACCGCAATCGAAGGTTACGCGATCGAACGTAGCATGGCTGTGACCGTTCAGACGGATCTGACTCGTCGCCAAATCTGGACGTTGAGCTGCGAGCCGCAACGCGCCGACGGTGGAATTCTCTACTCGCAGATTGGTGTCGGCGCCGAAAGAAAGCCAATCGGCATAAACTTCTGAATCGAGAACGGTGATTTTGGCCTTACCATCCGCCGTCAGTTCGTCGATGACGCTCCTGGTGAAAGTAACGTCGGCGTTTCCGCGAGCGTAAACGTCCCAGGTATCCGCGTTCACATCGTTGAGGCGGATGTGGAAGGGGCAGTTCGAAGCGTTTGGTTCTGGAACGACTACAGGAGTTTTCGAGGAGCCGACAATTCCGTGAGGCAGGGTGAGGGTTCCTTTGCAATCGGGAAAGATGGCTAGTTGCGCGCGCCCGATGTGACTCAGGCTTACATCGCTGCTGCCATGCACGTAGACTAAAAAGAGCTGCGCGGCGGTATCGGTTAGATCGGCGGTGGCCTGCGAGCCCATGCGGAGTTTTTGCGAAAAAGGTTGGCCGGCGGGAATATTGGAGAACTCGACTCTGTCGTCTTCGCCGGTATGGGTGGAAAGGAATACCAGTCGCAGGTGCCGACCCACGACCTTACTCGAGCGGGAAATCTCCAGCTCGAAGATTGTGAAGTTATTGAGGTTGGCATTAACTTGATTTAGGTGGAATTCTGTGTTCGTAGTTTGGAAATCATCGACGGTGACTTCGCCTTGCAAACCCCACATAGGGTGCGCGCTGCCTTCGGCGGCCATGGTTGATCGGAGGACAGTGATTTTCGCAGGACCTTCACACTGCAGCCCACTGGTTCCGTTGGCCGCACCTGGAGGGTCAGAGACTTTGATTGTTATGTCTTCAAGAGTGAGGTCGGCGCCGGAAGCTACTGTGATGGGTCCGCGCAGGTCGAGGGAAATTCCCTTGAGCTTTACGCGGCCTTCGATGCGAAGCGGGCCGTCTTGCCGAAAGTTGGTTTTTTCGTCAACGACGGTTCCGTCCCTTAGGGCGGGTAGAGTTTTCTGCCCCACGGCGATGGAGGCCGAGGTTAGGAGCAAGAATAGGAAGGTAGCAAATTTCATTGATCAGCGCCTCTTTCGTGCGAGCTAGCCCGCTAGCATACACGTTCTGTTCTGTTTATTGCCGATGTTTATCGAACATTCCTTCGCAAATTTGGTAGCGCCGGCCGTTGCTGAATCCGCAGTGTGCGTCGTATGCTGGCCTCAGGCTTACGTCGATGAAGGTTTGTGGAGCGGGATTTCGTCGCTGGTTTCGAATCGTCGCGGTGATGGCGGCTGTGAGCCTTTGTCCCTTGGCGGCGGGGGGAGAGAGCCTCAAATCTCTTGTGCAGCGGGCGTTTGCGCTGCACGAAAAAGGGCAGTACTCGGAGGCGCTGCCGCTCCTTCAGCGTGCCTATCGACTGGATACCAAAGATTATTTGGTCAATTTGCTGCTGGGCATTGACATACTCCGCACCGGGGAAGCCAAGAATTCAGTTCCATATTTGCGCGCGGCTTCGCGGCTTCGTCCGAAGGAAGAATTTCCGCTGGGGTATTTGGGAGAAGCGTTGGCGCGGCAAGAGCTCTATGGCGATGCGTCGGAAGCATACCTAAGGGCGTTGCAGGTTGCGCCTAATTCTTCCGAAGCTTCGGTTGCTTTTGTGGATTTTGCAGTGGCGCGATTCTCCAGGATGTCGGATCGCTTGCGGAGCTCGCAGAAGGGGTTGGCAGCGGAGTACCGGCTCCAGGCCTTGGCGCTGCCTGCGGCGGATGCTGGGCGAAAGCCATTGCTGGAACGCTCCGCGAGCTTGGATCCAGAGGCTCCGGGAATTTGGACGGATCTTGCGCGGGTGAGTTTGCTTGGTGGCGATTTGCCCTCGGCGAAAAGATATCTTCATGACGCCTTGGAACTTGACGCCAACGACCTTGCCGCGTTGGTTCTCGATGCGGAACTTGCTGCGCGGCGAGGTGAGTGGCCGCATGTGGTCGAACGTCTGAACGCAGTGGGTCAAGATTCCCGGTCGTTACTGGAGCGGGCGAGCCGCGTGTGGCCGGCCGAAGTTCAGCCTCCCAGTTCTGCCAAGGTGAGTGGGGTGGCGGCGAAGTTTCTTGAGTGCGTGCGGGTGAAGGCGGAGCACTGCGAACTTGCTGCACCTCCCGCAGGTCGCGATTCACGGTCCCAACAGTCTGCGCATAAGCAGCGAATGCGGGAAGAGTTTGTAAAGCCAACGGCGACTCCGCCGGGCTCGCCCGAGGCGTGGTTTCGAAAGCAGGCAGCATTGGGAAGTCTCAATGATTGCCGTCGGATCATTCCAACGTTGGAATGGAGCCGTCCGGAGCGGTCGCCGGAACCGTACGGCATGTTTCTGCTTTCGGTTTGCTATTCCCTCCAGGCGGGTGCCACGGCGGAGCAGGCTCGCAAATCTGGTGCGGATGATGCTGTGCTGCACATGATGCAAGGTGATATCTTGCTGCGGCTGCAATCGAATGCAGATGCGGCGGTTGCGGAATATCAGGCCGCTTTGGCGGGACGGCGCGGGGACCCGGCTGTTTTGGAGCGGCTGGCTGAAGCGCAGCTTGGTGCTGGTAAGAACGATGTGGCTCGTGAAAATGCGATGGCGGCGCTACAAATTGATCCGCAACGCATTTCGGCGAAGCGTACGCTGGCGAAACTTGCGATGCAGGAAAGGGACTACGGGGCTGCAGTGCCGTATCTTCGGGAAATCTTGGCGCGCGATTCGGGCGACGTGACGGCGCGTGTCGAGTTGGGGAAAGCTTTGGCGCAGACTGGTGCAAGCGAAGCGTTGCAGTATCTTGCGCCAGCTTTGGAGCACGGGTATCCGGATGAGAAGGGAAGCCTGCATCAGATATTGGGAGCTGTGTTGAAAAAGCTTGGACGTGCGGCTGAAGCTGAAAAAGCATTTGCAACTGCGCAAGAGCTTTCTGAGGCGTTTCAGAATAAGTCGTATCGCGACCAAGATCGGCTGAGCCAGGACGACAATGGGCAGAAATAGCCAACTTTTGAGCCGACGCAGTTTCGCGAAGCTGCTAGGTGGAGCTTTTCTGGCGCAGTCCGCTGGAAGATTGCTTGCGTCGCCTACTTCGGGCGGCCCAATCCAGTTTGAGAACGTCGCTCCGGCTTGCGGGCTGGACTTTGTTTTGCGCAACGACGCTTCCGGGCGCAAGTATCAGGTGGAAACAGTTCTTGGCGGGTTGGGCGTGATTGATTTCGATCATGATGGTTGGCCCGATCTGTACTGTGTGAACGGTGCGTCGTTACCCAGCCTGCAAAAATCCAATCCGCGTTTTTGGAATCGCCTTTACCGCAACAATCGCGATGGGACGTTTGCCGACGTTACGCAGAAGGCGGGGGTGCAAGGGCGCGGATATGAAATGGGCGTTGCCGTCGGAGATTTTAACAACGACGGCTTTGATGACCTCTATGTTGTCGGCGTGCACGGCAATACGCTGTATCGAAATAACGGCGACGGTACTTTTACGGATGTAACACAGGCGGCTGGAGTCAGCGGACTCGATGCGAAAGGCCGCAAGTTGTGGTCGGTGGCTGCGGCGTGGATTGACTACGACAACGATGGTCACCTTGATTTAATTGTGTCGAACTATTGCGATTGGGCTGCGGGGAGCGATCCAATTTGCGGTGGGCTGTCGGGAGCGGCTCGTACTTACTGCCATCCGGATATGTATCGTGCCGAGCCGGTTTTGCTTTATCACAACAACGGGAATGGCACCTTCACGGAAGTGTCTGCCGAGGCGGGGCTGGCGAAAGTGCTTGGGAAGGGGATGGGCATTGCGATTGCGAGCGAGGGCGATGGACGCTCCGACATTTTTATCGCGAATGACAATGATCGCAACTTGCTTCTCCGCAGTCTAGGTGGCGGCAAGCTGAAGGAGGTTGGCATCCAGGCCGGGGTTGCTTACAACGGCGACGGACGTCAGATATCGGGCATGGGCGCGGACTTCGGGGATTTCGATGGAGATGGTCTCCCGGATATTGTGATGACAGGGCTTCGTGGAGAAACGTTTGAGATGTTCCGAAATCGTGGTGATGGAACGTATGAGGATGCCAGTGCTTCCAGCGGATTGCTCGCGCTGAGTCGTGGCTGGAACGGCTGGGGGTGCGGGTTTGCGGACTTCGACAATGATGGCCAGCTTGATCTGTTTTTGGCGAATGGCGGCTTGGACGCCAACGAACCGCAGGTCAATCGCGTGCTCCGGAATCAGAACGGACACTTCATCGATGTTTCGTTGGGAGCTGGAGAGGGTTTTGCCGTGAGCCGCCTTCATCGAGGGATGGCGTTTGCGGATTTCAATAACGACGGTCGGATTGATGTGGCTGTGACGTCCATCAACGAACCTATTGAATTGTGGATGAATCGGAGTCCTGTCCAGCATTGGCTGCAGCTTTTGCTAAAAGGGACGCGGAGTAATCGGTCGGCTTTGGGTGCGAAAGTTGTTTGCAAGAGTGCTAGCCGGACTCAAGTGGCGCGCGTGGCCAATAGCGTGGGTTACGCCTCGTCGAGCGATCTGCGAGTTCACTTCGGCCTAGGGATAGAGAGCAAGGTCTCGCTGGAAATCTATTGGCCTTCTGGAATAGCGCAGAAAATCGATAATGTAAATGTCGATCAGCTTCTAAAGCTGGAAGAACCTACGCAAACGCCGACTCCGACGAATATGTCGAAGCAACCCCCTGCGGTTTAAACAAAGAAAATAACCTGATCTCGCATAGCTGTGCGGAGACAATGCCGATAAAACAGTTGCCAGCAAACTTGTGTGACTTTTTCACACCGTGAGTGCGGATTCGTTTGTGGGCTAAGGTGTCGACGAAACTTTGAGGAGGGTTTTATGCAAAGAAGCGAGCAGAGTCTGCGGATCCAATGGTTTGGAAGTCCGGTGAAGGCAGCAACGCTGGTTGTCCTACTTCTTGCCATGCTTCTGGGAGCAAGCTCGTTTCTCAGCGCGCAATCCTCCAACGCGCAAGTTACTGGAGTGATCTCGGATGCGACCGGGGCCTCGGTCGATGCGGCCACAGTTACGGCAACCAATCTGGCGACCGGCGTCACCTACACCAACACCACGAACACAGCGGGTGTGTATTTTCTGGCGCAGCTGGTGCCCGGTCCTTATGAAATTGCCGTGACCAAGGATGGCTTTGGTACTGTGAAGCGTTCGAACCTCACCGTCCACCTTGCCGACCGGATCAACCTGAATTTTTCTTTGAAGCCGGCGTCGGTACAGCAATCGGTGACCGTGACGGACCAGGAGTCTTTGTTGCAGGCGGACACCCCGAACGCTTCGACCGTGCTTGATAACAAGATGATCACCGAGCTTCCGCAGCTCAATCGCAATAGCCTGGACTTGACGTCGGTAATTCCAGGAGTACAGGGGCAAGGTCCACTGAGCAACAACGTGCAGTCGCTGGGCAACGCGGCTTATTTGATCGCGAACAACGGCAACTCATACGCGATTTCCGGCGGCCAGGTGAACGGCACCAGCATCTCGGTAGACGGCAATCAAATTCAGGATTCAGAATTTAACGCTACGAATCGCGCGGTACCTACGCCGGACAGCATTGGCGAGTTTCGTGTGGAGAGTGGCGTTCTATCCGCGGATCGTGGCCGCTACTCCGGCGGCATTATTACGATTAGCACGAAGAGCGGAACGAATCAGTTGCACGGGCGAGCGTTTGAATATTTCCGCAACCAGATTCTGAATGCCAATACTTGGCAGAATGGTTCTCTGGGGCAGGCTCGACAGGCATTCCACCAGAACAACTACGGGGTCTCTTTGGGCGGGCCTGTTTCAATTCCGCACTTGTATGACGGAAAGAGTCGGACTTTCTTCTACTTCGGATGGGAGGGTGAGCGCTACATTAGCGGCCAGACCGTGGTGAGCACTGTGCCGACGGCGGAACAGCGCAATGGCGATTTTTCAAAGACAGTCCTGGGATTCGATGCCAACGGTGCCCCCAATACTTATGCCGCACTCTTCGATCCCTACAGCATTTCTGGCGGAGTTCGGCCGCAGTACGGCAGCGTTTCGGGTGCTCCGGTGGGAGCGAATGGACTCTCTGGCGGCAAAATTTGTTCGCAGGCTGATATTTCTGGCGGTAGTTGTCCCGCTGGCAGCGTCGGATTGTCGCAACAGAGCACGCTGTTCGCGCACTACATGGCCCTCTATCCAGACGCGAACCACCAGGCCGGGCCGAACGGCTACAGCGGGAATCGCGTAGACTCGATTAAAGCGACGCGGCCTACGGATCGTTTCTTTTTCCGCTTGGACGAGAACCTCTCGAACAGTCAGCGCATTAATCTGAGCGTCAGCCGGTCGCGCATGAGAAACAGCATCCCCGCTCCGTTTGCGCATGCGGCACGTTCGGTTACCGAAGACCACAACATCACTGGAAGCATCCAGTACAGTTTGGTTCTGTCCCCGACGTCGATCATCGATGCGCACCTTGGATTTGGGGTGGCCAAGCTTTACAGCGATGGCGTTTCTGGTAACGGCTCCGATCCGGATCCGAATATCGACATTACGCAATGGGGATTTGATCCGCTCATCATCAACAACCCTTCCAGAACCACCAACCACATTCCGCCCGTGCTCAACCTTCCTGGTTTCTCCAATGTTGGGGGATCGGAATTCGATACGTTCATCAATCAGACAACGAACGGCTCGGTGTCGTTTACCAAGGTTTTGGGACGTCATACTTTGAAGATGGGTTACGAGCAGTATTTTCTGAAGTTTAACGAGCACGGCGGAGATCATACCGGCGTTGCGTGGGTGAACCCGGGTGGCGGCTCTGTGCGGGATTGGACGAACCCCCAAGATGCGTCGACAGGTTTTGCTTTAGCGGAACTTATGATGGGATCCTCCCATGCTTTCCAGTGGGGCAATTGGAATATTTCTCCGTACGGAAAAAACGAATCGGCTTTTGTGATGGACGACTGGAAAGTAAACAAGAAGCTGACCGTGCAATTGGGATTGCGTTGGGACCATGACGGCGGTCGCGGATTCAAGGGCTACAGCAAGCCCGGTCAGAGTTCAGGAATTCAATACGATATCAACGCCAAGAACGTGCTGACGCCGAACGCGGGATGGGACTGGAGCCAGGTAAAAGCGGTAGTTCCAGCTCTGGCCAGCCTTCCGAATCCAGCGTGGCTCTCCCAGGGCGCCACTGGACGAGTGGCGCTTCTGGATACGCCTGAGTATCCGCAGAAGCATCTTTACAACACGAATTGGAAGAACTTCCAGCCTCGCTTTGGACTTTCGTATGCCATCGATCCGAATACTGTTCTGCATGCCAGCGCGGGCATCATCTACCAGGGATTGAACGGCCTCTCTACCGACTGGTTCAGTTTTTACTACAACACGGATACGTTTGGACAGATATCGACGCTGGATGGTCAGAACTGGGTTTCAGAATTGGGACAAGATCACGGACTGGGTACGTTCCCGTTACAAGGTAACGGTACGAATCTGGGATATTTCCCCGCCATCCGTACCAACCAGGAATACGGTTTCCAGACCTTCGGGCAGGCGGCCAATCCGGATCAGGGTGGCGCGGCAACTCTCGGCAAGTTTGACAGCCCTGAGGACTACACCTGGGACGTAAGCTTCCAACGCCAGATTGGGCGCAACTGGGTGGCGTCAGTCGATTACACGGGAATTCGTGGAATTCATTTGCTGATGCCGGTGTGGGGATGGAGCTTGAACAACATTCCTCTTTCCTACTACCAACTGGGAAGCAATCTGCAGACGCAGGTGCCCAATCCGTTCTTTGGACAGTCGCAGACGTTTGCGAGCCAGCCCACGGTTTCTTTGTTCCAGTTGCTCGGGCTTTCGCCGCAGTATGCTGGTCCCAACCTCGGAGTCACGCCCGGGCAGGCGACATGGGGAAAATCCATGTCGAACTTCCTCAACTTCCAATTGCAGACCAGAAACTATCACGGGCTGACTCTGCTGGGATCGTTTACCTATCGCAGAACGCTTACGAATACCGCTGGCAAAGACATCCAGCATGGAGGTCCGGCGGGCCGAGGCTTGTTGCAAGATCCGCACAACCTGATGGAAGCGTATGGCTTGGCTACGTATGAAGCGCCGCGCACGCTTCTACTGAACTATTCCTACGAGCTGCCGTTCGGACGTGGGCGCCATTACATGAGCGGCGACAATACTCTAGGTCAGAAAGTTCTCGACAAGGTGGTTGGAGGTTGGAATTTTGCTGGAGTCACGACATGGAGTCCCGCCGGGGCGCCAGTGCTAACTCCACAGATCCAAGTTCACCCCGATGGCAGCGGATCCCAAACTGCTCCTGGAGCTGCCTTGCGCTATTCCCTGAATGCCGGAACGCCGATTGCTGCATCGGGGGATTACTCCAGCGCATTGGTGGATGCCAATGGACAGTTTGTCCACGGAACCGCAACTAGTCACCCGAGCGTTCTGAATCGCGGCGCTTTTGCGGACACTCCGAATTTCGGGCTCAGCAACGCGCCGTTTTTGCTCACTGGCATACGCAACCCTGGCAGCTTCTTTACGGACGCAACTTTGTTGAAGAAGTTCTATTTTGCCAGCGAGGACTCGAAGTATCTTGAAATTCGGCTGGAAGCGCAGAATATTCTGAACCACCCGAATTTCGGAAATATTGACCCCAACCCAAACTCCGCCACCTTTGGAGGAGTAATTGGTAAGGGCAACAATGCTCCGCGAACCATGCAGGTCGGGTTGCGGCTGTTCTTCTAGAATGCGAACGTAAAGTGAACACGGAGCCGGTGTAGATTGCTACGCTGGCTCCGGTCCCTCCCCCAGACTGAAGTCATGAAAACCTCAATCCGTATCGCACTGAGTTTCTTCCTTTGGATGGCAAATGCGCTCGCGAATGGGCAAGTCGTTGCGTCCCAAGTCGCAGTCTTAAAGACGGGCGAAACGGAGCTTCGTTTTGAAGCTTCGTCGAGCGCGCCTCGCTTGGTGAGTCTGCAAGGCGCAGCGCAGCCAGCCTGGCAGAATCGCGCGTCCGAGAAGCTGATTGGGAGTGCTCAGGTTGGCGAGGAATCGGTGCCAGTTGCGTGGGTGCTGAACCGGGATGCCAGTAAGGCTTCCGCGAATTCTATCGCTTATGTTTTTGAATCCGCAGCTCCCCGCCTGCGACTGACCTGGAATTGGAATGCTCGATCCGTCCACGGCCCGATTGAGCATGACATCCGGATTGAGAATCTGGATTCCCGTGAAGTCTGGATTCCGTTGCAGAACAGCTTCGCCTTCGACTGGGAAATTTCGGCCAATGATTCGCTGGAACATTTGTATATAGAAAAGGGTGCGGATACGCCTTCAGCCGTCGGCACGCATCTGGTGGCACTCTCCGAAGGCGCGCAGTGGGAAGGGACATCGAGTACCTACGGGCATCCGCGTCCGGGGGAATCGCGGGAAGTCATTCCGTACTTTCTGGTTCAGCGGAAGGATGCGGCGCGGGACGGGTGGTATGTCGGCATCGAATTCAGTGGGCGAACCCATCTCACTCTGGCTCGCAAAGGCAATTCTTTGCAAGGCGAAGTTGGGCTGAATCCAAATCCCGGCCCCTATCGCACGCGACTGAAGCCGGGCGATATCTTTGAAACGCCGCGTATATTTCTAGGAGCAAACTCCGGTGGCCCCGACGCTGCAGGGAACACGTTGCGACCGTGGGTCCGTGAGGTGCTGGGAAATCCTGCGGCATGGAAAGATCCGCAATATCCTCTGGCTGTCAACAACAGCTGGGGCGGCGGCATGGAAGTGAACGAAGAGATTGCTCGCCGCATGATTCGGGATTCCGTTGAGCTTGGATTGGAGATGTTTCATATCGATGCGGGATGGTTTCGCGGCGTTGGCGATTGGTATCCCGATCCCAAGAAGTTTCCTAATGGTCTAGCTCCCGTTGCCGATTATGCCCACTCACAAGGCTTGAGGTTCGGGCTGTGGGTGGACTGGACGCAGGCTGCCTTGGACACTCAACCCGGCGCACTGAATGTTCGCGATCCTGAAGTGCGCAGATGGTTGACAATCGATCCGCCTGCAACCTGGAAGCCAGAAGCATTCAAAGGGTTGACGATTGATCTCGGCGTTCCAAAAGCGAAAGCATGGGCGCAAAAAGAAACTGATCGCATTGTCACCGACTACAAGCTCGATATGCTGGAGCACGATGGCTACCTTGTCGCGCAGGGGTGCGACGCGACCGATCATCCCCACGCGCCGCCGGACTCGCTGAACAAGTGCATCTACCGTGATGCTGGCTCCACGTTCGTCCGCAGCGCAAACTCGACGGATGTGAGCTATCACGCGGTTCGCGCTTACTACGATATTCACTCGCATCTTCGTGCCGAACACCCTGGATTGCTGCTCGAGGTGTGTAACGACGGTGGGCGGATGGTGGACTTCG
>JAYVEP010000129.1:0-32243 GCA_043749225.1 Acidobacteriaceae bacterium
TCACCCGTTGGAACTCTTTCTGACTCATCGTCACCATCCTTTCAGGGTGACAAAGTCTCGTTGCAGTTAGGGGGTGACATTATCTTGGAGCATCTACAGAAGGGAGTTGCGGGACTATGCAGCCGTCTCGATTGCTCTATTGGCCGCAGCTTTCACTGGATGGCAGGGATGCGAGGCCAGGCAAGCGAGAATTGAAGCTCACGACCAGTTCATTGCAGCGCAAGCGAGTGCGAGTCAGAGCTCCGCTGACGCGCGGGCGGATACGCAACGCGCTCTATCTGTCCAGCAACAAATCTCGGACCGCGCGGTAGAGCAAGCCAAGAGAAGTGCTGACGAAGCGGCCAAGGCAAATGCGGTTGCAATTGACGCGCTGCACGTTGGTCAAGCCCCGATTGTGGACGCAGCGGCGCGCTTTGTCGGAGGCATCGCAGAGAAGGAAAAGCCCAAGGTTGTTGTGACATTGAAAAACAATGGCAAGACCGGCGCTTCTGATCTTAGAGGTCACGTGCGAATAGTCGTGGGTGAAATCTCAGAAGACGATGCCTATGCACAACCTGACCCGAAGCCCCCCAGCGGCAAGCACGGCACTACTTTCCTTTCGCCGAACGCCTCGGTTGACTTGGAGGTTTTTGGGCTGCCACTCACCGCGACGGACGCAGAGATGGTGAAAACCGGTCAGGCGGCCATTTGGGTCTTTGGATTCACGCACTACAAAGACGTTTTCAAAATACCCCACTCACTTGAGTTTTGCTTCAAGTACATCGCTACAACTCGATCGATGGAAGGTTGCACCCGACACACGCAGTCTAGATGACCAAAGAGAAACGGCAAAGTTCGGTATTTCGCGCGGTTGAGCCCTTGTCTTAGAATTTCGCGCTGGAGTTGAACCCGCGTAACTGCTTGATAAGAATATTGGTCGGGGCGAGAGGATTCGAACCTCCGACCCCCTGGTCCCAAACCAGGTGCGCTACCAGACTGCGCCACGCCCCGACAGTGCGTAGGACTACCCCCTTATTATAAACGACGCCGCGCTTTTGCCCTCGACGACCAATTCTCGCCATCATCCTGGCCGTCGGTCTCGTCCATTCCGGCGGTATAATTTTTACTATTCATGCCGCGACGTTATGCACTTGTGGCTTACGTTACAAGCCCAGTTGGCCAATTCGTGGAAGCGCTGCGCCGCGAGGTTCATCCCGCCTTGCCGCATTCCGCCGCCCATTTGACCATTCTTCCGCCGCGCCGCCTGCACGGCACCGAAGCCGAAGCCCTGGAAACTCTGCGGCCCCTTTGCGGACAAGCGCCGCCGTTTGAAGTCGTTCTCGGCGATGTGGCTACTTTTCTTCCGGTCACGACCACTGTGTACGTCCGCGTGCTGGAAGGCGCCAAAAGCATGTGTTCTCTTCATGGAACGCTTGACGCCGGAGCGCTCGAGTTCCAGGAAGAGTGGCTTTACACCCCGCACCTGACCATCGTAAAAATGGAGACTTCCGACGCTGCGGAATCCGCCTTTGCACTCGCACGCTCGCTTTGGATGGGTTACGAAGGTCCAAGACGCGTGCAGGTTACCGAACTCACATTCGTGCGCGAAGAGGACGATGGCACTTGGCGCGATTTGGGTCATGTTCCTCTAGGCACACAGCGCTAATTGCGATTGCAACCGCCTGAAACAGGTATGAATGCAGGTTTCCGTGACGCTTTTTTCATCCTCCGCACTACCTCGCACCAAAGGTCATGAACGTCTTCCATATTGCGTACTGCCCCCTTTCGTCGGTAGATAGAAGGTGGGCGTACCCTCATCTGGTCGAGGCGCTGGTATCGGGAGGTAAGGTCAACATGCAGATCGGGGTTTACGGATCGGGTTATTTGGGCACTGTAGTCTCCGCGTGTCTGGCGGATTTCGGTTCGCCCGTCATCTGCTGCCATGAAGATAGCTCGCACATGGTGGCCATGGCCCAGGGCAAAGTTCCGTTCCATGAAAAGAACCTCGCAGACATGATCCGGCGCAATGTGCGCTCCGGGCGTCTTTCCTACTCGACCGATGTTGATGCTTTCGCAAAGAAAGCCCAAATCATTTTCCTGGCAGAAGATTCCAGCCAGCACATTGCCAGCCTCTGTCGCCGGATCGTGAGTGCCAGCAGCAAGCCTCCGATATTGATTGTCCTGACGCCGGGAGCCGTAGGCACGGGTGCTTCGCTGGAAGCTACGCTAAGAGAAAATAGCCTCAAGGCAACTTTAGTTACTCAACCCATGTTCTTTACCTCGGGCTGTGCAGTAGAAGACTTCAACTGGCCGGACCGCATCGTCCTCGGTACCAACTCTTCCGAGGCTGTGCTGGCTTTGAAACAAGTTTATAACCCGCTGGTGATGCGCGGAGTTCCCGTCATCGTCACAAATCACGAAACCGCTGAGCTCCTGCGTGTGGCAACCACGGCATTTCTCGCGACCAAGATTTCCTTTATCAACGAGATTGCGAACTTGTGCGAAAGTGTCAATGCAGATGCGGTCAATCTCTCTCTGGCGCTAGGCCTCGACAAGAAGATTGCTCCCCGCTGCCTGCAGCCTGGAGCGGGCATGGGCGGACTATTCGCTGAATCCGACATGGATTCTTTAGCGCAACTCGCAGGCGAAAATGGAATCACCATGAAAGTGCTGGGCGCCGCTCGCCAGGTCAATCACGATCTGACCAGCCGCGTGATCGAAAAAATCTCTGCAGCCATGCAGTCAATCGAAGGCAAGCAGGTTGGAATTCTCGGACTAGCCTTCAAGCCCAACACAAACGATATTGAAGGCTCCTCGGCTGTGCGTCTGGTAGAAACACTCGTAGCGCAGGGAGCAAAAGTTCGAGCCTACGATCCCGTTGCGATTCCAAATGCGAAAATGAAACTCAACGGCCAGGTGCAGTATTGCGATTCCGCCTACGCCGCTGCGGAAGGTATGGACGCCCTCGTTGTCGGCACTGGCTGGCCCGAATTCCGGACGCTGGACTTCGATCGCATCAAGCACCTGCTCAAGCGGCCAGTGATTGTCGACACCAAGAACTTGCTGGACGCCCCGCGCATGCGTGCCATGGGCTTCGAGTACGTCGGCGTAGGCCGCAGAGAAACAATTCAGCTTGCGCGCGCCGCCAACGTGCAGTAAGTTCCAAACTCTATCAAATTTGTCATTCCGATGGGCTTCAGCCCTGAGGAATCCGCTTTCCGTCGGCGCGGCCACTCAGCGCTATTCCCGCTGCTATAATAAAACTCTGCGGTGGGAGTAGCTCAATCGGTAGAGCTCCGGTCTGTGGCACCGGCTGTTGCGGGTTCAAGTCCCGTCTCCCACCCCAAGAATCTCATGTGGCGCGGGCACTCCTGCCCGCGAAAAACCAAATAAGCGATAAATTGTGAAGGGTTGGGATGGTAAGGGCCTAGCGCTTCGTGAAAGCGCACATTGTTAATGTACGTACAAATGTGTTGACAACAACCTTTTCAAGCCGTTACGCTGTTTGCAGGTAGCCGAGCCGTCATGCGATTCGAATGGGACGAGCGCAAGAATCAACGCAACCTTCGCAAGCATGATGCTCGGTTTGAAACTGCCGTTCTGGTTTTCGACGATCCTTGGGCCATCACACAACCCGACCCAACCTTCGACCCAGCCAAGGACGACCAGGAACGTTGGATCACCGTCGGCGCAATCGGCCCGGGATCTATCCTGTTAGTTGTCCACTGTTTTTATGAGAGTCAGAATGAAGAAGTCATTCGCATCATTTCAGCTCGCGCCGCCGAGTCCCACGAAAGGAGAGCCTATGAGGAAGCTCACCAAGGAGCAGAAGAGAGACATCCGGACCATCGCCGGAAAAAGAGACGAAGACACTGATTTTTCCGATGCGGCTCCAGTTCTCGATTGGAGCGGAGCTGCGATCGGCAAGTTCTACAGGCCCGAAAAGAAGCCCGTAACCATGCGCCTGGATTCCGACATCATCGCATGGCTCAAATCGGATGGCCGAGGGTATCAAACGAAAGCCAACTGGCTCCTGCGCAACGCCATGCTTCACTTTACGACGGGAAACAACCTCGTCACCCAGGAAAGCGTCCAACGGGGTGTTGCCGCAAGACGTCGGGCCAGAAAGCCTTGAAGGAGTCAGCTATGCTTTGTCGCCATCAGTGGCTGCAGTTACCGTTCGCGATCTGCATCCTTCTCTGCAGTGGTGCCCAAGCTCAACCAAAATCTTGCACCGGGGCTCAGTACCGGAGAGCAGAGAACGAAGCCGTAACCTTGCGCAGCTGGGACGCAGTTTATAAATCCTACCTCCTGTACGCCAGCTGCGATGACGGTGCCGCAGCTGAAGGCTACAGTGAGTCAGTAGCTCGTATCCTAGCCGATCATTGGGATTCGCTGCGCCAGTTTTCTCGCCTCACCAAGGATGACAAGGGCTTTAGGGCTTTTGTGTTACGACACCTAGATGCAACGCTGAACATGGAGGATGTTCGCGCGATTCGCGTAAATACGATACGGCGTTGCCCAGTCGATTTGCGCGATATCTGCAAAGATCTCCGGAAGAATGCGGATGTGGCCATCAAGGAGGACGCTTCAGTCGGGAACAAGAAGTGAGTAGCCCCCTGGAAGTAGCTCTACGCCGTCACCTTCTCCACCAACTCCGCCTTCAAAGCCTTCCGCAACTTCTCCCGCGCCTGCACGCTAAGCTTTTCCCCGCCGGACGTCAGATAGAACACATCAATAGCCATCTGCCCCTCGGTGTCAATCAGCGCGATTTCGATGTTGCACTTCTGCTCGGCAAGTTGTGAGCCAATGGCATACAGAAGTCCTGGTCTATCCTGCGCAATCACTTCCAGCAGCGTGCTGTGCGTGGAACACTCGTCGTCGAATTCAATGCGGGTGTCGATCTGCACCTTCTGCGTATGGCTCTTGTTGCCACGCTTTCGATCATGCTGCAGCGTGGACAGGGGAACTTCGCCACTCAGCACATCGCTCAGACTGCGCTGAAAGCGCTCCCACTCCGGCAGGTTCAGTTCCAAAGTACGAAATGGATCGGTGAAGTGCAAAGTATCCACCACCACTCCTGAAGCATTCGAGAATGCGCTGGCCTTCACAATGTTCATGCCCCAGCTAGCCAGCACGCCGCCTATGGTTGCAAACAGCGCAGGCCGGTCTTTGGTGACCACATTGAGCTCGTACCATTGGCGTCCACGTTCCACGCGAATCTGCACCGGGTCGTTGCCCAATTTGCCCGCCATCTCCACATGTCGCAGTACGGTTTCGGCGGGATAGGTTCGCAGATAACGTTCGGGCAGGCCATCGAGAAACTCTTTCAGCTTCTTGCCCAACTTCGGCGCCAGCAGGCGGATGCTTGCCAACTGATCTTCGCTGGTATCGGTATCGGTGCCCAGGCGGCGGTCGGCGCTCTTGTTTAAGTAGTTCGCCGCGCCCATGTAGAGCTGGTAAATATTCTCCGCCTTCCACGGTGTCAGAGCCTCTGGATTGACGGCCTTGATGTCGGCGTAAGTCATCAGGCACATCATCTTGAGCCGCTCGGGCGTGCCCATCTTTTCCGCGAAGCCTTCCACCGTTTGCGGATCGAACACATCGCGTCGCAGAGCCGCCGACATTTCCAGGTGACCTCCAATCAGAAACAGCACGGCATCCTGCTCGGCTGGCTCAAGGTCGAGGCGCGTGAGACAACTGCGCGCAGCCTCCAGGCTGGTCACAACGTGATTGTCGCCGGGCCTACCCTTGCCTACGTCATGCAGCAGCAAGGACATGTAGAGCAATTCCGGTTGTTCCAATTCAGAAAGTAGTTCAGCAACATGCTTGTCCCAAGTGCCAGGAGCCTTCGGCAGATGATGCAAATGCTCAATCGCGAGCAGGGAGTGTTCATCCACCGTGTAGCGATGGTAAAAGTCGCGAATCACCAGCGCATCAATGCACTCAAATTCAGGCATCAGCAGTGTTAGCAGCCGCAAAGAATGCATGGCGCGCAGCGCATCGGCCGCGTGCGGCTCGACCAAAATATCACGAAGCTTACGCCACACGGCGGCACCCTGCGGAGGCGACAGCGCAAATTGGGGCAGCACTTGTTCAATGCGATGAGCCGTTGTCGCGCTCAGGCGCAGATCGTGGTGTGCCATGAACTGGAACACGGAAAGCACAAACTCCGCATCGCGCAGCGACGAAGGCTGCTGCAGATAGATCAAACCATCGACAACAGAAAAATCCGTATTCGAAACGCGCGTACGCCAGCTTTGGAACTGCCGTAACAGAGACGAACGTGCCGCCGGAATTTCATCCAGAAGCTGGGTGGCAAGTCCATAAATCGAACGCGCATGGCGGAAGTAAGTCCGCATCCAGGCCTCAGCGGTAATGGATTCTTCTCCACCAATGCCGATGCGGCGCGCAGCGGCTTCCTCCTGCGCTTCCCAGGTCAACGTGTTGTCGTCGCGGTTGTGCCGGTAGTGCAAAAAGCAGCGTACCGACATCAGAAAATCATGCGCCTGCTCAAACGGAAGCCGTATTGGCTCCGGCAGCGTTTTTCCTTCCGGCCAGCGCCGCAGTTGATCCATCGCCGAAATCAGCGTCAACCAGTGAACCAGGTTGTAGTCCCGCAGCCCGCCGGGACCATCTTTCATGTTCGGTTCCAAATGGAAAACTGTGTGCCCGGCCTTAGCGTGACGGTTGCGCGTAATCTCGGAGAGTCTTTCCACCAGCGGCTGATATTCGCGCATGATCAACTTTGGAACAAGCTTCTCTCGCAGCCGACCAAAAAGCTCAACGTCGCCCGCCAGATAGCGGCAGTCCAGCAAGGAAATTGGGAACTCAGGGTTGTCGCGATCAAACCGCTCACACTCGGTGAGTGTGCGGGTCGCCGGACTCAGCCGGAGCCGCAGGTCCCACATGTCCTGCGAAAACTGCCGAATGCGGTCACGATAAGCATCCTCGGACCAAGCGCCATCATGCAGAAACAACAAGTCCACGTCCGACTGCGGCAACAACGTCCCCCGCCCGTAGCCGCCGAGCGCGACCAGAGTGAATCGAACCGGGCCACCATCCTCCCCAGAGATGCATTCCTTCCACAGGCGCTGGCAGAGGCCATCGACCAACGCGGCGCGCCCTCGCGCCATCGCCATGCCGTCGCCGTTGGCCGTGAACGCCTCCTGCAGACGCACCGAGCCATCCGAGTAGATGGTTCGCAATTCAGAGCCGAGAGAAGGTAAAGAGCTCACAGTTGTCATCCAGTCGTGCCTCAAGGTGCTTTGAGTCGTGCCCAAAAACAACCCAAAGCCGTTGATTCGGAGAAAGCGGAAGGCCTAGATCCACTGTAGGGGCAGTCCGGCCTTAAGGGAAATTGAAACTATTGATCGCTCCGATTCAGCCAGGTTATGAGGGCGAGGATTTGTAAGCTACTGGCAAATAAACGTTAACGTTCCGGTGAGATGTGTTGTCGTTGGACAGATTTTTTTGGGCTTGCGCCCGTGTTAAGAAGCTGCTAAGGTTATAGAGGTAGTATGAATGGTAGAAAGGTAGATATTGTGCTGAACGTCAAAGACCCTGAGGCACACCGCTTAGCTCAAGCTATCGCCAGGGCTACGGGTGAGACAATGACCCGCGTCGTTACGGAAGCCCTGCGAGAGCGGTACGAGCGCCTCCAGCGGCAAGATTCCGAAGCTTTAGCGTCCGATCTCCGGGCGATTGCCAAGCGTGCTGCCGCCCATATTCGGCGCCCGTATCTGGACCATGCCGAGCTGCTTTACGACGAGCACGGTCTGCCCAAATGATCCTGGACACCTCGGCATTGATCGCAATCGTAGCGGGCGAGCCGGATGCCGAACTTTACATTCGGGCCATAAGTCGCGCCAAGAATTGTCGAATATCAGCTGCGAATTTCGTCGAACTGGGATTGGTAATCGAGAACCAATTTGGCGTTGAAGTAAGCCAACAATGTGATGCGCTGTTCCTTCGAGCGGGCGTCGTGATCGAGCCTGTAACCGTCGAGCAGGCGCATATGGCGCGCCAAGCGTCGCGCGATTTCGGCAAAGGTCGTCATCCGGCAGGCCTCAATTTCGGCGACTGCTTCGCCTATGCGCTAGCCAAGAGCATGAATGAGCCGCTCCTGTTTAAGGGCGAGGAGTTCAAGAAGACGGACGTGGCGAGAGCTGAATGACGGGCTCCAGGTCCCTTCGCTTGACCGGAGACGACAGCACGACGGACGTGGAGGTTGTCCCGTAAGGCGTGAGGCGGTCAATCAGCGACTCCAGATGCTGCACTGACCGAACCGCCACCTTCATAATGAAGGAATCGCTGCCGGTGCCTCGATGGCATTCCAGAACCTCGGGGGCATCTTTCACAACTGCCGCGACCTTCGCAAACACGTCCCCAACGACGCTCATGCGGATGAATGCCAGGACCGGCAACCCCATTTTGGAGGCACTGACTTCCGCTCGATAACCTGTGATGATGCCAGAGGCTTCCAGCTTTCGAACGCGCTCAAGAACCGCCGGAGTGCTCAGCTTTACGCGGCGTGCGAGTTCCGCAAAACTCCACCGCCCATGCTGCTGCAAATGGTGGAGAAGCTTGCGGTCGATTGCGTCCAGGCGAACTTCATGTTGTAAGGTATGCGTCATATTGTTCCTAACAAAATTAGGTCGAAAACTCTAATATTCTTAGTTTATTCATTCCGCTGTACTTTGTGCCATCGGAAGGTTAAGAATTGTTTTTACCATGACCATTCTGACGAACACCGAATCGACGAAGCAGGCCGCTGCCCAAAATCCGCTGAAGCTCAAGCGGATTCACCACATTGAACTGTGGGTAGGAAACGCCAAGCAATCGGCGTTTTACTACCGTAAAGCCTTTGGTTTCTCGCAGATGGCTTACGTTGGCCTGGAGACCCGGCAACGCGGACACACCTCCTACGCCATGGTGCAGAACAAGGCGCAGATTGTGCTGACATCGCCGTCGGAACTCGACCACCCCGCCAACGAGTTCATGAAGAAACATGGCGACGGCGTGCGGGACATCGCACTCGAAGTCCCCGATGCGGAAGCAGCTTTTCATGAAGCCGTGCGCCGTGGCGCCAAGCCCTTTCATGAGCCAAAGATCATAAAAGACGAATACGGTTCCGTCTGCCGCGCCGCGGTGCACACCTATGGCGACGTTATTCATTCACTGATATCGAATATCGACTACAAAGGGCCGTTTTTGCCCGGGTACAAGGTCGCTTCCGCGCCTGCGGAACCAGTTGGCATTCTGCGCATCGACCACATTGTGGGCAATGTGGAACTGGGCAAGATGCGGCAGTGGGCCGACTGGTATTCCGATGTATTCGGATTCACGCGCTTCATCACATTTGACGACAAAGACATTTCTACCGAATACAGCGCGCTCATGAGCATTGTGATGTCCGATGATTCGCATTCGGTGAAGTTTCCGATTAACGAGCCCGCGAACGGACGCAACAAGAGCCAGATTCAAGAGTATCTCGACTGCAATTCCGGGCCGGGTGTGCAACATGTCGCGCTCGCTTGCAAGGACGTGGCGGAAACTGTAGCCAAGTTGCGTGCCAACGGCATCGATTTTCTAAGCGTGCCTGCAAGTTATTACGATGCGTTGCCGGAACGGATTGGCGACATCCTGAGTCCGGAAGAAATGAACAGGGTTCGCAATCTCGGTATCCTTGTCGACAAGGACGAAGAAGGACACCTGCTGCAGATTTTTACCAAGCCGGTGGAAGATCGTCCAACACTGTTTTATGAGATCATCGAACGCCGCGGAAGTCGCGGTTTCGGCAAGGGTAATTTCAAAGCGCTGTTTGAATCGATTGAGCGGGAGCAGGCGTTGCGCGGCAATTTGTAGAACAGAGTTCAAGTGTCCCGTAATTGGAACTTGTCATTCTGAGCGAAGCGAAGAATCCCTATTGTTGGATACACTCTCGCCGCGGTAGGGATTCCCCGCTGCGCTTGGAATGAAAAGAATAGATTTTAATCCGACCGAAGGATTTGTATTTCATGGGAAATCAGACTCCAGCAAATCAAGCTTTACGTTATCAATCCGGCTTCGGCAATGAGTTCGCCACGGAGGCGGTTGCAGGTGGACTGCCCGTTGGGCAGAACTCTCCGCAGAAGCATGCGCTTGGCCTGTATGCGGAACAACTCAGTGGAACGCCCTTTACAGCGCCGCGTTCGACCAATCGGCGGTCGTGGCTATATCGCATCCGGCCTTCGGTGGTGCACAAGCCGTTTACTCCGATTGCGGATCAAGGGTTGCTGCGCTCGACTCCGTTCGATGAGGTTCCCGCTACGCCGAACCAGTTGCGCTGGAGTCCGTTTGAGATTCCGAAGCAGCCAGTCGATTTTGTGCAGGGACTCCGCACGATCGGCGGGAACGGCGACCTGCAAACTCACACAGGCTTTGCAATCCACATCTACGTCGCGAACCACTCGATGACGGAGCGCTTCTTCTCGAACTCCGATGGTGAGATGCTGATTGTTCCGCAACTGGGTCGACTGCGCGTCATCACAGAGTTGGGGATTTTGGAAGTGGCACCGTGTGAAATCTGTGTTATCCAACGTGGCATCAAATTCCGCATTGAGCTGCCCGATGGACACGGCCGCGGTTATGTCTGCGAAAATTATGGCTCATTGTTTCGCTTACCTGACCTTGGGCCGATCGGAGCCAACTGTTTAGCGAATGCACGGGACTTTCTTACGCCGGTTGCGGCCTATGAAGATCGTGAAGGCCATCATGAAGTCATTACGAAGTTTCAAGGTAAGTTGTGGTCTGCCGAGTACGATCACTCACCGCTCGACATTGTTGCCTGGCACGGAAACTACGCGCCCTACAAGTATGATCTCAATCGCTTTAATACCATCGGCTCGATCAGTTTTGATCATCCCGATCCTTCCATCTTTACGGTGTTGACGGCGCCTTCCGAGATTCCCGGCACTGCCAATCTTGACTTTGCGATCTTCCCGCCGCGCTGGTTGGTGGCCGAGCATACGTTCCGTCCGCCGTGGTTCCATCGCAACTTTATGAATGAGTTCATGGGCCTGGTAATGGGCGAATACGATGCCAAGGCCGAAGGCTTTGCGCCCGGAGGCGCGAGCCTGCACAACTGCATGGCCGGGCACGGTCCTGACGCGGAAACTTACGAGCGCGCAACGCAAGCTGATTTGAAGCCCATGCATATTGCCGACACCATGGCCTTCATGTTTGAAACACGCTACGTCGTGCGACCCACCAAGTACGCCATGGACACGACCGAGTTGCAGGGCGAATATTTCGAGTGTTGGCAGGGATTGAAGAAGAATTTCAAGGTGTAGTGTCTCTTGTCTTCAACCTCCAATCCGTCCGGCAATTCATCCAAGAGGGGTTCGGCGGCGCTGCGAGCGCTGCTTACTGGCCTGATCGACTATGCGGGCACGTTTCCGCCCGCAAAGCTTTCTTTGGAACAGGCTGCCCACAATTTTGTCAATTATCTGCGTGGTCCGGATGCGTGGATGTTGGGGAAGCTCGTGGTGCCCGCTGCCCAAATCAGCCAGTTGCAAGAGTTGTTGCAAACGAATCCCGAAGCCAACGCTCTTTCTTGTCCAGTTTCAGTTCTGCTGGGAGCCGAACCGCAGCGCGATGCGGAACTAGTCCGAAAGGCAGTCGCAGCGGGCGGTTCCAGTCGCGGGGTTGCAATTCCCCTTCAAATTTCGGTGGATGCCATTGAGTTTCGCCCCGGATCTCCAAGCATGATCGCGGAGATGGTTTCGGCGCTGCCGCAAAATGTCCCTGTATTCTGTGAGGTTCCAGTTACAGAAGACCTTCCGGTTTGGCTGGTCGCTATCCAGCGCGCAGGTTGGTCGGCGAAAATTCGAACTGGGGGCGTAACGCCGGAGCTTTTTCCGTCCTCGGCGAAGGTAGCGGACTTTATTGCGCAGTGCCACCAGCACGGCATCGCTTTCAAGGCCACGGCTGGGCTGCATCATCCGGTTCGCGCTGAACATGCTCTCACGTACGAACCGGGCAGCGTTTGCGGCGTGATGCATGGATTTCTGAATGTATTTCTCGGCGCGGCGTTTCTCGAATGGGGGGCCGCGAAGGAACGCCTGCTGCAGATTCTCGACGACACGCAGTCTGCGAACTTTCACTTTGGGGACGATTCGGCGCATTGGGGTAAGCTGTTTCTGAGCGCCAGCGATCTGGCGGCCACCCGACAGCGCTTTGCCATTTCGTTTGGTTCGTGCTCGTTTGAAGAGCCTGTTTTAGATCTGCAACAGCTTGGCCTCTTATGATTTCTGGCATGAATGCAACGCACGATCCCAATAAAAAGAGTTGGGTGGAATCCGCCAATATTCCTGAATGCGATTTTCCCCTCCAAAATCTTCCTTTCGGTGTGTTCCGAAGGAAAGGTAGCTCGGATAGTCCGCGCGTTGGAGTCGCCATTGGCGATCAAATCCTTGATCTTGCTCCCGCCCGTCGCCAACTTGGCGTCGAGCTGCCGGCCGACGCGGAGTCATCCCTCAACCGTATTATGGCGCTCGGTCCCAACGAGCATTCCGCGATGCGTCTTGCCATCCACACCGGCCTCAGCGCGGGAAGTCCGAACCAAAGCGAGCTCCAGCTTGCGTTGGTGCCCATGGAGCGGGCGGAACTTCTGCTTCCCTCGGAAATCGGCGGCTACACGGATTTCTATGCTTCCATTCATCACGCGACCAATGTAGGCCGCCTGTTCCGTCCCGAGAAGCCGCTGCTGCCGAATTACAAGTATGTTCCGATTGCATATCACGGGCGTTCGTCTTCCATTGTCGTGAGCGGTACTCCGGTGGTGCGGCCCAGCGGGCAGCAGCGTTCAGGAGAGAATGATCCCACCTTCGCCCCCAGTCGCAGACTTGATTACGAGTTGGAAGCCGGTCTGTACATCGGACGGGGGAACAGGCTCGGCACGCCAATTCCAATTGCGGAAGCGGGCCAACATATGTTCGGTTTTAGCCTGGTCAACGACTGGTCCGCCCGCGACATGCAAGCTTGGGAATATCAACCGTTGGGGCCGTTCCTTGGGAAGAATTTCGCAACTACGGTTTCTCCGTGGATCGTGACTGCGGAAGCGCTGGCGCCGTTTCGCGTGCCCGCAAACCCGCGCCCAGCAGGCGAGCCAGCTCCCTTGCCATATCTGTTCTCAGAGGAAGATCAACAACGCGGGGCGCTCAGCATTGAGCTTGAAGTTCTGATTGCTAGCGAAAAGATGCGGCAGCAGGGAATTGCTCCTCATCGTTTGAGCCGCGTGAACTTCAATACGATGTACTGGACTCCGGCACAGATGGTTACGCATCACGCCTCGAATGGCTGCAATCTCCAGCCTGGCGATCTGCTGGCAAGCGGAACGGTTTCCGGAGCAGAGCCGGACTCGCTGGGTAGCTTGCTGGAAATTACGAAGGGTGGTCGCGAACCCTTCGCCCTTCCGAGTGGAGAGACGCGAACGTTTCTCGAAGACGGCGACGAAGTTAGTTTGCGCGGCTCGTGCGCTGCCCCGGGCTTCCGGCGAATTGGATTCGGCGAATGCCGGGGCATAATTCTTCCTGCGTGTGTTTAGAAAGTAGAACATTTTCCGAGAGTGCGCCCAGGCGAGGCACCTGGGGCTCCGTGACCCATTTTAGATCTGCTGCGTTTTCCATTTGCCGCGTTTCTATGGCGAGCTCAATCAACAGGTACAGGGAGACCGCTTGAATGTCGCCGTCAACGACGGCAGCATGGGCGGAGATCCTACCCCCGGTGCGGAGAAATGCTTGCGCGTGGTCCACATGTTCCGCGGACTGCACTATGAAACCAACGTTCCCGACGGAGGAGTGTTGGCGTTACCGTAGGAGTTTTTTGGTTGCAGAAAAGGCCCGCGCAAGCGGGCCTTTTCGCTTTAGGAACGACTGGAACTACGTAAGCCCAGGCGCCTCGCCTGGGCGCTCTTGGGGACCATGCTGTTCGAACCCTACGCCAGACTGCTAGAACTCCGTCCCTTTGGGCTACGCCCAAAGCCCAAGAGAGAGCGCCTGGGCCTACGCGATTTCGGGCCGCCTCTAGCCGTTCCGCGAAAGCAGAAGCCTGCTGATCTACCGCGCAGGCGCAGCCGCTGGTGCCGCCTGTCCCGGAGGATTAAAGTTCACCTTCGGCGCCGTCCGCGATCCCTCATCCGCTTTGAAGTAGGCGTCATTCCTGTTGAAGCCGGACATGCCCGCCACAATGCTGTTGGGGAACAATTGAACACTCGTGTTGTAGTCCTGCAGAACTTCGTTGTAGTTGCGGCGTTCTTGCGCAATGCGATTTTCCGTTCCAGCCAGTTCATCCTGCAGCCGCATAAAGTTCTCGTTGGACTTCAGCTGCGGATAGTTTTCGGTAATCACCAGCAAGCGGCTGATCGCGGAATCCAGCGATCCGTTTGCGGCAATCTTGTCGGAGGGCGTTTTGGCTCCAATCAAGGCGGAACGGGCCTTCGCGATTTCCACGAAAATCGTGGTTTCCTGCGCGGCATAGCCTTTTACGGTTTCCACCAGGTTCGGAATCAAGTCCGCGCGACGTTGCAATGCGATGTCGACCTGCGACCAGGCGGCGTTCACAGCTTCGTGCTTGGTCACCAGCGTGTTCTTGATGCTGATGAAGGAGCTGCCTAGTACAAACGCAATGATCAGAAGAACCACAACAATAATTAAAGTCTTGCCCATGTTTGTTTCACCTCGAGTGATGTTCCCAACTGCCTGGGAGAATTTAGAAACCTACCTCTGGGGCTAAAGCCCAAATCTTTTCGAGTTCTTACGGCACGACTTAAAGTCGTGCCCTTCCCGAAACCTTCCAACCAAAAAACCGCTCTAAAATCTCATCTCAATCTAGAGCCTCATCTAAATCTAAAATCTCATCCAAATCTAAAATCTCATCTAAATCTAGAGCCTCATCTAAACCAAAAACCAAAACGCTCTGCGGGAAGGGCACGACTTTAGTCGTGCCGCACAACCCTCCTGCAGGCAGGGCTTTAGCCCCTGAGGGATGACCTTGTGTCCCCAACAACGGAACATTTTCACTGCGTTCCAATACTACTTCTTCACCCGCTGCCACTCTTTTTTCGGCAGCCACTGGTCCAGCTGTTCCGTAACGTTTTCCAGCGTTTCCAGGTATTTTCCATAGATGGAGCTGACACTCCCGATGGGGTCCCCCGCTCCACGTAGCTCCATCACGGCCTGTAGCCCCGCAGTGTCAACCTGCAGTAACTTCTTCACCTGATGCAATAGTTCCCGACGGTCTGCTGCGGGTTCGTGCTCCATGGCAATCAGCGTATGCCGCAACAGCGTTGCCACGCTGGAGAACGACTTTGCCAGCACAGTCCGCAACGCCGCTTGTTCCGATGGTCCATGCAAATAGTGCTGACGCAATTTCTGAATCACCGTGCGCAGTTCGTGCTCTACCTGTATGCGATGTAGATTCATCGGAACGGGGATGTCCGCGATAATCTCGGCGCCGTACACCACTCGATGTGCGCGCTGCATGTCGAGCAGTTCCACCGCAAATACATCTGCGGATTCACGCAACTCCTTGGCTGTGAAAACCAACGGTGCGCGCTGCTTTTGCCCTTGCGACCACCACTGCACTAGGGCTGCCAGCTTCTCCAATTCCTTGCGCGCTGCAGAGCCAACAATTAGAAGCAAATTCAAATCTGAGTACGGAGGCTGCGCGTCGCCGCGAACCGTCGAGCCGTAGAGAACTACAGACTCCAGGTTGGGTCCCGCCGCATTCTTTGCCAGAGTCACGAATTGTTGTAACAGTTCTTCTTGTGCCATAAAGGCTGCTCCCTACCAGCTTCCCGAGGCTCCGCCGCCGCCACTGCTGCCGCCGCCAAATCCACCAAATCCGCCGCCAAACCCGCCTGAGCTGCCGCCGAATCCGCCGCCACCATCGCCTCGGCCGCCGCCCCCACTGCTCAGCAACATCGGCAGTATCCACCAGAGTCCTCCACCACCGCCGCCAACTCCAGGCCCACCGCCGCGCCCCGCGTGGGATAGAACCTTCAGCACCAGAAACACCACAAATATGATTGCGAAGATTGCCACTGGGCGAATAGAAGTGTCACCTCTAACGCTGCGCGGTTGGTAACGAGGTAAGCCGGTGAGCGTCACACCACGATCCGCCGCGATCAGACTTGCGACTCGGGCGACTGCCTGCTCCACCGCACCGCTGGTGTCCCCCTGCCGCAGGAGAGGAACCATGCTGCGACCGATGTCGCCCGCCTTCGCATCGACAATGATCGCTTCTAAGCCATATCCGACTTCAATTCGATACTTCCGATCATTCGGAGCCAACAACACCAGAATGCCGCGCTTGTCTTTCTTATCGCCAACACCGAGTGCTTTGAAAAGATCCTTGGCGTAGTTATCTACATCCTGGTTGTCGAGAGACTTCACCGTGACGACGGCGATCTGTGCCCCTGTCTTTTGTTCAACTTCCGTGCACAGGGCTTCTATGCGCGCAGTCGTGTCGGAGTCCACCACGCCCGCCAAATCCGTGACGTAGCCTGTCGGACGGATGGACGCAATCTTGTCTGCCAGTAGCCCCACGGGGAGCGCCAGCACAAGAAAGCCCAACAAAGCGCATTTTCGAAGACTCAGAAGCACGCAATTTCACCCAAGCTAGTTGGATAGCCTTTATACGTGGCGCGTACCGTCTCTGTAAAGTCGGCAGGGCGGTTGCGCCTGCTAGAATCGCAAAATATCCACCATGCTTGGGAACCCTATTCTTCGCGCGAGGGGGCGAGCGTTTTTCGCTGCCGCTCTGGCTCTTCTGACCGTTGCAATGTTCCCACTTGCAGCCGTCGCCAAATCTGCGCGGGCCATTAAGGTCGAGTGGCAGCCAGCCAAGCCTCTCACTGGCGCAGCCTGCCTGCTCAAAGTGACCACTCCCGCAAAGCTGGAAGAACTGCACGGTAAATGGCTCGATCATGAAATTCAGTTTGACTCAATAGACGGCGGACGCACATGGGTGGCCCTCGCGGGCGTGAGTTTGGCGACCAAGCCGGGAAAGTACGCTCTCGATCTTGAGGGTAAGGAAATCCCCGCCCCGTCGCAAAAGACGCGACAAGGACGGGGCACCCAAACGGATCTGTACCTCTCCAAGAAGGTTCCAGTCTTCGCCTTGAAGCGGAAAGTGATTCAGGAAAAGCAGCTGGAAGTAGAGAAGAAGTACATCGCTCCCGATCCCGAAACGCTGAAGCGCGTCGCGCAGGAAAAGGAAATGAAAGCCGCAGCCTACAGCAAGACCAGCCCGCACGCGCTGTGGTCAGGGCCGTTTGCCAAGCCACTCGATTCGGTGGTGACAGAAGCGTTCGGAGTTCGCCGCGTTTTCAATGCCGACCTCCATCGAGACCACCTCGGCGTCGACTTCCGCGCCGCGCCCGGTACACCGGTTCTGGCCGCGAATTCCGGTACCGTTCTCTTAGCCCGCGAGCTGTTTTATGAAGGGAAAAGCGTCATCCTCGACCACGGACAGGGCTTAGTCACGATTTATATGCATTTTTCCAAGCTGGCGGTGAAAGAAGGGGACCACGTCGAGCACCTGCAGAAACTTGGCGAATCCGGTGCGACCGGGCGCGTCACCGGGCCTCACTTGCACGTGAGCCTGCAATGGAAAGGTGTCCCGTTGGACCTGCTCTCCCTGACCGGTCTGAAGCTGCCCGAATTCCAGTAAGCTGCTTGTCTCCAGCTGTTTGCGGGGCGTTTCCCATCCAAAGTGTGCAAAGAACTGCGACGCGGCCTCCCGACATCGGACTAAACTCCGCTAAGATTAATGCTTTCAGCCAGTTACGGTTGGCAGCGCGGTTGCATAAATTAGGGGGTACGAATTGGAGACAAAGTCATGAAAACGATTATTTTTGCGGTGTGTTTTCTCTGTACGACAGCGGCTTTTGCGCAACTCGGAGGCGCGACCGTAAGCAGCCGAGCGCAGCCGAACAGTTTCGAATCCAACCCGCTACACGCGAGCCGTCAGGCTCTGGCGGAACCGCAGAATCTTATGGATAGCAACGCCAACACCTATACCTACGGCCAGGGCGAGCGTCCCCTGTGGGAAGTCGCGGAAGAAAAGCATGAAGTGCCTCTAGGAGACTCCGCGCGTGCCCTTCGCAAGGAGCACGAGGTAGTGAAGAAGTCTGCCAAAGTTTGGAGTAACTAGAGCGGATTCCGAGTTGATGTAGATCTCGTCTGTAATCAACGGCTTGTGGCTGGATCAGACCAATCCGTCCGTGTTGCTGGCAGCCACGGGCCTCGAAAATGGGGCCCATCTCTGCATATGTCGAGTTAGCTGGATTTTCCGCAAAATTTACGCGCAAGAACTGCGCAACTTATCCCCGTCCCGCGCTTGCCACGCAGTATTGCAGCTTCAAATCGCTCCAGGGAGAAGGCTGATTCGCCGACCGGCGCAATCCCATGTGCCCGGCTTGCGGCGTTCCTGTAGACCCCATCCACATCACGGCATAGGCGGTGGTTTGACCTTCATATTGCAGCTCAATCGTGTCGCCCGGACGCAGGTGATGCGTCATACCCTGCAAAAGCGCCCCGGTATCACTCAAATTCAAGGCGGTGACGGAGGCCTGAAACGGTCTGGATTTGGCATCCATGCCCCAAATGCGAACCGGAATGCCTGATGTTATACGAGACTGACGGCGGCGATCCATTGGACACGCTCCCTGACTTCTAGCAACTAGTCTCGCGATAGTAGGGAAGTGTTTGGGGATCAACAACTTACGCTGGTTACCGGGGGCGGGTGACTGAGGTGGTGGCGCGCCGTGTAAGTAGAAGAAGCGGAGGAAGTTGCCCATGTGGCGCGGACACTCTTGTCCGCGTGTTGGGAGCGAAGGAAGGCCAGCCGCTAGTTGATTGAGCAGGAGCCGGGGCCGTAGCGAGGCGAGGCAGGTGGTCGTAGAGAGTGAAAGCGCTGTTAGCTTGAACCATCTCAACGGGACTACAATGATGGTCCGAAGAAAAGCCATGTAGAAGTCTGATCAGAACGGCGGGGAAAGGGAGCGACAATGCTTGACGAATCGCGCGAAAATTTTCGAAAGGCCTACGCAGCTGGTAGAAATGCTTATCGGCGCGGAACGAATGATCGGGCGGTATCTATTACCGCAGTGATCACTCTGCTTGGCGTTTTATTCTTCGAGTTGCTCGCCCATTACACGACGTGGCCCTTTGTCAACCGGATCGGGCTTACCGTAGCAGCTATCGTGCTAGCCAAGAGTGTTGCTGGTCGGTTCTTCAATCAGTTGCGCCCGAAAAGCTAGGATGTTCTACGCGGCCACAAAGCTGGCCTCCCCGTTACTGGCTGATGGTTGGTGCAACATCGCGATTGCACTCGTTGACTCTCGCCCACTCGGCAGCGCAGTAGGCTCCAATGCGCTCAGTTCATA
Source organism: Acidobacteriaceae bacterium (assembly GCA_043749225.1). Lineage (GTDB taxonomy): Bacteria > Acidobacteriota > Terriglobia > Terriglobales > Acidobacteriaceae > JANXUC01. The sequence continues at coordinate 19,412 of JAYVEP010000129.1, forward strand.
GAGCAGGAGCCTGGCCCGCGGGGGTCGCCGCAGCTTCCGCAAGGGCCTGCCGCCCGACGGGGAGCGGCTGCGCCCGGCGCTGAGACCGCAAACACCGACAGCCTGACCGGTTCGGCGAAACTCAACCGCCTGGACCCGGAAGCCTATCTGCGCGAGGTGCTGACGCGCATCGCCGACCACCCTATCGCTCGCATCAAGGAGTTGCTCCCTTGGAACATCGCCGCCAGCCTGCCGCTCGCAACCGAAACCGCCGCGTAAACCAGAACGCCGTCCAACGCAAAGCCGGGGCCAAGAAAACTGCCGCGAAAAAGACAGTCGCCAAAAGCCCCGTAGTTGGCAAGGCGTTCCTGCCCAACATCGCGGAACTGATCACCTACGGTGAAATCACCTTAGGCGTACTGCATCCGATCGGCTGTGTCGCAACCGCCGCCGACGAACACAACAGTTTGGCCATGCTGGTCCGCCGCCGGGGCGAGGCCTTGGCGCAGCTGCTTACCCGCCTCGATCACGCCATCGAGAAAGCGCTCTCGGAAGAGATCTTCACCGACGAGATCAACTGATCAACCCCCGCTAACTCCCAACCTCGCAAATGTCCACATCACGGTCTCGTGGACACCTATAACCACACCCTTGTCAACACGGCCTACTCCGGACGCTTACATTAAGACTCTCATAGTCCTTGAAACAACCACGTCGGTCCCTGTAGAGTCCATGCGAACCGTTCGCTAACACTCTTGGAGCTTAAATTTTATGGGAACTAGCAATGAGTGGATCAAAGTCGTTCTGCTGGGCGGGCTTTGGGGACTGTCGATGATTCTCTCGTCCGCTCACAGGCGAACCTCTATGAGTCTCAAAACCGCGTGGTATTTGGAAGAGGTACTGAGTTGGTTGCTAATGGGGTTGTGTTTCGGAATCGTAGTGGTTTTTCCCCTGCGCCGGGCATTCAGCATGCCGCTTGTATTCGTAACCGTCGCGGCTTTCGTCGGATCATGCGTTGTGGGAATGATCGGCGATAAGAGACATGCAGTGAAGTGATAGCCGCAACGTGCGGCGGCCTGGTAGTTTGCGAAAAATCACGATTGCACTTGTTGACTCTCGTCCACAAGGCAGCGTGATCGGCTCCAAGGCGCTCAGTTAATGGAGCAGGAGCCCGGGCCGCGGGGGTCGCCGCAGCTTCCGCAAGACCCTGCCGCCCGACGGGGAGCGGCTGCGCCTGGCGTTGATACCGCGAATACTGACAGCTTCGGTGCCAGCTTCTTGCTCTCGCACTTGGGGCAGGCGGCTTTTTGAGAGCCGTAAACCAGCGCTTCAAATTCGTGATGGCATTCTTTGCAGGCGTATTCGTAAATCGGCATGATCCGACAGAGAGTCGTTGAGGCAATTGCCCCGTCTCCCGAGCTGGTGCTCGAACTGATTGTCCGTTCTGAGCAGCACAGGAAATTTGTGTGGACGGCGGGCAGAGTCCTCAAGGAAGCAGCGCTGTGGACCCGGGTTGAAGAGTTGGACTACGACGAGCGCAAGCTGGTGCTTAAACGGGTGGCGGGCTTGCTCGAAGATTTGGCATGTCAAGGTATTCTTCATCGTCGGAGCGAATTGCAAGGAATTGGGTTTGGTAGCGAGGTCGGGTTTGACTACCTTCGTTCTCCCCGTAGCGAGTGAAGATCGGTTCTGAGTGAAAACGCCTGTTCTCAACACCTACGGTGGATCGGCTGCCTCAGTTACTCCTTTAGTTGCGTGGTATAACTTCCTCAGAGAGAGCACCGCGATCTTAGGATGACGCTTGGAGACGTTCTGGAAGGAGACAACCGTGGGCGACGAACAAGTGATTAAGCTCTTGGAAGAAATTAGAGACCTACAGAAATTGCACATTGAGAATTACAAAGAGGCGCTTAGAAACCAGCAAGAGTCCATCGACATTAATAAACGTGCGATCCGTCGCCAGACGATAACCAGTCTAGTCATGGGCTTGATACTAGTGGCCTTTCTGGTGTTCTTGGCTTGGTCTTCGCATTCCACAACCCCCTAACAACCCGAAATTAGACCAGTACCCAGAGGTTTAGACCGCGGCGTTGGAAAAGCCAACTGGCGTAATATCGCGATTTCACTCACAATCCGTTTTCTGAGTGTAATCGCCTGTTCTCAACAGTTAACGACGAAAGCACAATGAAGCGGAGGCAAGCCAGTGGACACTGAGATACTCGTCTATCGCGTGGTGGGACTAGCGTTCTTGGTCTGCCTGCCAGTCGCGCTGGCCTTCATCATCCTTCCCCGCACGAACCGTGCTAAGAAAGCGAATCCGATGGGGTGCTGTGGCGTTTATCGGATTTGGCTGCGGCTTGGTGTGGGAATGAGGCGCACTTGGAGGGTTCGCGAATGAGCGGAACCGGTGGCTGCGCTTTTCCACGAAAAACAGCACGCGGAGGGCCCGCGTGCTGGCACACGATGAGCGTTATTTTCCTGGCATGTAGCCCAGATCTGCGCGGTAGGCAGCTTCTTCGGTGTACTGGTGAGCTGTACAGTCGCGAATCGTCTTCTGGATCTGATCGGACACTTCCTTCCCGTAGGCCTCATTAAGGACATCCGCTGTAGTTTTTGGTAGCGGCGCGAAATCCGCCCAGTTCTTTCGGCTATTTAGCAGAACAAATGTGGGGCCCTCCCCTCCGTTGACCAACTGCAGCCAGCCACTGGTTTTGGGCCAGTCCGCTTGCTTGTTTAAGGCATCATTCACTTTCTTTACCGCAGCAATGAAGTCGGGGCCTGCCCCGGGATGGAGAACGAAAATCGTAACCGCGGTCATGGGCGCAGGAGGTTGGTTCGCGGGGGCGAGGCTCATGTCCGAACGATATACATAGAAACCATTGCGGCCACCCTGAACATTCGGTGCCATCTTAGTGGCCCCGTCGGCGGTATCCGCTTTCCCCATGCGTGCCTCCCACTCGTCAAAGTCCTTCCAGGCGTGTCCGCACGAAGAAGTGACGTAGGTACCGGTGTTGTCGCCGGTCTCAATCGCGTAGGTGTTCCAAGTCCACGTGTCTTTCTGATCGCGATGGAACTGCATGTGCTTCTTTCGTCCGGCTTCATACTGTTTGCTCATGCCGGGCTTTGGCGTGGAAAAGTAGATACGGCAAACGTTGTTGGCGTTTTGCGCGTTAATGTCTTGCGTGTTCGATCCTGCACCGGAAGCGCTTTGAGCAACGGACGAGGCTACGCACAGGCAACTCACAACAAGACACACTTGTGGGATTCTCAGTTGTAGGATTTTCAATTGACATGACTCCTTGAAATGGGATTTTCTGTCGCGGCGAACTCTATACTCAGTTGTCCACAATGTCAAAAACACGATTGGTGTGCTCAGCTGCACGGGCACCGTCTTGGACTAACTCTGTCCCTTGCCTGCGCGCGTCATACGTCTCACCCGGGAGCCTGCTTCGTAGTTGGCGAAAAATCGCCATTATACTCGTTGACTCTCGTCCAGACAGCAGCGCAGTAGGCTCCAAGTCGCTCAGTTCATGGAGCAGGAGCCCGGGCCTCGGGGGTCGCCGCAGCTTCCGCAGGGGCCTGCTGCGCGTCGCGGAGCGGGTGCGCCTGGCGCTGACACCGCAAATACTGACAGCTTGGGTGCCAGCTTCTTGCTAGCGCACTTGGGGCATGCGGCCTTTTGGGAGCCGTACACCAGCGCTTCAAATTCGTGATGGCACGCTTTGCAGGCGTATTCGTAAATCGGCATGATCCGGCTCCAGTTCCTGATTCTATTTAATATGAGATGTGCAAGCTCCGCAAATGTGGTCGCCGACTGAGCCGTTCGTCCCGCGCTGGGGAATTCGTAGCGGACACTTTCAGACTATTGCCAGCCATCTGTTGCGCCGTTCGACCCCGCTGCCTCCGCCGGAGGATCGCCTGATCGAGGTCGCTCCCGGCATTCAAGTGCTGTGTCACTGTCATTGGCAGCCGCAGCGGCAAAATGCGCTCACGGTGATTGCGTTGCATGGTCTGGAAGGCTCCAGCGATTCGCAGTACGTTCGCGGCATCTCGCAGAAAGCGTTGGCGCTGGGCATGAACGCGGTTCGCATGAACCAGCGTAACTGTGGCGGCACGGAACACCTTGCCCCTACTCTCTATCACTCGGGGCTGTCGGGAGATGTTGGAGCCGTCGCCAAGTCACTGATTGCCAGTGAAGGCCTCACGCGGATCGCGCTAGCCGGCTATTCCATGGGCGGAAATCTGGTTCTGAAGCTGGCTGGAGAGTGGGGAAGCGAGCACCCGCAGTTGGAAGCCGTAGCTGCCGTATGCCCCTCGATGGACTTGGCCGCCTCCGCTGATGCGCTCAACGAGCCTGCCAACATTCTGTACGAAAAGTACTTTGTGCGTAGATTGAAACAGCGGCTGGCGCGCAAGGCTGAACTGTTTCCCGGCCAATTCAATGTCGCTGCGGCGGACGGAGCCTCCACGGTTCGCGAGTTTGACAACCAGGTGACGGCCCCGTTTTCGGGCTTTCGCGATGCGGTCGATTACTATGCTCGCGCCGCGGCTTCCAACGTTGTCGATCGCATTGCTGTGCCCACGTTAATTCTCTATGCCGGCGACGATCCCTTCATCCGCATCCAGCCGCAAACCCAGGCCAAGGTTCTGGCCAACCGCAACATCCGCTATCTTGAAACTGCGAATGGAGGCCACTGCTCCTTCATTGCTGCGCCGAACGGATACGATGGCTATTGGGCGGAACGGCAAGTGGTGGATTTTTTTCAGCGCGCTACTTCGGGATAATCGGGTAGAGTTGGTCGGGATCAGAGACGCCACGGAAAGCTTGTCATTCCGAATGCAACGAGAAATCCCTTTCGTTAAGAAGACTGTTGCAGCGATAGGGATTCCTCGCTACGCTCGGAATGACAAAGTACATTGAGGACCCATGCCTACCGCCATCGATAAAGCACTAGCAGCCAACGCCAAATTCGCGCTCGACTACGATCCCGACAAAGTTTCCCCGCGACCTCGTCTCGGACTTGCCGTGCTCACATGCATGGATACCCGTCTCTCTCTGCAGGCGCTGGGTCTCGGCCGCCAAGATGCACACATTATTCGGAACGCGGGCGGTATTGTTACTGACGACGCCTTGCGTTCTCTTTTGATCTCGCACTACATTCTTGGAACCCACGAAGTCATGGTCGTCAATCACACCGACTGCGGGTTGATGAAAGAAACGGAACAAGCCTTGCACGACCGCATCGAGCGAGCGGCGGGATTGCCTCCAAATTCGCCTGTGCAGTTTCACGCCTTCAGGGATCCCGAGGAAAATGTTCGCGAACAACTCGCCAAGCTCGACGCCCACAGCTGGATTCACAGTGAATTGCAAATTCGGGGATTTGTGTTTGACGTTAGGACGGCGAGGCTGCACGAGGTGGTCCGGTGATGTTTGGGAAGAGGCCAGCCGATCTTACCTCTAGCAGTAGGACAGTCTAGTTCTAGATCCTCTATGTGGAAGGCAGATTTGTTATGCGAAAAGGACACTCCAACAGCGAAGCTGACAAGGCCGCGCGACGGCTTCGAACCCAGATGCGCCGCCAGTGCTCGATGCGCAAGCTGAGGGGAAAAGTTAAGTGGGAGGGCGATTTAGCCGAATTGCCGAGAAGTCGAGTCCGGCCTTCCGATCAGCCCGCAAAGTTTACAGTTCCAGACTGACACTTGGGCTTCACCAAGTCTCTTACCGAGCGCGGTTCATGCCCTCGCGATACGCCCAGAGCACACCACAGCCGACGCAATAGAGAGCTGTGGCCAACGCCAAGAGAATTACAAAAACTGGAAGAGCCTCCGAAACCCCACGCCAACCCGGCAGTAGTCTTGGTTGGAGAACAGCCCAAACAAGTAGCGCCGCGAGAATTGCTGCCCAAAGAGCAATCATCTTCTTGAGCGTTTTCATCTGGCCACACTGCCGTTTTTTCGCAGCACTTGGGGAAGATAGACGAAAAAGCAATAGAGGCAGCTACCAAACCAGGGTCCCAAAAGCAGAATGAGGAACCAAGCTCGTTTGTTCCAGGGAGCAGAATCGTCCAGTCGTACCCAGTAGACCCACATCCCGAAGTAAATGAGGGCTAATCCAACAGGCCCTGCTACAGAGACTAGCCCCAAGGGAAGTTGAGCCCAAGACAACATGTTCGCTGGGTGTATGTGGGCAAACAATGCCAGGGCCGCAATGGAAGAGATTGCCGACAAAGAAAACAATACTACGGCCTCACGACTGGCGAACCAGTCATCGTCAAACCTGCTCAGCAAACCAAACGGATCCAGACTCATAGGATTTAACAGCTCATCAAATCATACTCGTGCAGACGAATGAACGTCCCTGTGCATCCCCTACCACACCTCACACCGCTTCCCCTCGGCTCGCACCATGTCCGACCCGGCCTTGCAGTTGAACGTGTTTTGGAACTCCGGCAAATTCGACAGCGGCCCGTTCACACGAAACTTGCCAATCGGATGTGGATCGTTCTGCACCATCACGCGTTGTGTTTCGATGCGGACGGCATCGCCGCGCCACTGTCCCCAAGCAATGAAGAATTGCTGCTCGGGAGTGAAGCCATCTACATCGGCAGGCCGCGGCTTGCCCTCTAACGATTTCTGGTACGCAAGGTACGCAATTTTTGCGCCGCCGAGGTCGCCAATACTCTCGCCCAATACCAGCTTGCCGTTGTGATGCACGCCCGGTTCGATGAAGTAGTTGTCGAACTGACCGACTACGCACGCGCCACGGTCATTGAATTTTTTCAGGTCGTCATCCGTCCACCAATTTGTCAGCGCGCCTTTTTCATCGTACTTCGCGCCTTGATCGTCGAAGCCGTGGCTGATTTCGTGCCCGATCACAACGCCGATGGCACCATAATTCACGGCATCCACCGCCCTGACGTCGAACGCCGGAGGCACCAGAATTCCAGCGGGGAAAACGATTTCGTTCAGCAGCGGATTGTAATAAGCGTTCGACGTCGGAGGCGTCATGCCCCAGCGCCCGCGGTCCACCGGCTTTCCAATCGTCGAGCGGTCGTCGTCGACGTTAAAGCGCCGTCCCGCCAATACGTTGTTCCAAAAGTCATCGCGCCGGAGTTCGACCTTGCTGTAGTCCTTCCAGCGATCGGGGTAGCCAACCTTTACGTTGAATGTACTCAGCTTGGTCAGCGCTTTCCTTTTCGTTTCCTCACCCATCCATGGCAGTGTCAGAATGTCATCGTGCATGGCCGCGAGAATGTTCTTGGTCATCTCCTGCATGCGGGCCTTGGCTGCGGGAGGGAAATACTTCTCCACATATTTCTTGCCCAGCGCTTCACCGAACAGCGCATCCGTCGATTCCGCGCAACGTTTCCAGCGCGGTTTCATTTCGGTGGCTCCGTTCAGGTATTTACCGTTGAAAGCAAAACTCTCCTCCACAAACGGCGCGGAAAGATACGGTGCGGCGCTACTCAGGAGCTGCCACTTCAAATATGCTTTCCATTCGGCCAGCGGAGTCGATTCCATCTGGCGGTCCACTTCCTGCAGAAACTTCGGCTCCTGCACATTTAAAGCGACGTCTTTCGCCAGATGCAGGTGCTCGAAATAATCCTGCCAACGAATGTGCGGCGCCGTGGTTTGCAGCTGCGCGAAAGTCATCTTATGATCGTTGGCGTTCGGATCGCGAGACGATGCGGGATCCAGCGTAGCCTCGGCGAATTTCGTTTCCATAGCCAGAATCGTCTTCGCCGCGGCGGCCGCATCTTCTTGCTTTTCGCCAGAGAGCACGAACATCTTTGTCGCGTGTTCGACGAATTTGTCGCGCGCTTCCTTGAAACGCGCTTCCGCGCCGAGGTAGTAGTCGCGCTCGGGCAGGCTCAACGCGTTCGCTGCGATGTCCGCCATAATCATCGTCGGCTCGTGCGGATCCTGCGATCCGCCGAGCGTAAACGGCACGCTCACGCCAATGTCGTGCAGGCGGGCCATGACATGCTGCACGGCGGCGCTATCCTTCGCTTCGTCGATTTCCTTCAGCCACGGCTTGAGCGGCTTCATGCCGGCGGCATTCACCCGCTTCTCATCCAGGCAGGAGCCGTAGTAGTCGCCAATCAACTGCTCCGGGCTAGCCTTCTGCGCTTTCAGCACCAGCGATTCGTCAAGAATCGTCTTGATGTCGTCCTTAATCGTCTCGCCCGATCGCCAGCGGCGACTCCAGCGCGTCATGGAAGCGGGTATCGGATTCTGGGCGCGCCAATTGCCGTTGGCGTACTCAAAGAAGTCCGTGCATGGATCGACAGACTTGTTCATGTCGCCGGGATCAATGCTGTGGAGAGCGGCGGTTTGGGAGAAGAGGGAAGACGCGCAAAACAGAATCAAGAACAGAACACGGTTACGCATAAGGCAGCCTCGACGATTTGGTTGACTGTTGAAGATACTTCAGATGGCTTTCGAGCGGCAAGTCGGTTCGACGAGGTAGCGGGTCGAAAGATAGCAAGCAATATGCAATTGAGTTGTCTTATCGGCCCCTACGGCTTACGATGAGTCCCGCTTATGCAAGGCATACCAGCTTTTGCAGCACTCAATGAACAAGCTTCCGGAAAGGGCATATGCAAACCCGGTCCATTCGCTCGATCCTTTGCATGGTAGTTCTTGTGTCTTCCAGCTTGACTGCGGAGAATCTGGAAAAAACGCAGAAGAAGGAACTCGAAGCCCAAGTCAAGATAATGACTGCGGACGCCGAGAGGCTTCAAAAGGCCGGACAGCTAGCGGAGGCTCGCACAAAGTTCGCCGAGTCCCAGGCGCTCATCGAAATGAAAGACGTTACGGATGCCATCAAGCATCTGGATGGAGAAATTCATAAGCGGGTGAAGGATATCTTGAACGACTCGCGCAAGCTCTACGATGCGCGCAAGTTCAAGGAGGCGGCCGCCGCACTGGAAGATGGGATGAAACTGCAGGCCTCGCAGTCGGTGCTGGCCTACGATCTTGCTCTTTGCTACTACCAGCTCGGTGATCGCAGGAAAGCATATGAATACATGAGCCAGGCGAAGGCCGGTACGGCGGACCCGAAGCAGAAGCAAAGACTCTTGCAGCTGCTCACATTCTTTACCACCAGCGAGAACGCGACTTCGATCAACGACAGCAATAAGGACCGGATCAACAAAGTGAACGGCCTCTTGGAGAGCGTTGGAGTGGAAGCCTACCTGGAAGATGCGGGGGGCGAGGAAGACTCGCCCACCGAAGCGAACACATCCGCGCCACCGACGCCGCTGCTCAAAACAAATACCGCAGCCAGCACCCACAGCAATATCAGCGCGAATCACAGGTCGAGTTTGTGCAATGAGCTGGTTGAGCTGAAGGCCACACTCGTCAGCAGCCCTTCGGAGACTTTCAATCTGGCGAATTGCGCGGAGAGCAACGGGCGGGCAACGGAAGCCGTCAAGTTGCTGGAAAAATATCTGGAGATGGCGCCTGCCGCACTGGATGCCGAAGAAGCACACCTGCGGATCGCCGATCTGCGGTTGCTCTTGAGTTTGTCAGGCCCGAGTGCGGTAGAGGTACGCCGTCTCCATGCGTCGTTGTACAACTCGCTGGCGGAGCGCCAATATGATCGCGCGCTGGCCGATCTCAAAAAAGCCAGTGACCTGGCTCCGGAATTTCCGCTCACGAAATGGAAATTGGCGCTGCTGTATGAAGCGTTGGGGGACATGGATCACGCGAAGGAGAATTTCACTCGCTACCAACAGCTGGCGTCCGAGCAGAGCGCCAAAGATGAAGCGGCGCTGCATCTCAGCACGCTGGAGGCGAAACGCGCGAAATACGACGAGGAGATGGACGCCGCCGAAGAAATCGTCGCCGACTTATTCAACCGGTCGATGAATCTGACCTTCAACGGAGACGAAAATCGTAGCGCTTTACGCGCCAAACGCGCGCGCGTGAAAAAGAAGGAGCGAGCCAAAGCCCAGGGCAGAGTCGGAGGGTTTGCCATTCCTTTTGCCTACGCGCAACAGCAGCTGTCGCGGGCGAGTGAGCGTCTTCAAGTCGCTCTTGCTCTGTTTCCACTCGGGGCGGAAGCCAATGAACTGATGGGACTCGTCTTTTTACAGGCCAACGATGGACGCGCGGCCCTTAAGAACTTTGATGTAGTCGCCAGCCAAGGCCTGCCGGTAGCTTTCTACGCAGAAATGCGCGGCCATAAACAAGATCACGGGGTGAAGTGTGAGCTGAGCCGCGACCGCCTGCGTTTAATCTTTCTTTCGACCTATGACAAGAAAGGAAAAGCGGAGCCGCCCAGCAAGCCTGCTGGAGAAGACGGTCTCGGCGACATGATTGTGGCGTCTTCGGATGAGCGTCAAGCCGCGTTCGAATCCCTCGATTTAACTCTCGCCGACATCAAAAAAGTCGAAACCGACAAGGGCATGCTCAAGCTGAAGCTCGTCCAGCACGACATCTATCTCTCCCCTATTTATCTGCCGTCCTTTACTCCCATCGAAGGCCCGCAGGCGCGCAGGTTTGCCAACAATTACACCCGATTGTTTGTGCGCTATCCGGGGCTGGAAGATTCCAAACTTGGAAACGAAGGCATGACCGGAGGCGAGAAATTCAAGATGGGATATGACATTGCCAACGCCGGTGTGGATATTGCGATGTCCGGCTTCACGCCAATCAGCGCAATCTCCAGCGTGCAGGACGCCATCTCCATCACTCGCACCATTCGGAGCGCTATGGGTTCGTTGAATGTGAGCTTTGCGACGTGGGAGAAGAGCGTGGACGACCAGCAGCAGCTACTGGCGGGCAAATCGTTCAAGTCGATTCCGACCCAGGTGGCAAATTTAGCGTTTGTGCAGGAAATGAAATAGCGCCGGGGACCCCCTCGATCGAATGCCCGACATAGAGTTGTCATTCCGAGAGCAGCGAGGAATCTGCTCTTCTGCACAAACGTCTTAACACTCAATGGGGGCACGCCGCCAGGAATTATTCCCAACCGCTTAGGTTTGTGTTACGATCTCCTCAATGCCGACCGTCCTACGGTTCGACGGGCTCCGGGTTGTGGTCTATCCCAACGACCACCGTCCTGCGCACGTTCACGTCGTTGGCGGGGGTTGTGAAGCGGTGTTTTATTTGCGGTGGGCGCAAGGGGCAGTCGAACTCCGTGAGAATTTCGGATACTCGCGATCTGACATCAAGCGCATACGGTTGTGCCTGATCGAGAATCTATTAGCACTCTGCAGTGCATGGGAGAAAATTCATGGCATCCTCTAAGGAATTCGAGAAAGCTCAAGAGCGAGCGCACGCTCGTTTTACCGCGTTTCCTCATGCCGTTGGTGCCTACTACGACCTAAAGAATGGCCGCGTGGTGATTGAGCTCAGTTCGAAGCTGGGCGTTTGGTTCTCGCCTCGTGATGCGCAAGGGCTGAAATCTGCCACGCCTGCTCAGCTGGAACACATTGAGATCACGCCGTCGGGTCTAGGCCTGCATTTTCCAAAACTGGATGCCGACCTTTACCTGCCCGCTCTGCTGGAAGGATTCTTTGGCTCGAAAAAATGGATGGCCGCGCAACTTGGAGCTGCGGGAGGAAAGTCGCGTACTGCCGCCAAACGGTCCGCTGCGCGCGCGAACGGGAAGCTCGGAGGACGACCGAGGAAAGCGAACGCGGGGTAAACACGGAAATGTCCGGTCCGCGCAAAAGTCGGCAGCCATGAACCCAGGGTTTGCGTAACAAGAAACATTTCGATTCTAGAATACGCATGGAGTTTGCAAAACAAGCCAATCATGTTTCACAAGGCTGGAGATTTCCAAAATGCCAGATCAACTTTCCATAGAGAACCAAAATTGGATAGGTCACCAAGAAGAGATTCAAACGTTTTATAGCAAGTTGAAAGCAGAAGACAGCGACCCTAAATGGAGCGCGCCGTTTGTTCCGTGGTGCGGGAAGGCTTACTGGGATTCGAATCCGCGCATTCTGTTTGTTGGAAAATCTTTCGGGGCGACCGAGCGTTCCAAGGTAACAAAGGAACATCCCGATGGGCCTTGGCGGAAGACCCTGGAAGAGTGGAAAAATGGCGAGGCCGATCAGGTAAAAGCCCTGAACGACTATGTGGAACAGAACTTACGCAGGCTCCAGCCCAAAGGACCCGCGTTTTGGACGATCCCTTTTCTCATAGCTGGAGCTCTACTTCCCTTAAACACGGATTGTCTGATCGAAAGAATTGCATGGAGCAATTTGTATAAAGTGGATGAAATCGTCGATCCACCAAAAAAACGCGGAACAACGGGGCAGAGAAGTAAAGAACCTAAAAAGATCTTTCGGGTGCCCAGCAGCGACAGTTGCGGAGCTCCCCTCGCACAAAAGTGTAGCGAACCCGGATGCATCCACTGCAAATCAAGTGATTGGCTTCGAAAGGAAATCGAAATTTTGGATCCGGATGTTTTGCTTCTCGGTGTGGGAGCGTCTTGGAAATTTCTCGGGCCTCGCTGGGAGGCATTTGCGGGGATCAAGACAGGATTTCCAATACCGATCACGGATGAAATCAAGAAGCTCGTCCCAAACATGAAACGCTTAAAAAGTGCCTGGTTGACATCCCATTTTTCTGCTTGGCAATGGAAGTGCCAGCATGGAGAAGTTCTCTTGAGAATCAGGAAACATCTTGAAAAAAGCCGACTGAAACCCTCCTTTGTCGTTTGATCTTAGAGATGGGGCCACCGCAGTCACGTGTCCATTTACCCCGACACATGTAACCCAGCCCCATTCTCTCTCCCCCAGTCTTTTCCAATCCACAGATGAGCCTGAGGGAAGTAGGGAGAAGGGGTCGAGGGGTTGTTTCCTTTCGCGATAGATTTTTACCAGCATAGCAGCCG